>CAKZLR010000023.1 GCA_937127165.1 uncultured Candidatus Peregrinibacteria bacterium
ATTTTTAAACTCACTGGCACTTATAGTTTTTATGTCTTGTTGGATGATATTTCTTGAATTGGTGTTATTGTTATTAATTGAAAACATAATTACTAGAAAACATAATTACTGTGTACAGTATACAACACTATAACTATATAACTAGTATAGATATTTTTATGATTAAAATTGCCTTTAATTTCTTCAGTTTGTCAAACACACTAATATTCAGTGATACAAAAGTACAAAATTTAAAAAATGTCTAGTTCTTTTTTCTTCACCTAATTAGTTTTTGTTTTAAAAACCTTTTGTATGTAGGAAAATTCTACAAAAGAATTTCAACTTTGATATTTTTCATAAAAAATTCTTAAATAGATAAATAAGATAAATATTTGTTTTAAAGCTTGTATATAAGCTTTATAGCTATTTAGATATTTTTAAAATTTGACAACTTTAAAAAAGGTGCAGTACAAATTATTTTTTTTACAAAAATAAAAATGTTTGTTGCACATGTCTGTAAAAAATATTGTGAGCAAAATTGCTACCCTAAGTTCGGTAGCTGCACAAGGCTTTGTTTCTTTTGCTGGCGTTACCAATGCATTAGCCTAAAGTGATACCGAAAATATAGTCGTTACGGTACTGCCAGGTGTCCTTTCGGTAAGTGTCAACGACTGTGTTATGACAGTAAACGAAGACGGCGTAACCTCTCCTACAGTTTCGGCAACTGATCAAAATGTAAGTTGTACAACTTTGGCTCGGTTTAGCGACCTTCGTGGTATTTCCACTGTTGGTTGGAATGTAACTGCCACAATGACTAACTTTCAAGGAGCAACCGATCAGACTATCCTAGGTTTATGTAGAAACAGAATAAATCCAGCTACTGGAGAACAAATAGGTGTTGACTGTAATCAAGTTTCTGATTTTAATCTCACCCCCGGTCCTATGCAAAGAGTTTCCGGTCAGCCAGTTAACCAAAATCTGGACGATGTAACCACATTACAAAAGGCATTAGGTATAACTAATTTAACTGCTACCGAAACCAATAATCCACCCTTTCAGTTAGGTGGTTACACTGCTGGTGGGGGTGAAGGTGCTTATCAAAAACAATTAACTTTGGTGCAAACCCTACCTGCCTACACCAGAGCTCAGGCTTATAATGCTACTTTAACTTTAACCATAGCATAATTAGTAATCAAGCAAAACCGAATCGCCCCTATTTTTTAGGGGCTTTTTATTAGGTAATTGATTAATTAATCAACCTTCTTTTTAATCAAAAAAATTACTAACTTTAAACTAGTCAAAAAATATCTAAACAACTAGTTTTTAGAATCTTTTCCGCCAAATCTATGTCTCTCTGAATTTGTGCTACCAGTTCTTGAGTACTTTTAAATTTTTGTATATCTCTAATCTTTTGGACCAAAAAAACTACAATCTCTTGATCATAAATTTGTCTTGCAAAATCAAAAATATAAGTTTCTATTTTAAGTTCGTTTTGACCAAAAGTTATAGCCGATCCAACATTGCTTATAGATTCGTATAATCTATTATCAAAAAGTACATAACTAGCATAAACACCCAATTCAACTTCCTCTACATAGTCCAAATTGACTGTTGGAAAACCTAAATCCTTTCCTCTATGGCTACCTGGCTTAACCTTTCCATTTATTTTATATAAAAAATTAAACTCAGTCATATCAGGTGATTTTTATCATTTTGACCAGCTTTATCAACACCTCTCTAGTAGCTAGCACGTCACCCATAGCATCGTGCGATTGATAATTTTTTGTTTTTAGAACTTCTTTCACCCCGCCTGGCTTAGATAAACTAACCACAGGAAAAACAGGCTTTTTACCAGATTCAGTACATTTAAGGTTAATAATATTTACTAATACCTTAGTATCTATAAAATTATTACCTATTTTTTGGTGAAGTTGTTTGCCAATTTCTCCTGTTTGCCTACACAACTCAACTAACATAGCATAGTCAAATGGATAAAACTGGCCAATCATCACAGGCTCATTAACAAAGTTTTTTTCTAAAAAATTGAACAGTTGAGTAGCTACTTGAAGATAACTGATTCCTTTTTTGATACGTTCCAAAGTAAATCCGTTAATTTCTAAGGCTTCCTGTTCCACAACCACAGATTCTGGAGGACACACATCCACACAAAAATTATCTAAAATCTGAAATTTCCGGTCTAAAGCAGCACAAGCAACTTGGATCAAACCATGTCTACCGGGAATTAAACCAGTAGCCTCGGTATCAATAACAAGATATATGGCTGAAGACATTTTTGCTAGTTTTTATTGTTTATTTATAATTAAGTTAACCTTAATAGTTGACTGTCAGTTTTAAATTAAAAAACGAAGTTTTGGTCAATACGAATCAAATAAATTTGATAAATTATAGAACAATTTAATTACTTCAACTTCAAAAACCTTTAATAGTTCAAGTTTTGACTTTTGATTTGACTTTTGTTAATTTTTAATTAAATCTACCCTTGTAGTTTTACTACTTTATAAAGTTTACTACTTTCTAAGTATTTAAATTGAGTTTAAAATTAAGCTTAAATAAAAAATGGTAAAATTTAAAAAATATCTAACTTTCTAAGTTGTTTAAGTAAGTTATTTATGACAAAAAAACAAACTTACTGGTTTATCTCGGTAATTATACTGTTCGTGATATTCATATTTGTTTTTCCACAAGTTCTAAAAATTTTGGGGAATAGTAAGAATTACCAAAACAATCCATCAATGCAAAAAAATGACGAAAATGAGAAAAATTTGATAGAAGGAAATAAAAAGGAAAAAAATGACAACAAAAATCAACTAGAATCAGAAGAGCTAATAGAAATAAAGGATGACGAACAGGTACCTCCTAATTTACCAGAATTTAAAGAAGATAGTCAAATAAACCAGAATAGGGGTAGTTATGACGATATGAAAGATGCCTACTCAAGAGATATAATTTAAACTAATTGTGATATTAAAATTTAACCCGACTGTTTTTTCCAAGTTCTTATAAACACTCTTTTAAAGCTACAAAGGCTTTGTCTAGTTTGTCTTCAGCAACAATTATAGTTAATTCTCTGTAAGTAGAAATAATTTCAATCATATTGATACCCTTATTAGCAATTATTTTGAATAAAGAATAATAAACCCCATTTATATTTACAGTTTTACTAGATAGTTTTAAAGTAATAGACCCAACTTCATCAAAACTATGAATTAATTTTTCTTTTTTTAGAATTTGTCTGATTTCTTGACTGATACTTTGATTGCAAACGATAGTCGTCTCCACACTGCCACGACTAAAATTGACAAACACATCTTTACGATGAGAATATTTTTCTAAGATAATTTTTAAATTAGTAAATAAGCTATCCAAATTTTCAAAAGTCATCACAGTCAAACCTGATCTAACCATTAGATCTTCTATAAATTCACTTACATCCAGATATCCTCTAGATTGTAGACTAGGTACTAGTCTTTTAAGAGACATTACAATTGAACCAACAGAGACAGTTTTGGAAAGCCTTGTCTCTATTTCTGGTTTTATTTTTCTAGCATAACTAGATAAATTAATCAGGTTTTGTACAATCAAATCCTCAATAAACGGATTTTCCTGAATTATTTTTTCCACTTCTTGTTTAACAGAAAGCATATAAAATTTTGTTTTAAGTGTTTACTAAATGTTATAAACATAACAAAAGTAAAATATTTTTATTTTACTAAAAAAGGCAAATCTAGACAAGATTTGTTTTTTGGTTAAATTAACTAACTATGTTAGATAAACACATTCGCATTATAATCTCCATTGTTTTACTGTTTTTATCTTTAGGTTTTGTTTTTTGGTATATTTACACTTTAGATAAAGCTGAAAATAGCTATTATGCTCACCTGTCTGCAGTTTTTGTAGAAATTGCTATTAGTATTACCATGATTGAGCTATTTTTTGAATATAGTCGTAAACAAGAAACTTTTAAAATTTATTCTCTTGCCAGAAGTTACATTTTTGAAAGAGTGTTCAACTCCCTGAACAGGTTCATCATTCAAAATCAAGATGATTATATTTACATCGATAAAATTGGACACTATCCGTCTTTTCATAGATATATGAAAAAAAACAAAGTTCTTGGTAGAATATCGGAAGAAATTTTAGGAAAACTTAGTGATGAATGCTTAATTAAAATGGCAGAGGTGATTCAAACAGATTTTGAAAAAATAGAAAAAAGCTCTCATGCTCATATCATAGAATTAAATGAAGATTTATTTGTATCAATTTTTAGATTTGTTGATAGTTGTGATCAAATAACCAAAATTGAGTTGAATGAAGAAAATAAAAAATTCATAATTAATTCTGTTCGTCATAATATAAAAATCCCCAACTATGACTTAAGTTGGAGAGATATTTATCTTAAAATAATCTTTAGCTGGCTTTATATTATTAATAACTTTATCTATTTTTCCAACAAAGACAGCGATTTACTCAGGTTTCAATTTAAATCTCTTAAAAACCAATAATTTTAAATTTATACTCAGCTCTTATACCAAATGTCGCAATCTCATATTATCCTTACTCAGACTTTCGTGCAAACAAATTTACTTCAAAAATTGGTAGCTAGGTCTTATTTTGCCACCCTAAAAACTCAATTTGCGAATTTACTATATACTTCAGATACAAAGGTAGAATTAGATAAATTATGGTACAAACTACTTGCTCAAGGTTTAGTTTTACAACCTAATTTAAGCGCTAAAAAAGACTTTACTGAAATTCTGCTTAGTTTTTATACTCATTACAGTCAACCAACCTTGCTTTTTTTAGGTAATTTGAGTAGTTTTTCTCTACAAATGCAAGAGGGAATGCTTAAATTATTGGAAGAACCACCAAAAAACTTACAAATTATTTTATTTGCCCAAAACCGCTCAAACATTTTACCTACAATCGCTTCTAGGTGCTGGTTTCATAATCTTAAAAGTGATTTAGTTATCAAAATACTGGATCAAAATCTGCTCGCTCAAACTCAAAAAAAACTACCACCTGTCTTAGATTTTTGCAGGTCTCTTTTGAGCGATAAGAAAGTATCTGTTCCAGACTTAAAAATAGTCGAAAGAGAAGAGTTAAACTTCTGGTTATGGCAAGTACAGTTTTATTTAGAGAATTTTTATAAACAACAACCTGACTCGAAATACTTTAACAAATTAACTAAAATAATAGAAGCAAGAAAACTAAATGAACAAAATCTGCAAAAAAAATTTATATTTGGCTGGCTAAATTTAACCTAAAAAATTGACAAAAGACTTGACAGAAGTCTGAATATTTTTCTGACTTCGACAGAAGTCTAAGTTTTTTTAGACGTTGGTACGTGGTGTGTTCTGCACTGGTTTAGTCTAAATTAGACCGCTAATTAGTGGGAACAGAAAGTGTTTTTATCCAAAGTCAAATTATTTCTAGTTATGCTTGATAATAACAACATGGGTAACTTTAATCAGCAAAGGCTAAACACGCCAAATCTGAATTCAGATATACCAAATCCAAATGTACTGAATGGTATGTATATGCAACAGAACGTGCAAAATTTACCACCTGTGAATAATCAATCAAAAAGCAAAAAACCGCTTATTATAGCATGGGTTATAGCAGGGGTTGCTGTAAGTGCTGTAGTTCTTATAGGTCTATTTTCAGTTTTTGTTCCTGTGTTCGGCCAAACGTTGGCTGCTAGAACTATGGACGCTATGGGCTTCCATGGAGTAGCTATGAAACTGGATGCAATTACTCAAAAAGATAAAACAATGGTGGCTTTGGCTTCTATTAATCCTAAAAAGCCAGAGACTTGTGGTGATGTTTGGCAATATGTGGATAACTTTTCTCCACCAAGACTGGAGGCTATGCAATTTAAAAACTATATCTCAATAGTTCCAGTCTATCAAAAATATGCTCAAGACTTTTCCTTCGACATCTACTTGGAGGCTAGAATGAGTATGATTGACGAAAGAGCAATAGCTTTGATGGAAATTAACGGTAGACTGAATGGTGACAAAATTAACAGCATGCTTGAGGAAATTGAGCCTGGTTCCAGTTCTCCACAATTGGCAGGTAACTTTCAAATATCTGCTATTGGTGAGGCATATCTAGACACAACTGGAGTGGCTTTTAAGTTATCGAAACTGAATGTTGAAGGAAAGAACTTAAATGTCAAAGATTCATCAGATTCTTGGTACAAAAGCGATTTTAATCTTACGAGATTGCAAAAAGAAGGAGTTAGCGAATTACTTGGTGTATTGATGGATTTATCAGAAGCAAGAACAACTGACATGCTTGAGGAATCAACTGGCAGAACTATTTTGACCAATACCTGCAGAGTGATCGATAAAATCGAGATAAAAGGTCCTCAGAATGTGGAAATTGGTAAAGATAGACAAAAATTTAATGTTAGACCAGTTGTTTACACTTTAAACCAAGATTTTACCAGAATTCAGCAAGAAATATCTCCAGAAGTATTAAAAGCTGTGGTGAACGACCAAAAACTACCTGATTTTATAAAATCCAAGCACCCCGAAGTTGTTAGAATTTCCAAAGCTTTAGGAAAAATAGACAGATCATTCCCAGGTGAAATTGGTGAAATTACCAAAGCGCAGTTTGATAGGGAGGTTGACTTTTTGTTTGAAAATCTTAAAAAGCAGCTTACAGACGAAAATCTAAAAGATGCATTTTCCAGTGATAATGATATGTCAGTTGATCCTGGTTTTGAAGTTATCATCGAACCAATCGAAGTTTTTGCAGATGTCAGCACTGGGTTTGTGGTGGGTACTAGAAGTACACACATAATTAAACCTACTGACCGAATTTTGAAAAATATTCCAGAAGGAGAATCTAAAAATTTTATTAAAGAAGGTTTCAAAGTTACCCAAGAGGTATATGATATAGCTTATAATCAAGATGTCCCGACAATTGAAGTTATTTCTGGAAGTGTTCGAACAATTGATCAGATGCCAAAAGACTTTAGAAACTTTATGAAAACTTTACCTTAAACTAGAAGATATTTTTGCTGCTTTTGAAACATAACCTTGGACCTCAATATAACCAAGGTAATCGAGGTTTTGATATTTATGAAAGATTTGAAGTTATAGAGTAAATACAAACTTGAAAGATAATTTAGAAGGCACCCCTACCTCCCCGTAGGGGTTCTTGTGTAATCTAGAAATCAATCGCAAATAAAACTATATATCAAAGATCTCAAACAGCTTGTCTTATTATCCACAAACCAGTCTCAACAACAATTTTTGATTACCTCCAAGTTTAAATCTTGACATTAACCAGAAATTATAATATAGTAGTACTTAATAATTTTTAACATTAACTTTTTAGTCTTATCCTTTTCTTTGGAAAAGGATCACCAGAAAGTGGTAGTCGCGGTGAGGGAGAAAATATTAACGGTGAGGGAGAAAATATTGATTATTTTCCAGATGATGCACAGAAAGAACTTGAGAAACTAGTAAGACAGGAAAACCTTCAAATAGGTAAAGAGTATACTGTATATTCTTTTGAAGAAGGTCGTGATGTACACGTTATCTATATTGGATTAACTAAGTGCGAAGAAGAGTGCGAAGAAATGAAATTGTATTTGTATTGTTTCGCCAGAGTGAATAGTGATGGTAAAATCGGGACGACTGCGAGTGTATTGATTAGGGGGGATGACAAGGGAGATGACATAAATCGGTAATAAGACAACAATACAACGGTATCATAACTGTATATAACTAAGGATCCTTGCAAAATATAGCAAGAAAGATAAGAGATTTTATTTATTCAACCATTTGACCATTTCTTACTTTTACTTGATAGGTGAGTAAGAAATATGGCTAAGGTGTTTGTAATGATGAGCGGAGGGGTGGACTCTTCGGTGGCCTGTGGAGTTTTGGTGCAAGCTGGATATGAAGTTGTGGGAGTGTTTATGAAATGTTGGTCTTTAGAATCACTGAGGCAGATGAACTTGCCAGATAGCTTGTATGGTTGTTTTTGGGAGGATGATTTGCAAGATGCTAGTTTGGTTGCTAAAAAACTTGGTGTACCTTTTGAAGTTTGGGATTTCGAAAAAGAGTATAAAGAGAAAGTAGTAGAGTATATGATTCAAGAATACCAAAACGGCAGAACTCCTAATCCGGATGTAATGTGTAATGGTCAAATCAAGTTTGGCATTTTTTATAAGACTGCTACCAATAAGGGGGCTGACTTTGTAGCTACTGGTCACTATGCTAGAGTGAAAAACAATCAAATTTGGCGAGCTTTAGACAAAAATAAAGATCAAACTTATTTTTTATGGCAGATTCAAGCCAATCAGATACCTAAAATCCTATTTCCAATAGGAGAATTTAGAACCAAAACAGAAGTTCGCCAGAAAGCTAAAGAGTTCGGATTGGTAACTTCTACCAAACCAGACTCTCAAGGTTTATGTTTTGTTGGTCATACTCCCTTAAGAGAACTTTTGTTAAGTAGTTTAGGACGAAAAGAAGGTGATATTTTGAACATCGAAAATGGTGAACTATTAGGCAAACACCCAGGAGCTTTTTTGTACACCATCGGTCAGAGAAAAAAATTAGGATTGAGCGGCGGTCCGTGGTTTGTCTCTAAAATTGATATAGAGGCTAACCAAGTTTGGGTAACTCATAGCAAAAACCAAACTCCACTGTATAGCCGTGAGCTAGTAGCTAAAGAACTTAACTGGCAAATACCACCTAGTTCCAATCATTTTAGGTGTACTGCTCAAATTAGATATCGACAGATAGCAATTGCTTGTGAAGTTTTTTTATCAGAAGAACAAGCACGGATAATTTTTGACAAACCAGTAAGAGCCATCACCAGTGGACAGAGTATTGTTTTTTATGATAACCAAGTTTTACTTGGAGGTGGAGTGATTGTATAGATAAAAATAAGTTCAAAAAGGACGTAACCCTAAACTAATTTAGGTACTAACGGTTTAAAATTTTTTGAGGTGAAATCGAGAAAACAATTGATATGTTTGGAAAATAAAATTGTGTGTGAAACTAACTTGAAATATACTTTGCCCCTAGACTAAACTATTTAGTTTTTGTCTCATCTAAAATTTTAGAATAACTAATTTATTTTAACCAATTAATTTTTTCACTCAACTAAATTTTGAACAACACCTGCAAACTTGAACTTGGCAATATTATCTATCGTAGTCTGTGCAATGGCTGTGAGCGCCTCTTTGGTAAAATAAGCTTGGTGTGAAGTTAAGATAACATTGTTAAAGAGAAGTAATTGAGCTAAAACCGGATCTCGCACAACCTCGTTGGAAAGGTCGTTAAAAAAATATTCCTTTTCAAATTCATAAACATCCAACCCCGCTGCTTGAACTTTGCCAGACTTTATAGCTTCAACTAAAGCCTCACCATCAATTAAACCCCCACGAGAAGTGTTGAGAATAATCACCCCATCTTTCATCTTATCAAAAGCAGATTTATTTAGGAGGTGGTAAGTTTCGGGAAACAGTGGGCAATGTAAAGTGATAACATCTGACTCGGTATAAATTGTGTCTAGCTCAACATATTTCGAATTAATTTTGTTAGCTAACTCCTGATTTTGATATTTGTCATAAAGTAGTACTTGCATTCCAAAACCGTGAAAAATTTCCGCTACAATACTACCTATTTTACCAGTTCCTATAATTCCAGCAGTTTTACCAAAAAGATCAAATCCCAGTAAACCCTCTAAACTATAATTATTATCTCTGGTTCGTTCATAAGCCCGGTGAATTTTGCGGTTTAGTGATAATAGTAGAGCAACAGTGTGTTCAGCCACACTGTGGGGTGAATAGGCTGGTACCCTAAATACTTTGATACCAATGGATTTGGCATACTCGTAATCCACATTATCATATCCTGCACACCTTAAAGCTACCACATCAATGCCAATTTTTTGTAGATTATCCAAAATAATTCTGTCTACTACATCATTTACAAACACACAAACAGCTTGAGCTCCAACAGCTTTTTCTAGGGTGTGTAAACTAATTTTTTCTTTGACATAAATAGCATTCAACTTATCGGAATGAGTTTGGTTAAAAGAATAAATTTCTTGATCAAAAAAATTAATGTCATAGCTTTTAGAGTCGAAAAAGACAATGTTAATTGTATTTGAGTCGGTATTCTGGGAAAAAGGCATAATTTGAAGAAAAATAATTTTACCAAGATTAAATAATGAAAAACTAAATAAACAGTAGATCTCTATTTTGATTTATGTTTATATATCTAACCAATTTCAACCTAACAAACTCTCCGTCTTGACTAACCCCCCAAAGCTCAACCTCACCATTAAGAATGATTTTGATCTCTTGTTTATGAAAGATATCATTTTTCTTACAAATTTCTTCTGATTTTGCACAGAAAATCAAACTCCAATAGCCATCATAATCAGTTGGTGAGATTATGGCTGCTTCTTGGGTATAACCCAAACTCACTTGCAGGTTCTCAGAACTAATTTGTGTCCGATAACTTCCCAATTGCAGGTTTCGAGACCTAAGAGTGAGGGGTGCAACTGAACTGTTTATTATAGATCTATCTATTTCCTGCCAATCAAAAAAATACGTGGTTTTGCGATTTACGAATAAATCTATACTTGGTTGAATTAAAATACTTGCAGCTAAATTAGCCCACTTTGGATTTTTATAAAAATAATCATATGTGTTCAATCTTACAAAATACAAAACTATAGCAATCCCTATATATACTACTAATGAAGATAAAAATAACTTAGAAAAAAACCCGATTCTTTGATTTTTTCTGCTTTTTTTAAGCTCAAACCTAATTGCCTGAAAGTCGTGTTTTTGTTGATTTCCGGTAAAATACCCGTGCTCAGGAATTTCCGAATGCGCCTGCGCCGCGTGCCGTTGCTTAGACCGACTGGATAAACCCGATTTTCCTTCTAAAGAAGTAGCCGTTTCTGTTAAAAATTCTTCTTCAGAAACTCGGTTTACAGACTGATTTTTGGTGTTGTTCATTAGTTACTTGATTTTTGTTTGTGAGTTAGTTTTGTTATAAGTTTGCTATAAATAAAACATATCTTGTTTTACTAAACGGTTTCTAAAAAAAATTTTTAAAAACGATAAAATCTTATTTCTTTTTTGATTAGGGAAAGTCCATATAGGTACAATTATCTTAAACTGTGATAAATTTCTAAGAGTCTGTTGTATTTAGCCACTCTTTCACCTCTAGCTGGAGCACCTAATTTAATAAACTCACTTTGAGCAGCAAAAGCAAGATCGGACATAAAATCATCTGTAGTTTCACCACTTCGATGACTGACAACCGTTATATACTGATGGTCTTTAGCTTTGTTAATCATTGTACAGGTTTCGGAAACACTACCAATTTGGTTCAGTTTTATCAAAACTCCGTTGGCAATTTTGTTTTGCAGACCAACTTTTTCAAATCTCTCTGGGTTAGTTACAAACAAATCATCTCCAATTAAATGAGTTTTTTTGCCTAACATTTCGGTCATTACTTGCCAACCTAAAATGTCATCCTCGCTAAAACCATCCTCAATAGATATAAGTGGATAATTATCCACTAATTTTTTATACAACTCAGTTAAAGTAGTTTGGTTAAACTCTTGATTATCGACTATGTAAATATTTTTCTCTGGAACGAAAAACTCGTTTGCTGCAGCATCCAAAGCCAGTTCACAATTAATCTGACTATAACCACTCTGGACTATAGCATCCATCAAATAGTCCAACACTCTTTCTGTTGGTATTTTAGAGGAATCTTGAAAATAGTTTTCATTGTTTTTACCATCTGTAGAATCGTTAAAACTAGAAGCAAATCCGCCTTCATCTCCCAAAGCAGTACTTTTACCACTTGCGTGTAAAATTTTTTTGAGGCTATGATATATTTCTGAAGCTATCTGCACATCTTTTAAAATGTTACCACTATTTGGTACTATCATAAATTCTTGAATACTGATTCCGTTATCCGCATGTTTACCTCCGTTTAATACATTACACATTAACCTTGGGAACCTTGGAGTAGCTGGCAAGGTGCTAAAGTAAAGCCTTCTTAAATATTGCCAAAGTTCCAAACCTGCCATCTTAGCAAAAGCACGATGAACTGCCATCGATACAGCTAAAATTGCATTCGCTCCAAGTTGACTTTTATTACCAGAAGTATCCAAACTGAGAATTAAATTATCTACATCTAACGCTGATGTAAATTCCTTGTTCAATACTTTTTCTAAAATGATCGTATTAATGTTGTTAATAGCTTTTTGAACTCCTTTACCATGAAAATCTTTATCACCATCTCTCATTTCCAAAGCTTCATATGTACCAGTAGAAGCACCGCTGGGCACACTAGCCTTGGCACTAATTTTTTTACCGTTCTGATCGAGTACAGCTATACAGTTAACAGTTGGCAGACCCCGGGAATCTAATATCCAACTAGCTTGCAAATCAACAATATAAGCCATAGTAGTTTTATTTTGATTTTATTTTGTATTAAAAAACTAATAAGTAAAAACTCTCTTCAAGAGAAGAGTTTATTGTAATAAAAATGTCAAGATTGTACTTGCAAGCTTTACAAAATCTAGTTTACGAAATAATTATTATTCAGCATGGTGTTATGCGACCACATCAGACTGCTATTCTGAAACATTCAGAATTTAATAGTATTTTAGCAAATTATAATTTTAGTTGCTAATTTTGATATTTCCTATTCGTCTAGATTTAATAAGAACTAAAGGTTAAAAGTAAAAATTCATATTTGACAAAATTTAAAAATTTTTATTATCCTATCCGATGCTTTTTAGCAAAACCTTGCTAATTAATAAAAACTAAACTAATTTCAACTTCCTATGTCCACAAATCTACTATCTTTAATAGATCAATTCTTCGACGAAGGTATTCGTCCAATTGCTTACACACTTGGTAGACCGATTACAAATTCTCCAGCCCTAAATATAAAAGAGCGTGAAGATCATTATGAGGTGAGTTTGGCTGTACCCGGCATAGATCCTCAAAAAGTCAAAGTAGAAATAAAAGAAAATATTTTGACTATCTCGTTTGAGGATAAAAAAGAAGAAATTAATAAAGATGGTGATATGATTAGGCAAGAATATCATGAATATGTTAGCTTTAGTCGATCTTTGTCACTACCTAAGACTGTTGACAGTAATAGTATTAAGGCAAAATATAATAGAGGTATTCTAACTATCAACATCACCAAAATACCGGAAGCCCAACCAAAAACAATCAATGTAGAGGTAGAGGAATAGTTTCTTATTTTTTCTTTCTATCTCTCTATTTAGGCCCCTCAGTGGGGGCCTATTTTTGTAATATTAACTGTCCAGCAAAAAATAATAATAACAATAATAAATTAATAATGATAATGATGGAAAATAAGTCACAGAAAGTGTAATTAAATAAAAGTTTCTTAATAAGCCTCTTACGTTATTCAAAAAGCTAAACTTGAACCTAAAAATTCAAAACATTTTAAACAATAATCAAAATTAGTTTTGGTTTTGATATACCCTTAATGCTTCAACGTTTTTAACGAGATTTCTATATTTTAGAATTCCTAAATCAAAATTTTTTGTAAAAAACTAACAATATAAACTGTTTGCAAAACATATACATTGATCAGGGTAAAATAGTGTTAATAACCTATTTTGACAAAATATTTAGAATAATTTCTACTTTGACAGTGGCATTGTCAACATTCCAAAACGACCAATCAATATGGGATACCAAAGGTCTACCTAAACCAATTCAAGAAAATGAAAATATAATTTTTGTGGTCAGGGAAGACCTCGTTTTGGTTATGTTTAAATTTTTGCAATTATTGATAGTATTTTTGGGCTTACTCCTTGTTAGGACAATTTTAGTTGGTTTTGTAGATACTTTTTGGATGGCTCTTTATGATTTGTTCTTTTTTAGTATGAATGCTTTACTTATTCTTTATTTTACCCTCTACTTTCACAACTACTACTTATCCATGCAAATAGTGACTAATTTAAGAGTAATAGACATTGAACAAAACGGTTTATTCACTAGAAAGTCTAACCAGTTAGCAGTTAAGAATATAGAAAATGTAACTTATAAACAAAACGGACTGCTAGCTTCAATTTTTAATTATGGAGATGTAATTATAGAAACTGCTGGCGAGCACGATCCAAGTAAACAAGACGGGGGTTTTATTTTTAATAATGTTCCTAAACCTGCTGAGATAGTTGAAAAGCTTAAAACTATCAGCTTAAATGATAGAATTCTCTTCGCTAACATTTCAGCGGGAATCAATGCTCAAGCAATGAAAGAAATTATAAACAGAAGATTAACTAATAATAATGATTAATAAACAAAACTAAGTTCATCTGTTGTTGTAGAATGTAAAACAATGATTGAACAGCTTTTAAAAACTGTTTTTTAGTTTAGGGAGTGCTTCATAAATATTATCTTTTACTAGCCTAATATCGTATCAATCTTCCTAGAAGTCGGTATTGATATTGTCATCACAAAACCCAAATTTTTTCAGCTACAAGATCGTTTCTGGTGCTACCGTTCCAAGTATTTTGAGTTAACTTAGCCTCCAGCCAAATATTTTTAGGAAGGTTGGCTTGTAAAAATTGCTGTTTTATTTCCTCGTCTGGATTGAAAATAGTTACAGAAATTTCTTGTTTTAGATTTATTCTGATGTGTCTACCTCCTTGACCAAGCCATCTCAAAGAATAATTCTCTAAATTAAACACAAACTTAGGAATTGGAAAATCCTGACCAAAAGGATCTAAATTCCACACTTTCTGAAGTAAGTCTATATTTAAATCATCTACTGTTAACCAAATATAAGACGGGTTAGTGCTTAATGCTTGTAATTGTGGTGGAACAGTGAAGTTATCCGGTACAAAAACTTGGTTCGGTTTAGAAAGGTTTTGGGCTTGATGTGCTAGTGCCTGTTGTAAAATTTCTTTTACTTTTGGTAAATCTGCAGCGTCGCAAGTGAAACCTGCCGCTCCAGGATGTCCGCCAAACTTAGTTAGCCACTGACTAGCTTTCTTCATAGCTTCGGGTAAATAAAAACCTTCAGGAGCTCTCAAACTAGCCACAGCTTGATCACCCTCAATAGAAACAACTACACATGGTAAAGCAAATTGAGTCGTAAACTTTGAAGCCAACAAGCCAATAATACCTTTGTTCCAGTCTCCTTCTAACCATATACAAGAATAGTTTTGGGTAATTTGGGTGTTTACATTTTGAGTTAAAACTGTGCTAATTTGTTTAACCATATTTTTCCTCTCTTCGTTGATAGCAATTAACTCTAAAGCTAAAAAGTCGGCCTTGTCTAAAGAATCAGCAAGTAAAAGCTGAATAGACAAGTTAGCATGACTAATACGACCGGAAGAGTTGAGAATGGGAGCAAATACAAAAGCTAAATCTTGACTATTTAATTTGTAGCCTTGGTTAATTTTCTCTTGCAAACCTGTTTGTACTAACAAACTTTTTAGACCCAAAAAAAGGTGTTTATTTTGCTGTAAAATTTGAATACCAGCCTTAACTAATAATCTATTGGTTGTGTCTAAAATACTTTGACAGTCTGCCATCGTGCCAATTGCTACAAATCCAAGTAAATGGTTCAGTTTTTGGACAACAATTTTTTTAGATAAAACTTGTTTCAATTGTTGGCTAGATTGTATGATACTAGAATTTTTTTGAATATCTTGTAAAAAGTAAGCAAGCCAAACCATACAAAACCAAGCAACCCCAACCCCCGTCACCGAATGGCTAAGAAACTGACCCTGCTTTTTGTCTTTGTTGTGAAAAATCTGGTTCGACCATGTTTGATAAAACTTTAAAATTGAACTGTCTAATTTAGATTCAAATCTTTTCCAAAAAGTATCAGGCTTTTTAAGCTGGCTTGGTTGTTGAATAAAAAAATCAGACAAACGAGGATTGATTACTGCTAAAGCTTGGGGTAAATTGCCATGTAAATGGTGATGATCGGTAATTAACAAATCGCAGCCAGAGCTCATTATCAAATCAGCTTCTTGGGTAGAATTAATACCACAGTCAACAGTAACAATTAAGTCGTTTTCAGCGGATAACTTTTGAGAAGCCTCTAAATTCATGCCATAACCTTCTACAAACCTATCTGGAACATAAAAATTGATTTTCTGTGGATCAAACCCAAATTCAACCAATCCCCAATACATAACAGCTGTAGCAGTAACAGCATCTGTGTCATAATCGCTGTATATACAAATTTTTTCTTGATGTATTAAAGCTTGTAATAACCTAAGACAAAAAACTTCAATACCAAAAAGATAAGGTAATTTATCTCTAATTTGCTGGGAATCTAGTTGACTAAAAAAGTAATCAAATTTGCACGGTTTGCCTTTTGCAAAACGATTGTAATAGTCAATTAAAATTGGCGACATATCCAAGCAGAAAACTAAATTTTGTCTTAGCTGTCAATGTAGGCTTATCGATGGTATCAAAGTTTGGATATAAAAAAGTCTGATTCTCTATCCCGACTTTATATGAAAAAAAGAGGATAACAAAAAAAATTTGTTTTATTACTTAAAGTAGTATATAGTTCAGAATTTTCACCGAAATCTTCCAAAAGAGTTTGTATAAAAACCAGTTTTATACCAAATACACATTGAAGTCGCCTAAACTGTCTGGATCTGTCCACTTGCGGTAGGCTTCATCAAAAGTTTTACCAACAGTCATAGCTTCTCCAGTTGATTTCATTAATGGACCTAGTTTTTGACTAACCCCAGTTAGTTTTTCCAAGCAAAATACGGGCCATTTAATGGCTACAAATTTAGGTTTAATTTTTCTGATTGGTTGCTCTTTATAAACCACTTCTTGCTTCAGCGACCAGGCATATTCTGGGTTTTTGTAATAGTCTAAATCAAAATCAAACTCTGGTAATTTATCACCCAAAATGACATTGGTAGCCAGCTCTGTAAGCGAAAAGCCAAGACACTTGGACACAAAAGGCACTGTACGGCTAGCTCTAGGATTAACTTCAATCACAAAAATTTCTCCATCTTTGATAGCACATTGCAAATTACCAATACCTATTACTCCAAAGGCTTTGCTAACATCTCTGGTAATCTGAACAAGCTTGTCCTGAATGGTCTTGCTTAAATTTTGGGCGGGGAATACACAGGCACTGTCACCAGAATGAATTCCAGCTTTATCTAGTTGTTCGAGTATAAAACAGTAAGTCTTTTCTCCATCACTAATAAAATCTATGTCGACTTCAATAGCCTCGTCCAAAAATTGATCAATAAGCAAAGGTTTTACAAATCTTTTTTGTAGACTTAAAGTTTGTTGGTTAAACTCATCATCTCCATAACCATCCGTAGCCGATGACACTAAAAAATTTAAATTATCTATATTTTCAGATTCAAAGGCAGTCTCAAAAGTGCTAGCATATTGATCTAAATATTTTAACACTTCTGCCCGTGAATACACAATTCTCATCCCTTCACCACCAAGAACGAACGATGGCCGAAGAAGGACTGGATACTGTAACTCTTCCACTTTTTGTAAAACCTCTTGCCTACTCCAAGCAATTCGCCAATCCGGCATTCTGTAACCTAACTCACCAATAAGTTCGCCGGTTTTTTGGCGATTTTCAGCTAGGTGAATAGCTTCAGCAGTGGTTCCCAAAATCTTAATTCCTCGATTTTGCAGCGGCTCGGCTAGATTTATCGCTGTCTGACCACCAAATTGAACAATGACTCCCAGCAAACCATCTTTTTCGTTTTGAACAATTTTTTCTACAAAATCTGGAGTCAAAGGTTCAAAGTATAAACGATCAGAAGTAGAGTAATCGGTAGAAACTGTTTCGGGATTGTTATTGATGATAATAGCTTTGATACCTTTTTTTTGCAAAGCCTGCACAGCATGCACGGTAAGGTAATCAAACTCCACTCCTTGACCAATACGAATTGGTCCAGAACCAAGAATAATCACCTTGCGGGGTTCGTTGTGCATCTCTAAACCTTTTTTACAAACATGATACATTAGTCTTTCGTTATAATTTTGGTTCTCGTAAAACAAAGGTAGTTCATTTTTAGAAATCCACAAAAAACCGTTGACTTTGTCTAACTGCAACCTAGGCATACTCAAGTCTCCTTTAACCGAGACATCAAAAACCAAAGTTCTTTTTTTAGTTCCGGCAAACTCCCAGTCTCGCACCTCCAACAAAGAAATAATCCGGTCTAATTGCCAGCCTGTTTCTTCTTGTATAATTTTATTTAGTCCTTCTTTAATCGAACTATCACCATCAAAATGACCACCAATCACCCCCCAACAGTTTGGCAAAAATTTTCTTTCCGCTCTTCTTTTTTGCACAAAAACTTTGTTTTCTTGATTTAACACTACCGCATCTAAAACTAGCTCTCGACCATCCTTTTTAGCTTTGTCAATAAGATAATCAAAATTTGGCTCAAATTGATAATACAATTGTTCTGTAGCTTCATTTTCCAATCCGTGAGTGGAATAAAAGTAAGGTGTTTTAGCCTCGAATTCTCCAGCACAAGTATCCACCATTTTATAGCAATTGATTCCATTAAAAATATCATCTTTAACTTCGTATAAACTATAAAGTTTGTGAGTAAACCAAGGATGAATATGCGTAATTTCCGTGATTTGATCAGGAGTTACACCAATTGCAAAAGACTCAAAAATTGATTTCAAGCGAGTTGTATTTGGGTTAAGATTGATTCCTAATAGCGGTAAAATTTTGGCTAACAAATTATCTCCAGCTTGATAAAAAATTGTTTGTAAACCAACTTGACCAGCAACTTTAACAAACTCTACATTATCATCAATTAACAATATTTTTTTAGGATCAAGTCGTAATTGTTCGGCTACATTTTTAAAATACATTGGATCGCTTTTGAGCGCCCCTAGTCGACAAGAAGCAAAATAATCCTTAAAATAGACTCCATATTTTTTTACGTACTCGGAATTGCGAAGACTAAACCGATTTTTAACCAAATATTTTAAGCGATGTTTTTCTTGATTGGTGGCTATATACAGAGGAATTCCTAGATTTTGTAAAAGTTTAGCAACCAAAAGATTTTCACCAATATAACCACCATCAGTTTCAAACCAAAAGTCTAAAAATTCGTCCACAGTTTTTGACCAATCTAGTTTGTCTAAATGTGGTGGTAAAATTTGTTTGAGATCTTTTTGGCCTATTAATGTTTGAGTAAACTCTTCACAAGAAAAAAACTCGCCAATAAAAGTATCCACTTTTCCCACATCAAATCCAGCTTGTTTGAGGTTAAAAGATAGATTAGAAGAAGATAGCAAAACCCCGTCCATGTCAAACAAAACCGCTTGCAGGTTTTCAAAAGGAGATTTTTGTTTAGCTATCTCTGCCCGAATATATTCACCGAATAGTGGTAAATTCTGTTTTTGTAGTGATTTAATCGATTGTAGTTTTTGAGGGTCTATCTGGGTAAGTAGTTGACGAACATGACTATATAACCACCGATCATTTTTTTCAAACACTTCATAATATCCAGACCATTGATTTTGTATTTCTTCTAAACTTAACCACACGGCTTGACCTTCAGAACTGCTTTGTAACTGATTTTGAGTAGTTTCGGCATAATAAAAAATAGTTTCATAACCCGCCCTTAAACCTTCATTCTCAATGACATTAACTAACTTTGCTAGCGGTAAAATAAAATCTAGGTCTTCAGGCATCAACCCGACTTCCTGCTCCAGTTCTTTGATCCAACCTAAAGGATTTTTGACATTATTTACAAACCCTCCCACACTCAAAAATTTTTGGGTGTGCAAAATTGGTTGTATAACTGCATATTTGTCTAATTTTGGATTATAAATAATGCCATGTGCTGACTTGCCTAAGTCTACCCTATAAGGAGCCGATCCAGAACCATCAAAATCAACTGTAGTAGTTACCAAAAAATCAACAAAAGGGTCAAATCCCAGCATCTTATACACCTTTTGGGCACTAAAATACTCTTCGTCACTAATATAGTGACCAACTCCCTGCTTTGCTAAAAAAGCTGATATTTCTGGCTTTGTTTCAAACTTGGCCGCTATTCGTAGATTTTCAGGTGAGTTTTTGAGGAAAGTAATATCAGTTTTTTGTTTGACTATTTCTGCAAACTTGCTTCCCCATATCTCGTATTTTAGATCCAAACTGACAATAGCTTTATACATCGCCTCTTCAAAAGATCTACCAATCGCCATCACCTCTCCTGTGGATTTCATTGTTACTCCAATGGTTTTGTCTAACTCGGGAAATTTGTCGTCAGGCCAGCGGGGAATTTTAATCACTACATAATCAAGAGCTGGTTCAAAAAAGGCGGTTTTGCCGGTAATATCATTAGTAATTTCGGGTAAAGTTTTACCTAAAGCAATTTTGGTATGAACCCGAGCAATAGGATAACCGGTAGCTTTAGAAGCTAGAGCTGACGAACGACTAAGACGAGGATTAACTTCAATTACATAATATTCTCCAGTGTCACGATTAAAAGCAAATTGGACATTACAACCTCCACAAATATTTAAAGATTCTACAATCTCCAAAGCCGCTGTTCGTAGTTTTTGGTGGTCTTGATCGGACAAAGTTTGGCTAGGAGCAATGACCATAGACTCGCCCGTGTGCACCCCCATCGGATCAATATTTTCCATGTTACATACACAAATTTTATTTCCCATATGATCTCTAAGCATTTCATATTCAAACTCTCCCCACCCTAGTACAGATTTTTCTAGTAGTACTTGACCAACTGGGCTAGTTTTGATGGCTAAATCTAATTTCTCTTTTAAATCTTTAAAATTGAAAGCCGTATTCCCCCCAGTTCCACCTAAAGTAAAAGCTACTCTAAGGATTACTGGAAAACCAATTTGCTCGACAAATTCCATACCCTCCTCCACACTGGACACACTTTTAGCAGGCAAGACTGGCTGACCAATTTTTTCCATTTGAAGCTTGAATAGGCCACGATCTTCGCCAAGTTGAATTGACTTATAATCAGTGCCAAGAAAGCGTACATTGTATTTTTGCAAAATTCCCATTTCGAATAGTTTAGAAGCCAAGTTGAGACCTGTTTGACCTCCAGCAGTTGCCAAAATTCCGTCAGGTCGTTCAATTTCTAAAATTTTTTCTATAAACTTAGGTTGTAGTGGTTCTATATAAACCTTGTCGGCGATATCAGGGTCGGTTTGAATTGTAGCAGGGTTAGAATTAACCAACACAGTCTCCACCCTTTCCTCGCGAGCGGCCATGCAAGCTTGAGTGCCAGAATAGTCAAACTCGGCAGCTTGACCAATAACAATAGGACCAGATCCAATGATTAGAATCTTTTTAGGTTTGATGTTATATGATATAAACATAATATAAACATAGTAACATAAAAAGTGCATCTTCTAACGGCCCTAAAACTATTTTTGTTTTTGTAGTCAAATTTATCTTTAAATCATCAATTTTTTTGGTGTGAAAATTGTTTAAATAGCTCAAAATTGTTGGTTTAACAAATCTAAATTTCGTTTAAGTTTCTAGGATTTATCAAAATTTTTGTATCAACCAAAATTAAAAATAGTCTATTTAAGGTATCAAATCTTAATTCTCCTTGCTCTTCATACAAATTTTAGACCAACTCTTTTGAACTATTTATTAAGCCTATTCAATATTATCTAATCACGCTTTAAATTTTCTAAACAGAGAAAATCTCTTCTATTTTTATTTTTCTACAATTTCGTAATAAATATCCGAAGGATTTTAGTTTTATTAAAATCTATACCTGCCTGTTTCGCAGCTATTTTTAATTCGATAAGCTTAGTTTTTAGACCTTTTTCTTTTCTCTTTTTGTCAATGGAAATTAGCTGGTAAATAAGTTACTTTTAGATCAAAAAGAATGTTTTTTACAAAAAATCTGTTTTTTGATTTGACCTACGGTTGGTAAAGCTGAAGGGTGAGATTTGAAAATATTTTTAATTAAAAACTCAACCAACGATTATACCAACTACAAAGCAAATAGCTTTGAACTGCTTTACTAATTTCAATATCAAACTCAGCCAAACTGATCATATGAAGCGTAAACTTATTATCTATCGACTAAATAATCTAATCCAAAGCGTTTTTGTAATAACAATCCCAACTAGAATTTCTTAATTTATAAGTTCTAAGACCAGCCTTTTTTCTTCAAATCTTTTAACAGTTTTTAATTTTTTTCCGTTTTATAAAATTATCCAAAATCTGATATGAATTTTCTAAATTAAACTAACAAATCATATATTTCAGCAAAGTTTTGATCCAATTTGTTTGAATTTAAGTGTAAATTTAAGTTTCTAAGAAATCTTGGAAAATATTTTTTTCGTAAGATTAATTTAATTTTTAGCCGCAAAGACTATATGAGTTGTCATTAAACTCTTTTTAATTATAACCATTATGTAATTTCTTCCAATATTGAATTATATAAACTATAACGACACATAGAAACGATTTAAAATATTTTTTCGGCTTACGCACAAGCGATATCTCCGGACCACCTTTAACACTCCCCTTACTTTCTCTTAAATTTTGATAAGTTCTAGCTTCTACCGTCACTTTTCTATAGTTTGAAACAATTTTAGCTAATCCTCCCAGTGATCAAAAACTTCGATTATTCCAGCTAATTAGTCAATTAGGAATTTTGACTGACAATTCAAATAATTATTCAAAAGAACTGAAACTTCAGTTTTTTCATCAAAACCGCTATAGGGAACTGAAAAATAGCTTTTTATAGCATTAATGAATTCTTTGTCTTGTCAATATTCCGCGTAAGTTTTAAGTATATGGTAAAAAGCTTGATAATCACTGGGCTATCAGTATAAGGCTGATTAAAATAAACTAAATCCACTTTTTCAAACTTTTGGTAACAAATCTAAAATATTTTTATAAAAACTCTGATTTTCTCCGATTTTCTTGATCATTCTCAAAAAATGCTTGATAGTATTTCTCTACTAAATCTAAAAAAATATTTTTATATAGGACGAGCAATATTTGAATTTCTAGCAACTCTTTCAGAGTTTTTGGGATAATTTAGGACTTGGATATGACAAAGTGCCCCATTGTAATTCTTCTAGTCAGACTTCGATTCATAAAAGTTAAAGCCGAAGCCTGCTTGTATTCATTCTCTAATAGAGAGACATTAATTCTAAATTATATCCAAAAATGACTTTCATCTTCTTCAAAAATATTTCTGTAAAAGTCCTTATAATTATAATAAAATAATAAAATTGGTTATTTAGGTTGTTCCTAAATATATTTCCAAATCTTTGCTTTCCAAAAATTTAATCTTCATTTCCTATTAAAGCCAAAACCGATTTGATAACTAAAATTTAGAAAATAGAAAACATTAATCAAAGTCTTAAAATCATCTATTTGAACAAAAAAGTAACAGATTGTGAACCAGTAAAAACATCTAAGACTGTTTTTTACCACGTGGGATAAATTTATAATACAAATTTATAATACAGTTTAGAAGACTAAATTTTACGCTCAAATATTGGGATTCTGGAAACTTGTGTTCAAAAATTAATTATCACTAAAAATTATAACTAAAAAACATACTAACTGGTGAATTTTTTAAACCCTACAACATATGGCTAGTACAAAAACTAACTCTTGACTGAATTTGGTCTCGTGGTAAGTAGATGCTATGATTGTAATTTTTGATAATAAGTATCTTAAAGTTGCAGCTTTACTTAAAAGGGTACAAAAACAAGCCCTTAAAGTAAAAAAAATATATTTGAAAAGGTTAAAAAGTTAGAGACTTATTCTTAACTTTTCCTGCAATTTTGGATACTTACCTATATTAAATTGTGTTACAAATAAATATTTGTCAGTTACACCCCCTTTTCAGGGACTTGGAAGTAATCTTTAAAATAGGTCAAGAGTCGGACAAGGAGCTGTTCTGAATTGTTGAAAAAAGATAATCCACTATCTTTATCAATTCTATTTGCATTATTTTTTGACTTAAAATTAGTTTTGTAATATAATAGTTGACTAATTTTAAATGTAATAAAAATCTATGCTAGAAAATCTAATTTATTGGCTGGCTATTTCCAGTATGATATTCTTTAACATTTTGTGTATTGTGGGAATTATTTCTTTTGTAATGATTACTTTGGCTATTTCCAAAATAAAAAATAAAGCTGTCGAGACTTTAGACACTGCTCAAGAAACGGCGATACAAGTAACTCAAACTCTGGAGGATAGCTCCAAGTCAATTGTTGTTGAACTATTTATGTTGATTGCTAGTCTATTTTTACCTTTCAAAAAAAAGAGCAGACTGGAAAAGTTTTTAGATAAAATAGGTAAATAGAATTTTCAAAAAAGGTGCAAAATCTAGACTTTTTAAGTTTACCCCCTATATATAAATTAAGAGATTTATTTGTTTTCTAAAAAATTCTAGCTATTTAACATTTTCTAACTTAGAAAAAATAAATTCTAAAATCTCTTCTCTACCTTTTCTCTTGACTGTAGAAACTTGAAAAAGTTTATCACCTACTTCTAAAATCCGGCTTAGTGTCTCATCAAAAAGTCTGGTCTGTCGATACAGTGCAGCTTGGTTGGGTTTGTCTATCTTGGTTAAGACTACTCCAAAAGGTATCTGTTTAAGCTTGAGCCAGCTTAAAAATTCTAAGTCAACTTGTTGTGGCGGAATATTAATGTCAATGAGTACAAATAAATATTTTAGATACTTTGATTTTAGTAAAAAGTTTTCCGTAAAATACCCCCATCGCTGGCGGTCAATTTTGCTACTTTTGGCAAATCCGTAACCTGGTAAATCGACAAAATAAAAACTGTTGTTAATTAAAAAATGATTAATTAGCCTAGTTCTACCGGGTTTAGATGAAGTTTTAGCTAAGTTACGATTATTGCATAAAAAATTGATCAGCGACGATTTGCCTACATTTGATCTACCGATAAAAGCAAATTCAGATAATTTCGGATCTGGAAACTCGTCCAGATGAGTACTACTTTTAACAAATTTAGCTGAAGTAATTTGAGACATGTTTCACAGCATCTATTTTTAATCAAGAAGAAATATCGGTATTTATATTTTCCAAAAATAAATTGATCAACCTAAAAATTGCCAAGTCAACTCTTTTTGCAAGTATGCCTAAATTAACTAAAACTACTAACTTATTTCCTCCTAAAATTGCAGAATAAATTTCGGTCTCTAATCTCTAACCTTTGCTAGATCAAGTTACCAACTTGACTAAGAAAGTTTTGTATTGTTTAACAACGACTTAGTATCGTGCTAATTGTCTTCAGACTAAAATTCTAAAAATTAGCAAGATAATATATCCATTTCTTAAAATTGTTGTTTTACTTGCATATGATAATAACCCCCATAAAAACCAAGCCCATTACCATCAAGGACACAGACCTTTTACAAATTTTGGATGACTATATTTTATCTTTAAAAGAAAACTCTATACTTGTTGTTACTTCCAAAATAGTAGCCATTTGTGAAGGTAGAGTTGTCTCCAAAGACATAGATAAAGACGAGTTGATTGCACAAGAAGCAGATTTTTTTCTGCCAAGATCTTCTAACAAATATAATGTTTGTCTAACCATCAAAAACGGTATATTGGCAGCTTCTGCTGGTATTGATGAATCCAATGGAGACAATCATTATGTGCTTCTGCCCAAAGATCCTCAGACTTCGGCTAATAAAATTCGCGAT
>CAKZLR010000024.1 GCA_937127165.1 uncultured Candidatus Peregrinibacteria bacterium
CTTCCATAGCGGAGTTTAAAAGTTTCAATTCATCTAAGGTTAGTCCACTTACTTTTGAACCAAAAATCTCTTTCAAAAAAGCATACAGTTTCCCAAGTTCACCTGAGAGCACTTCGGGATTGATTTCTGGTTGAACTGCCTCGACGCTTGTTGAATTAGGTCCGACACCTCCTAATTCAACGTTTTTAATAAACAAAAATTTAATTTCAGCCATAAGAAGATGATACTATCAGTGGATGACATTATCCGCTTAAGTTAGGGAAAAGTATACTTTAATATAAAAAATTGGTCAAATTTTTTTCAAATTAGTTTATTTTCGCTTCTAGCTCGGCTACTTTTGCTTGCAGTGCTCCAATAATTTTCTGTTGTTCTTTGATAGCTTCAACTAAGAGTGGAGTTAGATTAGCATAATTCATAGACAGAGTTTCTCCTTTTTCTATGTCACCTTCGGTCCCTGTAACCAGTTCTGGTACTATACCTTTTACTTCCTGAGCGATAAAACCGATTTGTTTACCTAATTCTTCGTGGTTTTTCCAAACAAAACTTACCCCTCTAAGTTGCAATACTTTAGATAAAGCATTTTCGAGATTGCTAATTTTATCTTTTAGTCTGCCGTCAGAACTGTGTTGCCAGCCAGTAGATTGGTAACTACCAGTGATACTGGTATTTGGGATAACTACTGTTAAAGTGTGTGCTGGGTTGGGTGTATTAAGACCAAAGCGACCAGTGTCTGTGAAAACAGCAAAATTTGTAGCAGCAGTTATTGGGCCGAATAACTGAGTGTAAGAGGTGTAGCCAATCAGGTGCAAACCTGCCGCTCTGGCTGATGAAGGTGAAGATCTCATATTTTGCCAAGTCCAATCATAGATTTCGCCAGTATTCCTTTTACCAAAATGTCTCACACTTATGAAACCACCATGATCATATGTATTATCAACATTATTCACATCTGCTGGTTGCTCATAAACCCCTTGGCTATTGAATCTATAGGCATGGTCAGATATGAAACCACCTCTAAGACCTCTGGTAGTACCATTGACATCAAGTCTGTACACTGGATTGGTTTGATTGATACCAACCATTCCGTTGGAATGGATTCTGATTCTTTCAACTAAACTAGTGCTACCAGCCCCAACAGTGTTGAACCTCATTAATGCACCACTAGTACTGGGAGTGAAGTTTTCGGCAGCTTGAATGTCAATAGAGCCAGCAATACTACTAAAACCTGTTCCATTATGTCCATATGCTCGCCAGCTACCTATAAAATCATCTGTCTGGATTTGTCCATTCGACCCGTTGTTGTCTCGGCTTCTATATGTACGAATCACAGGACCATCAAGACCAGCACTACTACGAACATATATACTAAAAGGTGCTGTACTGGTAGCTGAAATTTCTAAGTCCGCACCCGGGTTAGCATTTTGATAGTAGTCTCCAATTCCAACTCTACCTCGGGTGTAGATGTTTTGAGTAATTTGAGTTGGTACCGTAGTACTGCCAGCTACAAACCAGTCGGCATCACTACTACCTTGCAGAGCAGATAAATTGACAGTAATTGGGCTAGCATTATTGCGAGTTAAAGTTAATACACTACCGCTAAGAGTAGCTCCATTAACATATATGTCAGTCTGAGGAGTAACCGCAACCGCCCATTCAAGGTTATCGCCAGCAGAATTAACCCTTAAAAACCTTCCGGCTGCAAAAGCAGGTAAATAGTCAAAAGTTATTGTTTGATTATCATTTCTAGTTAGTCTAATTTGGTTAGTAAAATTGCTACCGTTTTGTGTTGTTCCACCTGTGACAAAAGTGTTACTAGAATTGGCTTGTAATAAGATTTGCCAGCTGTTTCCGTTCCATCTGCGAATCTGGTTGTTGGTAGTATTGATATAGGTAAAGCCAATTGGGATACTGTTTAATCCCAAAGTAGATGGAGTGGGATCAGTAGCAGAGAAATTTAAACCAGCATTAGCTGCTTCAAATTGGTTATTGATACTACCATAACTATTGCCGGCATAACCCCCGATACTTTTGAGCCAACCATTTAGGATTTCTCCCCAGTTGCCCCTGTCGTCGTTAATTCTTGGTAGCCTTGTGGATAATGACATAGAATAATTAAAATTTAAGGTTTTAAAAAAAACGAATCAGTACCCCGTTTATATCATACTTTTTTATTATTTGCAAGTACTTTTTATACTGCCTAAAAAATCTCTACTAGAGCAATTAAATACAATCTTTGCTTGTTTTGATTTAAGGGTAAAAACTGAAAATTGACTTTTAAATTTTTTCTGAGAATTAATTTTTTTGGTATAAAAGACCGTTCGCTTTCAGTAGCACACCTTGAGAAAAGGGAGTTAAATACTCCTCGTTTTTTTAACAACACCTCTCTAGGAAAGAAGAATGGTTGTAGAATGCTTGATGCTTGAGTATTTGGTAAAAATAACATAAAACTGGGGTTTATTAAAATAATAAAATCTTGTTTGTGGTTTGGAAAAATTTGTTGAAGGAGCTAAAAAAGCGGTTGCACGGAGCTAATATCTTGTTGTGTTTGTTGGCTAGTCTGACTATTTTGTATAGTCTTTGGCAAATTCAGTCTAGTACTGCTAGCACTACACAAAATATAGAAATAGAGTTTAGAGTGCTTGACCGTAAGACAGATTTGTTTAACCGTTTTGTTTATTATGTATTTTTTGAGAAAACAATTTGGGAGCTGGAGTCTTCGACCTTGCTTAATTTTGGATACAAGTACATTGGACTAGGTAGTTTGAGCAAGTTTGATTTTTCCGTAAATACTAACATTTTTAACAAAACAGCTCTAAGTTTAGGTGTTGTGGGGAAAATCAAGCTACACAAACTAATCGCTCAAAATACGGCTTGTGATCTGGTTTGTCAGACTCTTAAAATAACTCAGGAGGCTAGAAAATACACCGTTCAAACCTATCTTTCGGCTAGTTGTAAAAATTTTGTCTTTCTGTTAAAAGTGTTTGCTCCACAGTCTAACTGTGAGGATGTTTTTGCCTTGTCTTTTGGGCTTGTACTCGGAGGTACAGATAAGTTTTCTAGAGAACTTTATGAGCAAATAAGACAGTTAGGGCTTACTCACTTGGTGGCGGTTTCGGGTTTTCAGGTTATTTTGGTTATTTCTTTTTTGGAGTTTTTGGCTCTTAAAGTTCGGTTACCTCGGAGAATTCGATTGATACTTGCAATTTTGGGAGTCATTTTACTAATCATGCTAGCCGGGCCTCAACCCCCAATTTTGAGATCTTTTTTAAGTGTATTTTTGTCACTGTCTATTTTGATTTTTTTAGGAAGAAAATTAGATAGTTTGCGCGCTTTGATTTACAGCGGACTAATATTGCTTTGGGTTAACCCTTTTTATCTAGCTAGCGTATCGTTTCAGTTGTCTTTTTTAGCTAGTTTTGGTTTGATTTTAGGTAGTAGACAAACTAATACTGAGACTTCGGTTGGTTGGATTAAAAATTTTAGAGAACTTGTAGTTTCTTGCTTGGCAACTTTTTTAACTACATTACCAGTAGTGCTACTGATTTCTGGAAAGGTAACTATGCTAGCCTTAGTTACCAACATTCTTATATTGCCTTTTATTCCAGTTATTTCTCTACTTAATGTGGCAGGTTTAGTTCCTGTTTTAGGTCAAATTCCTCTGGCTATAGCTATAATAATGCAAAGTATGGTCATCACTTTGGTTCAAGAGTTGAGTAATTTACCACTAACCAACTGGCTGACAATAGAACAAAACCAGATTACTTGGCAATTTTTAGTTCTGTATTATTCTTTTTTGTTAATTTTGGCTTTTTGGTGGAAAAAACAGGCTATAAACCAACAACCTCAAAAAGATGATTCAATACCAAAGTAAAATTCCAAAATTTTAGCGGCGGCTAAGTGGTTTATTTGTTGTTTGTCGATATTCTGCTTAGCAAAAAACTTGGTACTAGTTCTCTCATTGATAGTCACTAATTTAATCTCAGGATACTTTGCTTTGAGTTTATGGGTAAAATTTTCCACCAAAAAACTAACCTCGGTTTTTTGACCAGCAAAATTGGTAGGCATACCCACAACAATTTTTTTGATTTTTCTAGATTTTATTTCTTTATCCAAAATTTGCCAAATTTGATCTGCCGTGCAAGGGTAATTAGCGGCTATAATTAATTTGGTAGCTTCATCACCAAAAGCTAGTCCAAATCTATTCCTACCCCAATCTATGCCTAAAATAGTGAACATATTGTTTACAAATTTGCTACTATAGACTTGAATTTTTCTTCAAAATAATCTTCATTGAAAGGTTTGGCTGAATCTCTAATTACTTCTTCATTCCAATTGTTCTTATTTTCAAAATCTAAAATTGCTTGCTTCATACTAGCAACTGTTTGCTCTTCGAAAAAAATACCGTTTTGATTTTGTTTGATATACTCCAAAGCTCCACCAGCTTTGTAAGCAATGACAGGTGTACCACTAGCTAAGGCTTCAATTGGAGCTATGCCAAAATCTTCCTTGCCAGGAAACAAAAAAGCTCGACAACCTGCTAAAAGTTCGTTTCTTTCTTGGTCGCTAGATCTTCCTGTAAAAATTATCAATCCCTGTAATTGTGGGTGCAGTTTTTCGTAGTCGATTACAATTTTTTTAAGTTTGTCCATTTCTGCTTGATAGGCACTAGATCCAGTGATAACTAGTTTTCTACCAAGTTCAAGACAAGCTAAAATAGCTAAATCAATTCTTTTATGAAAACTAATTCTACCAAAGTAGTAGTAATAAGGCTCTTGGGTGTTTATATTTTTCGGTAGTTGCAAGAATTTACTAATTTCTACCGGAGGATAAAAGACAACTGACTTAGTTTTATAAACTTCACTTACCAAATTTTGAATGTTCTGGGAATTAGAAATCCAAAAAACACCTTTTTGGTTCAAGTATCTAACGGCTCTAAGGTCTAGAGATTTTAAAACGAATTTTATTAATGGCAAAAATATACGGAAAATTGGGGTGATGGTTTTATGATCAGTTTCTGTAACTAGACCATGTAAAAATCTAGTTGGAGAATTGCAATAGTGAATTACTTTAGAGCAATTTTCTAGTTTAACATACTTGGCACAGTAAGTGGAACTGATAATAACTAGATCATAGTTTTTAATTTTCACAAAACTCATTACCAATGGGTATAACCAAAAGAAATGTTTGAAATATTTTCCCAAAAAAGGTGGCTTAGAAATTAAACCTTTTTGTCTAGTTCCAAACAGCTTTTGCAGCCAAGTGGTTTTTAGACGATTTTGCTGAAAAGCTGTAGTGATTTCCGGGGAAGAAGTAAATTTTTCTTGCACAAAAAAAGAAGTCCACAAATCAGCTTGTGGGTACATTTTGAGCCATTTCTCAACCACTTTTTCTCCACCTCCAAATTGAAATAAATAATCGTGTACAATAGCAACTCTCATATTTTTAACTGTAACGATAAATTTTTGCTTCTAACCACCAAACTCAAAACCCCAGTCGATTAAGTCTTTTAATATTTCTTTGTATTTGTCGGGAAAAATAAGCTTGTCCAATTTTTCTAGAGCCTCGGTTCTAGCTTTTTGTCGCAGGTTTTTGATTTGTTCGAGAGTCGATTCATCTAATTGAGCCGTTCTAATTTGGTCGGCTTTAGTCATTTCTAACCATTCAAACTCTTCCCTTTCAGAAAGTCCTAAACGGTAGATAAATAAATGTAATTCTTTAGAGACTACACTTTGATGTAAAAAAGCCACTTTGCTAAGCAATTCTTCCACCAAAAACCACTTTACACCTGCAGGATTGATGGGGCTATCTTCTTGGTTAAAATTATACAAAAACCCGAGTAAACAAGGTAAGGCAACAAACAAAAAACTAAGTCTAGTGGACTGTAGCTCAACAAACTGACTCAGGGGAATTTTTTCTAGCAATAAAGATTTGATAGTTTCAATCTCCGAGGCGGTTATGCGAGATAAGTATTTGTTACTAAGATAACGATTGAGATAGCCGTTTTTGGCAACTAGGTCCAGCATTTGCTCTTTGGAAATATTTTGAATTATAGATAACTGAGATGGCAAGTACCAGTTTATGATTTGCTGATCTAAAGTTGATTCTATATTTTTAACCCCCAAAAGATTATTAGGGATTTTATAGGTTAGATACTCATGATTTTCTGTAAATAGTGGTTGACTATTGCGAATTAGCTTGGTATTATGATAATACCACTCACAAAAAAATGCCAGTTGAGTATTAGCTCCGCAATATCTAGCTAGTGAAAAACTGAGAATATTTTTTTCTTTTTGAAAGTAGTTTTTAACTGGCAAAAGCAGGTCAACAAACTTGTTGCCATAGTCTTCTTGTGTCAAAACCAAGTTGACCTCTGCTAAGAACTCAGTCAAAAAAGTGTTTTGAAGAAGCATGTCGCTTTACGATAGATAAAATAATCTGATATATTTTTCTGTTTTTATATCTAGTTCTAGCTTAGAACTAATTCTTCCTTCAGGTATTTTCCTAAGGTTAGACACAACTTTTGTCTGTTTTGGATAATAAAAAGCAAATCATTAGGCTTTGTCAACAGTGTTGTTTTAAAAAGTGTCAAAACTATTTTTGCTTGCCTAAAAATTTTTATTTTTATGGAAGTTTAATTTGTAAATTATGCACATCAAAAATTATGTCTATTACTTGTTGATCAATTATATCAACAACATTCAAATTATATCAACAACATTCAACTCTAGAGCTAGAGTGTGACTTTGTGATGATCAAGTTGATGAAAGCTTGCAAATAACTACCATACCATAAATTTAGACTGGCTTGTGTTTTGACGACAATGCGACATTATTGTGATTCTCTTAAGAGATAAGGATTAAAAAGTATATTATTTTGATTTGGAGCAAAATCGAGATTTTGTAGATGTTCTGACAGAGTTATCAAAAGAATATAGCACAATTCACTACTGTGATGTAGACGATAAACCAGTTAGTAGTAAACTATGATTTATCTCTTTTAAATACATTTAATAATTATCAAATTCTAAACCACCAAAGTTATTAACTAATAAAAACTAGTTTGGAAAATATTTAGGTAATAAAACTAATAAACGGCTGTTGATGAAAGATTTTTACAATTTGGCAAAGACAGAGAGTGAATTTACTACTAGATCACAACAATAGAACCCTTGGTAATAGATGGAGTTCGGATGTATAAAATATAGACGGAAATTACTCAAAACTAAAAAATTTCTACCAGAAACTGGTCTTATCTACCCACTCACTTTGAGGTAGTGAGAGACATAATAAACAAATACTTTCCTGACAACCTGGGTAGACTAAACAATTTTTGGTTGCTAATTAAATTTTGTACAAAATCACACAGCTTTGCAAAGCTTCTTTAAACTTTGTTTGACTGACTTGGGAGATTTTGAAGATGCTTCTTTAACTAATAGAGACAATTTTATTTTTCATTCTGTACTCTTACCTATGTTAAACTTGGGTTTGCCGAGTCCTCAAAAGGTTATTTCAGCGCTTTAAACTTTTTAAACACAACCCCATTAATTATATTAGTGCAGAAACTTAATTCAGTAGAAGGTTTCATCAGATAGGCTATTGGTTGAGAGCGTGGGTTAAAGGTATATATATGATTATTTTTTATAACACTATAACAACAACTAGCGGAGTCTAAATTTTTTGATTCTACAGAACCTCTACCTCGATATTTTTATAATTTACAAGGTGCTTGTGTAGATAAAGACTTTGAGAAAAATACACCTTTGAAATTAGTATTACAAAAGGTACACACACTTTCTTAGGTCACCATATCGAAAGACTTATGATTTTGGACAACTGGATGACTATCAACAGATATAATCTGGAGAGTGTTATAACTGGTTTAGAAGTCAATTTGTGGATGCTTCTGAGTGGGTTGTGGTGCCAATGTGTATGGGACGGGTTTGTTTGTCGATGGAAATTTTGCTACTAAGCTCTACATCGCTAGAGGTAATTATGTTAAAAAATGAGTGGTTACTGTGATTATAAAAACTGGTGGAAAATTTTGACTGGCAAGTTTTGGGAGTTTTTGTGGTTGCATCAAAAATACTTTAACCAAAATCTTAGGTTGAACATGCTTTTAAAGTCAAAATTACAAAAATAATTAGAACTTGGTATTACTTGACCTGAATTAGTAAATCTTTTGGAGGTTTTTCCAAAAAATTATGATCAAGAAAAATATTTTTCAACTTTTATTTTGTTTTTCAAACTGTTTCGCCGGGGCTTATCTTAACCATTTCAGCTCTCAACCTTCTTGGGTTTTTTGGGCCGGTAATTTTACTCGTTAGTCTGCTGGTTGTAGTTTTTTAAAGATAAAATTCTTCTTGGTGGAGTCTTAACAGGAGCTTTAGCTGAGGCTATAGTTGCAGGAAGTTTGTCTAACTTAAAGCTAGGTTATTCAGATTTTATAATTTGGGTGAGTATACTTAGTATTTTAGTTACTTCGATGTTTTCGATTTTTACCCTTATGTCACAAAAGTATGTATTTGCGGTAATGGTTCAATTTTAAGAGTTATTGTTTTTTAGGTAGCTTAGTTTTGGTTCTAGCTACTATTTATCAAAATTATTGAATGGTTTTTGGCCAATTTGGACGGTATGTTCCTAAACCGAGTAGTGGCATTTTTGTTTATTCCTTTGGTTGTATTTCTACCTACATTACTTCTCAAACCAATAAGCAAGTGGATTCTGTTTACAATCAGTACAGTATAATGATGATTTCTACTTTAATTTTAGTAGAGGGTGATTATAATAGAATGGTTGTCTTATAACTCTGAGATGGTCACAGCTTAGATTGCTGGAATTTTGGTAGGAATGATTAGATTGCCTGATTTTAAATCACTAAAATCTTATATCACAGTAGCTACATCTTTTGATATTTTATATACTCTATTTAGAAATATTTACCTGATTTTCGTTTATTTTTACTGTGCTAGTTTTTTGTTTCTATTTTTATTGTTTGGTTTGTTATAGACAACAGTACCAAGTAAAAAGGGTAACACGGTAACATCTTCAACAACCAAAAATCTTCCCATTATGGGAAAATATTACCAAATAAAGTACTATTAGATCAAAAAGACATATTTACGTTATAACTAGCAAAATTTTCTACAAAACAAACCTGGATAATCATGGGGGTTTATACGAGAATAGTTATGTCTTAACAAACTAGAGCAATTGTTTTTACTGATTAAAAAATAAAATAAAAGTCAAAATTTGAAGTTAATTCCTGTTTTTTTGGTGAAACAGATTGAACTTTTTCTAATCATAGAACAAGTTTAATTTGCTAGATTCGATTTAGATTTTAGCAAAACTAGTTTTTAGGGAACCTATGTTTTTTAAAGAGTACTATTTAAGGCGTTTACAACCATTGTAATACCTAGTTTA
>CAKZLR010000025.1 GCA_937127165.1 uncultured Candidatus Peregrinibacteria bacterium
GTAATTGGATGTTTAGTAAAATAGATCAAAATTTAGATACTTTTTTATATCACATAAAAAGAAAATATTTATTATAAGTTTTTCCCTGATTTTATCTTTTGGATAAAACATGGAGAAAAGTGCAAAATTGTCTTTGTAGATCCCAAGAGTACAAGTTATACAGATTATCAAAGCAAAGTTGATGAGTTTGAAAGACTGTTGTTGGTGAATGGGTAAGTAAAAGTATTTAGTTATAAAAATTTCAAAATTACTTTTGATCCTAAGCCTACACAAGTGATGTGAATAATGTCAGTGATAAATATATCAGATACTGGCAAAACAAGAAGGACTTTAGTTTTCTATCAATAAAGTAACATTTTAGTATAGGTAAAGTATAATTATTTTTCTATTTCCCTATGAAGAGGTGCCGGTAAATAACATTAATATTGCCACAACTTATTAAGCTTACTATATTAAGCTTATTAAAGTAAAGTTATTAAACGAACAAAAACAAACTAGAAAATATAACAAAATCTTGCAAAAAATGTATGTAAAAGCCCAGAAAACACCTTTAGTTTCTAATATAAATTTAACAAAAACCAGCTCAAAAATCCACAGCTATAACTACTACAATCACTTCTCCTGGCATTCCCTAATAATGAGCCAGACCAAATAATATACCGGAGATAAGAACAATTTTCTCTTAAAAACAGTATTTTGCAAAAGCGGCAATAACACCGATCCTAAAAATACTTTCTTCTATAAAGGCATTGGCAATTGAAAAAAATAACCGCAAAAAGAGTATTACTAGTATTTTTATAAATCAATTAAGTCTTTACTTGTGTGTATGAAATCAATAACTCAAACCGTGATTACGGTAAATAATTAATGTGAAATCTCTATCGATTTGACTCCATACAAATAAAAGTAAAAGGCTTTTTGCGCAGCATTTTATCTGAATTACAGCAAGGGATATAAAAGGCGTGGGGAAAATATGAAAGATATTGGCTTGGGGAAAATGATTTTAGCTTTATAAGCGATGGATTCTGAAATTGTTTAAAGATAGTTTTCTTCTAAAATCAATTTCAACTTTTCAGTGTTCGGTTAGGTTTTATATTCTCATTTTTCACATAATTCGTGGTAATGCAGGAAAAATTTTGAGACAATAATTAAGGATTGATAGAAAAATTAGTTAATTTATTGAAATTCAAAAACATAAAAAATGCAGAAATAAAGTATTTTATATGGAATTATAGATAATCTTGACAATTTAAGTTTCATCATAAAGCCTGACTAATCGTCACAATTAATTCTTCGTCACAATGGCTTTAATAATTAAAAATAGAATTAAAGACCCTCTTCAACAGTCTTCAAAATCTAAAAACCTCGATGGTGTAAAGGTCGGCACCAGGACTGTATCGGACAGTGAAAAAGCACAAAAACCAAAAAAGATGAGTTTCTTAAGTTCAACCATATGTGAGCTCAAAAGGGTTGAATGGCCAACTTTTAAACAAACTATGAGTTGGGCTGCGGTGACTATTGTATTTACAATTATGATTTCTCTTACTTTAGGGTTTTTTGACCATGTTTTTGCTGCTGGAATAAATTTTATAGATTGTACTTCGCCGAGAGGAAGGGGTGAGAGCACCACTATTGCTCAGTGCGGCAGAGAGTTGGCGGATTATTTAACTTTTAGAAACTAGGTATTTATGTCAGCTACAGATATTTTTGCTTCAGATTCTCTAAAACCTAAATGGTATGTTGTGCAAACGTATGTAGGTTTTGAGGATGCCGTTAAAAAAACTTTAGAGCAAAAAATCCAAAATCTATCCCTTCAAGGGAGAATATTAGAGATTTTTATACCAACAAAAAAAGTTGTCAAATTGACTTCTAAAAACGAAAGAAAAGAAAAAGAGCAGAAGGTTTATCCGGGATATATCTATGTTTACATGATCTTAGATAGAGAGACTGGATATGTTATTCAAAATACTCAGTATGTTTCCAAAATTGCTGGTACTGGAGACCATATTGTCCCTTTAGAGGATGGGTATGTAGAAAGGCTCAAAGCTAGTTTGATTGCTGAAAGTCAAACAATTGATACTATTAGTAATATAAAATATAAAATCGGTGATCTCGTAAAAGTCACAGAAGGACCCTTTAAAGATATGCAGGGTAAAATTAGCGGCATGGATTCAGAACAGTCCAGAGTTAGTGTGCTTTTAACAATGTTTGATAGAGAAATCAATGTCGAGTTGGATGTTCTGCAAATTAAGAAAGTTATTACCTAGTTATTTGTTCGATAATTTGGCGATTTACCTATTTTCCAAGAACAAGATATAAATTCAACCAAACCTGATAAGGATGGGATTGGACGGGTTTATCTGTATTTTCTTCTAATTTCTTCTAGTTTAGACAAATCTTCTCTGGAAATGTTTTGAGGCATTTTAACCTTAATTTTAATATAATGATCTCCACAAACGGAAGTATTATTAAGCTTTGGCATACCTTTACCTTTTAGTCTAAGCTTGCTACTTGGGTCGGTCATTGGCGGAATTCTTACTTCAGTATCTCCCCAGATCGTGTACACATCAATTCTTGCACCTAAAAGTAGATCAAAATAATTGATTTCTACTGTAGAGATAATATCCATACCGTCTCGAGTAAGATATTTATGCGGTTTAATATTTACCAATAAGTATAAATCTCCCGGTTGTGAGCCTCGATAACCAGCTTCTCCTTTACCAGCTATTCTAATTTTATCACCTTCACTAACTCCGGCTGGAATGTCTACTTCTAAGTTTTCTTCAAGCTCTAAATAACCTTTTCCACCACATTTTATGCATGGTTGTTCTGGTATTCTACCAGCACCATCACAGGTAGGACAGATTGATTCTTGTTGAATTACACCAAACACTGTTTCTATTCGGCGATAAACCCGACCACTACCTTTACATGTTGGACAAGTTTTTAGTTTACTTCCCGGTTCAGCTCCATTACCACCACATCTATCACATTTGGTTTTATGTTTATATTTAATGGTTTTTTTTATCCCTCTAGCGGCTTCTTCGAGAGTCAGATCAATTTGCATTTGAATATCTATTCCCTTATCTCTACTACTTGTAGCTTTAGTTCTGGTTTTACTGCCACCAAAGGCACTACCGAAATCCATTCCAAAAAAACTTTCAAAAACATCGCTTAAATCTTCAAAACCAGTACCTCTAAAATTATTGAAGTTAAAATCTACACCATCAAAACCATTTCCCATAGAACCAACTCCTTGAGAAAAACTGCCAAACCGATCGTAATTAGCTCTTTTTTGTGGATCACTTAAAATTTGGTAAGCATTATTTATTTCTTTGAATTTTTCCTCAGCTTTTTTGTCTCCCGGATTTTTGTCCGGGTGATATTGGTGAGCTAATTTTCGATAAGCTTTTTTAATTTCATCAAGAGTGGCATTTTTAGATACCCCTAATATTTCATATGGATCATTCATACGAAGTTACGATTATAATAAATCAAAATGAACACATTCTGGTCTGTAATAGAGACCAGACGAAAATGGTTCACTTAAAGTTCAGCTTTTTGTCAACTAGATATATTAGTTGCTAGTGAGTTTGTTTAGTCTTCTTATGGATTTTTTGAAAAATTTTAATAAAATTAAACAAATTTATAGCTACTTTAAAAGTGTTTTCATCTCAAGTCATTTTTTTAAAAACTAAAAGATCAACTCTAAATTGACTCACTCTAACTAAACCAGATTACAAATCCGAAACTTATATTTTGTTAGCTAAAGATGATTTAATTAAATACCCTAGCAAGTAGGTAATTTGTAAGTTTGACAAAAAAAACAAAAACAAACAGGGTTTTTGACGGAGGTGTCGCCTAGTGGTCTATGGCGGCGGTCTTGAAAACCGCTTGAGTGAAAGCTCTCGTGGGTTCGAATCCCACCACCTCCGCCAGTTACGAAAAAAAGTTTAATTGGCTAGATAAAGTGGCTTACCAGTCGATTTTAAATGTAAAATTAAATTTTTTGTCTTTGTTTTGTGAGGTAAAATACCAAAAGCAAGCTTTTTCTTGACTTTATTAGTGTTACGGGTGGAAGAGTTATTAGCAAAAAAGATAAAAAAGTTGAGAAGTAAAGACTTGGATTAAATTAGAAAATTAGAACGATTTGGCTGAGAAAATAAATATTAAATACAACCACTCTTATGGAATTTGAGATGAGAGTGGCTAACTGATTGAGTATCCAAACAATGGCAAAAATAGCGAAAGTGTTTGAAATCAATGTTAGTGATTAATAAAGTGAAGAATTAAAATGAATAGAACTTTTTAAGTTAGTAAATACATGGTGAAATAATCGGAAAGATCAAAAAATAGCCCACAAGATTTTTCGTCTTTTTTACAAAATCAAAATAATGAAACCATTATTTATGTTTTAGAAAAACTTGGCAGACTAGAAAACGGATATGGCAAGCAACTTTTACTAAATTTACTCAGTCTTCTAATGAAAGTATTAGAGTTTTATCAATTAAAAATCTAGCAAAACTTGAGGATATTACTCTTTTACTCATTTTTATTAAATATGCAAGCACTGACGAGAGTACAATAGCAAGAAGGGAAGCTACTTTAGCCATGAATTTTTGAGAAATGAAAAATAGTTAGTTTTGTCTAAAATAAACGACTTAAATTTAAGAATTGGAAGGAATATCAGGACCTCTTGATTGATAGCTTGCGGATTATTAGCGAACGAGACAAATCCGGCTTGCATGAAGATAAAGACGATTACCACGGAAACTTTATTCCTCAAATACCAAATCAGATAACGAGAAGATTTACTAAAAAGGGTGATGTTGTTTTGGATACTTTTTTGGAGAGTGGAACAATTTTAATTGAATGTAAAACAGATTGTGATTAAAATAATTAAAATTTTTTGGCGATAAATATAAAGTTAAGGAGTACTTATGATATTGATAATTTTGGGTTGGTAGTTACGGATTTGATGTTTATAACGAAGACAACTATTTTCTGTGTTATTTTATTGGTAGTAACATAGATAAATTAGAGAATACATTAAAACGAATTTTTATAAAAATTATAAAAACACATATCCCCATAACAAATAGGGAAACATTTCCGGTTTGTAGGGACAAATTGTTTTGGGGTGTTGGTATTCCTGATGTACCAACTGATTTTTAAAAGTGGGTTAGTCTTAAAAATTCAAGAAAGTCATTTTTAAAAATGTTGGTTGATACGCTAAACGTCAATGTTGGCAATTTAGTTTTTCTCTACGAAAGACAGGCAGGTTTCCACGGAGTTTATAAAATTAAAAGTAAGTTGTTTTTTAATACTTCTAGAGTTAGCAACAAGGACAGTTTCTTTGTAAGAAAATAATTGTCATTAAGAATTTTACTTGAAAATGTCTATTATTTCCCAAAACCTGTTAACGAAGATTTACTTTTCTCTACTCCAAAATATGAAAATATATTTTGGATATAGGCCTACAGAAGAAGCCAAGGGGCTCGTGGTTGTAATGCAATAACTTCAGAAGTTGCCGGAGCTCTTATTGAATTGTTAGTAAAAGTGAACGGAAGCGACGAAAAATATCCTAACTTTAATCCATATAAACCAGAAAAATTACAAAAAGTTAAATTTTCTTTTCTAAATGAAAATGGCAAACCTCTTTTAGAGGGTTATTTAAGAGGTTGTATCACAAGCAAGATAATAACCGACAAAGAATTTGGAAAATTTTTAGAAAAACTTGACGATATTGAATGGTAGCTAATAATGTTCCTTATTACATTACACAGAAAAACAGAAAAATATCGATATTTTTTCATAAAAATTTCTGTTACACTAACGTACCCTCGCGGTATAAATACTCTGTGAGATAACTCAGAAAAGATATGTTAAACTGAACAATGTAAGCTATTTAGTTGGATATGTTCAGTGATAAGTGGCGGGTTAGTAAATGGTGAAGTAGAAATGATATAGCACATACTAATTGGATGGGATTTTTCCGAAGGTGAATAAAGAAGTCCAAAAACCCTCATTTTAATGAGAAAGGAATTACTTTAGTAAAATATAAAGCAATAAACGATGAAAAATGAGTTTGACGTTATTTGTTCTACACTTTATGATTTTGGCGAGCAGAAATTAATTTTTAGAAAAAAGCTGGAAACTTAAAAGAGATTTTGATTTTGTATTTAACGAAATTGATAAATTTTTTGATAAAGTCATTGTCTCAATAGAAGATAAAATTGTTTTCAGTTTTTTAAAAACTTATACAACAATTTCTGTAAAATTGTAGTTATTACAGGGTGAAAAGCAAAGAAAGATATTAAATTTTCTCTGTTGTTGTTTGTCTCCAAAATATTGAGTGTGTTATTAATGGCAAGAAACAATGATAGTGGGTTGCCTTGATTTTGAAGACGAAAGTCTTATGGATGGTAGAGTAATTAATCTCTGTTGAATATATACAAAAAACAAGGAGAAGTTGTTGGAGAATTTTAAAGTGAATAAACTGACTTTGAAAGAGAAATTTATTTTTTCTTAACCGAAGGCAAGAATTAATATAAATTATGAAGTTAACTAATGAGTCAAGGTAGTTCGGAAAGTGCGGATGCTGTAATGCAAGAGATAGTAAAGTATTTGTAACCGATAAACTTTCTGAAACAAACAAAAGACAACTTGATAGTTTGGGGGTAGGATGGGTTGAGTTAAGAACTAATAGAGGGTTTCAAAGATTCGAAACAGTTTTAAAACATTTAAAGGTTCCTTATAAAGGATTACCACAAAATATCGATCAAAATTGGAGAAAATTTTTGATAAGTATATTTAAATGAAGGAAAATAATTATGCCTATACCAGTTAATCAATAATGCTTCCACTCTTAAAGCATACTTCTGGCAAAAAAGAGCATTCAATCAAGTGGACTATCGAATCTCTAGTCGAGCTTTTTAAGCTGAGCGAGGAAGAGAGTAAAGAAGTTTCGCCGAGTGGTCAGCAGTATTCCTTTGATAATTATGTTGATCGAGCAAGGGCTCATTTAAAGAAACCGGGCTTATTTGAATCTACTAGGAGGTCTTTCTTTAGAATAACTGATTTAGGATTAGATGTTTTGAGTAAGAGCCCGAAAGAAATTAATGTTAAATTTTTAGAAAAATTTCCTCAATTCATTAAGTTCAGACATTTAAGACGAGAAAAAATTGAAGAAGAACAAAAAGAAGAATCTGAACAAACACCACAAGAATACTAGAATATGGTTATCAAAGAATTAAGAGAAAATTAGCACAAAAATTATTAGAGCAAGTTAAACAAATCACCACCTAGATTTTTTAAAACTAGTAGCTGATTTATTGATTAAAACCAGCTACGGCGGAGCATTAAGGAATGCTGGAAAAGCAATAAGTCAGAGTGGTGACGGAGGCATAGACGGGATAATCAAAGAAGATAAGCTCGATCTGGATATTATTTCTTATATTCAGCAAAAAGATGGGATAATGTAGTTGGTTCAAAAGAGACAAGAAATTTCGTTAGCAGTTTGGTTTGGCAATAGGCGAATAAAGAAGTGTTTATTGCGCGTTTAGTTTTACGAAAGATGTAGTAGATATGTTAAAACTATATCTCATAAGGTTATCTTAATTAATGATGAAATGCTGACTCAATTGATGATCGAAAATGACTTGGGAGTCACGAAAGTGAATGCTCATTTAGATTATTTTGAAGAGGAATAAATAATAAAAAGAATTTTACTTAAACTAAGTAAAGTTGAGCAGTCTGTAAAAGCTAGATTAAAAAAATTTACAATCACCCCTTCCGACCGTACTTTGAATAGATGGTCTATAGAGCGTTTATTAAAAACTTTTTATCAAATTTATTAATAGATTTGATCTGGATTTTTCAAATATGCACACTACTGCCGGGACAGTATTGAATATAGCTTAATGATTATATAACTTTTTCGTTCTTAAGGAAATTTGTTAAATTTAAACTATTTGTATGCTTGGACTTAGAGTAGTTGCTAAGTGCATACTTATGATATACTTTTTCTTTACAGCTTCTGGTTTGGCTTTCTCTAAGGCATCAATAGCTGCTTTTACATTTTCTACCAACTTGGTTTTATCAAAGTTAGAATTTATTTTGCCACAAACAATATGTACATTACCAGTTTTATCGTTTTTAAAATCAACCCTTCCAGCTTTGATAGTCTGAATCATTTCCTCTATATTTGTACCAACCGTACCGGTTCTTGGATTAGGCATAACTTTAGCCACACCCAAAATTCTGGCGATCACAGCAAGTTTTTTCATAACATCAGGTTCGGCTATGGCGATATCAAAATCAACTTTTCCAGAATTTTTGATTTGTTCGATCAGATCATCACAACCAACGATTTCAGCACCCGCTTTTTTGGCAATTTCAAAATTTTCTGGATTAACAAAAGCGGCGATTTTAACCTTTTTACCTGTCCCGTGAGGTAAAGACACACTTCCACGAACTAGTTGATCACTTTTAGTTGGATTGATGTTTAATTTTGCATGAAATTCCAAAGTTGGACCATCTTTATAGTTCGGCTGATCTAGACTCATCAAAAGCTCTACAGCTTCCTCTACGGAAAGAACTTTAGTCTTTTTTTCAGATAAAAGTTTATTTATTTTTTTCAAATTAGAAAGGTATTTTTTAGAACCTTTTTTACTAACTACTTGATTATTTGACATATAAAACTTGGTAAATAACGATTAAAAAATCTCCCAACTTAAATTTAAAGTATCTTATGGTGCTTGTGTCATTTTTTATCAAGAAATCAGAAAGTTAGACCTTTTTGAAATAACTGATTAATTCAGATTTAATGACAATTTAAACTCTGTGGCAGCGCTACGGGGAATCGAACCCCGGTTACAAGAATGAAAATCTTGTGTCCTAACCACTAGACGATAGCGCCGTTTTGGGCTAAAAAGCCGTTCCAGATAATTTGATAATTTGATTTTTGTCAAGATTTAATTATAACCACAGGTTTTTATTAGAGAATCTGAAGCTGCCTTGGGGTAAGTTGATTGTAAACTAATATGGTCGCTAGATATTTTGAGTAGACCAGTTGTAATGCTTTCTTTATAGTGTTTTTGTATCGAAGTACTTAAATCACAAAGACTAAAAACTGTACGTCAAGACAAAAGAATAAAATAAAAACCTATCTTTTTGACTAACTGGCAAAAATATTCAAGTCTTAAATAGACTTGTAAAACATTCAAAATATGAAAATATGTCACTTACTACCAAAATAATTGAAGATAGAGAAGTATGGCAAGATTTTTTAAAAAAAAGTGAATTTGATTATTTTTTGCAGTCTTGGCAGTGGGGTGAGTTTCAGTCATTAGGCTTAGGGAAAAAAATTTTTCGATTAGGTTTTTATGATCAAGATTTATTGGTTGGTGTGTGTTTAGCGATCACAGAGAAAACTAGATTTGGTGAATTTATTTACATTCCTAGAGGGCCGATTTTTGATTGGAAAGACTTAAACTTGGTAGGTCGGATTATATCCAGTCTAGCTAGTTTTTTCAACAACCAAAATTATTTTCAACTTAGAATAGAACCGCTTATATTAGCCGATAATTTAAAAGTTTTAGGAAAATTTGCTAATACTGGCTTTGTCAGTGCGGTCAAGGCTATTCAGGTAGAACTAGCTTGGGTTTTGGAATTGCAGAATTTTACTGAGGAAGAACTTTTAAGGAATATGAGAAAAAACACTCGCTATTATATTAAAAAAGGACAGAAAAGTGGTTTAAAAGTTGATTTTTCTACCTCTGACACAAGTTTAAACGAATTTCTTAGTTTGCTGGAGAAAACTAGTGCTAGAAAAAAGTTTTTGGTGGCTAGTAAAGATTATTTGCGGAAAGAGTTCGAATTTCTCAAAAATGGCATATTGCAGGTAGCTACTGCCAAGTTTGAAGGAAAAACGGTGGCAGCTGCCTTGATAGCTTTTTATGGAAAAGAGGCAAGCTATTTATATGCAGCAACTGCAGAAGACCTTCTTAAATTAGAGCCTTCTTACTATTTACAGTGGGAATGTATTCGCTATGCAAAGTCTTTGGGACTTAGTCAGTATAATTTTTGGGGGGTGGTGAGTGAGCAAAATTACCACAAAAATCATCCCGGTTATGGTTATAGTAATTTTAAGAGAGGTTTTGGTGGGGGATTAAGGACTTACCTCAAACCTCAAGATTTGGTTTATAAAAAAATTCCTTACCAACTGTTTAGACTACAGGAATGGTACCGCCAAAAACGAGATAAAGTAATTTAATCAAAATAAAATCTACAACTTTTATACTTTTAAAAGTAAATTTACACATAGTCGCTAATTTTGAGTTTTGATTTTTTGGGATAGTTAGAGGTATCGTTAACCTTTCAGTTTTAAGGCGATTTTTAATTTTAAATTTTAAAATAAGATTATACTTAAAATTAAAATATCACAAAATACTTACTTTCCTTCCTATATAAGCAAGACTACAAGCTTTACATATATTGATTTTTCGACAAATCAGTCAAAAAGAATGGGATTATTGGTAAGACAAAATCTGTTTTTCTATAGAAGAATAGGCGATGAGTTTATGTAGAAGAACTTGCTGTCGAAACCTTGAAATAAGGTTTTTCTTAGCTAGCAAGAAATAGAAAATATATATATAGAGAATATCTTCAAAGCTTTATGTGAAAGACGGCTAAATTTAAGTTTTATGATTATCTGGATTCCAAAAAAACTAGAAAGATTCAATCGAAAATTTATACAGATCAGTAGGAAGGACTGGAAAAGCTAGAAATAGTTTACAGTAACTACCAACTTTCTCGTATGGAAGATTTACAAAGATGTATTCGCGATACATCTCAAAGAAAATTATTTCAAAAATTATCGAAATACGCATTATGTATGGTTTTAATAGTCAGGAGGTAGTCCAAGAACTTGGAAGAACACGTCAAAATATACGACAGAAATCATCAAGAATCTTAAAAAGGTTCGACAGAAATGTCGAGAAATTTAGATTTAGAAGTAATTTAATTTAAAATAACCATGTCTTTAAAGAAAAAATAAACTTTGAACAAAATGAAGATACTTAAATACCAGCAAATACTATCGCCAAAATAAGAGGGAAAATAGCTTGAGTATCTATAAAATCTCCGTTCTATTCATTCTCAATTTAATAAATCGATAACCAATTTCTATATATCTCACATCAATTTTATCAACTTGGTCACCAAAAAAATATAGTTTCGTCACTGTTATTATGATACTCTTTATTGAGAGAATGATCAACGTAGTTGTCGAATACTTTAGCGCCACAAAACTTCAAACCGTCTCATATTTTGTGCTAAACAGGTCAAACGAATCCACTACCGAAGATGAGCGAGAGCAGAAACAAGGACCTCCAGATCAACTAACAAATCAACCAGCAAAAGATTTCAACAATTTTGCTTATAGTGGGTGGGATAAGTTTGTTAGCAGTGATTACTCTTTTATTTTTTTATACTTTTCTGATGATTTTATCATTAGGTTTGGGTAAATGTGTTTTTAGGTGATTTCCCAAGTTTGTATAGGTTTTTAGATAATATTCAAACCAAAAAAGATCACAGTGATTTCTTATAGACACTGTTTGATCTAGGCTTTATCAAAAAAGCTATAGTGCAAATAACCCTCGAAAATGTAGGTTTAAGCAAAAACGAGTACTCAAAGAGGCTAGCTAAGTAGTCGCCAGCTTACGTTTTAGTTTTTTTCAACCAAACTAGATTATGATCACTATCCCACCTATGGGGTGGTTTTTTGTTATACAAAAATTGACCTGTTTTAATTTTTGTTTTAAACCAATATTCTAACAATTTTTTACTTATTATATGCATGACACTCATGCTCACTTAGAGATGCTTTTACAAAGACTAGATGTTCTCACACTGCAAGATCGTGAAGAGTTTGATCCACAAAACTTACCAACTTTTCCAAATAGTATTTTAGACAACCTTTTAGCTAGTCATCACTTTATAATCCAAGCTACCACCAGCACTAAAAATTTTTTACTAACCTATCAATTACTCAGTTATAATCCAAAAATCAAATTTATAATTGGTTCACATCCGGAGCTTATTAGCGAAAACTTTGATGTAGATGGTTATTTAAGAGAACAAAAAGAACTTCTTGAACAGAACGGTTTTCTAAAAAAAAACGAATTTGGAGATTTAATTTTAAATACAGGAGAAACTGATGAGTTTGGTTTGACAAAAATTGTCGGAATTGGAGAGTGCGGATTGGATTATCATTACACTCAAGATAAAAATATTATACGGAAACAGTGGCAGTTGTTTGAGGCTCAGATGTCTTTGGCATGCTTTTTGAATCAACCAATCGCTCTGCATACTCGAGATTCGTTTGTAGATACTTTTGCAATTGTCCAAAAATTTCCACAAATTAAAAACAAATTTGTGTTTCATTGCTTTAGCGAGGGTGTATGGGAGTTAGAAAAAGTTTTAGATTTTGGAGGTTATATTAGTGTAGGGGGAATACTAACTTTTAAGAATGCTCAGAAATTGGTGGAAGTGGTCAAGGTTTGCCCAATAGACAGATTAATGGTAGAAACCGATTTACCTTTTTTGGCACCAACCCCTCATAGAGGTAAGACTTGTTTGCCAGAATATGTAGACTTTGTAGCTCATAAAATAGCTGAGATTAAAGGGATCAACCCTGACCAAATCTGGGATAAATTGGCTGTAAACACCATCAACTTTTGGAAGTTTAAGGCAGTATGATCAGTAAAATTAAATCCAACATGAATTTTACTCACTACTTAATGCCGACAAAAAATCAGAAAACTCTGGTGGCAATTTGTCAATTTCAAGCCAATACTCACCTTTAACTTTTTTCCACTGTCCCAGACTATTTTGAATTTCCAACTTAACTTTAATACTATTACTTTTTGGAGTTGGATTAAGTTGATTTTTTAATACTAAAAGAGCCTCTTTGGAGACGGTGTTAGGGATTTTTAAGATTTTTAATTTTTGTTTAGCTATTGGTTGAGGATTTTGGTTATCGTTTATACTTGTTTGAAAAGCGTTAGGATTTCGTTTAAGATATTCCCAGTTTTGGCTATTCAAAATTTGGACACGATTGTTAGACATTTTGATTTCTTCGTTTGCAAATAAGGGCATAATTCCTTCCTCAAAAAGAGTTAGTTCTTCAATCACTAATTTTGGTAGTTCCACAAATTCTTGTACCGATTCTTCGACTTCGTCTTCCCGTGGTTTTGCTTTGTTTTTAGACTTATCCAGAATATTTCCTTTGACCCAATACAATTTTTTTTCTTCTATTTTACTAGACAATTTCAAAGCATTTCTAGGAAAGATTATTCCTTCTACCTCCTGTGTAGACATTGATACTTCTAGGACAAGCATCATACTACCATCTTTGGTAAAGATTTTTTTTACCTTTTCTATTAGTATCAAAAAAATGTCATCTCTGCTTGCAACTTCCCTGACCCAATGTAACAAATTCTGATATTCTTCTAAAGGATCACCAGAAACATACAACCCTAAACTTTCTTTTTCTAAAAGTAAAACATCATACTTGCGAAGAATAGGATAGTTTTTTTGCCAATTGATTTTAGATGATCGCTTTTCTCCTGAGCCAAAATCAAACAAATCTTCAGAGCTGATTTTACTAGACTCTCTTCTAGCGACTAAGTTTTCTAGAATGTTTTCTATATTTCCAGCTAAAAACGATCTAATTTTTACAAAATTTTCGACTTCTTGCGACATAATAAAGCCTCAGTATGTTTTTATACAGTCATTTTATACAGATATTTTATATAATAAAATAAAACAACATAATATTCTATTATATTATTTATTTATATAATTTATATAATTTATAATATATAATATTTTTAACATTTACAAAGAAGCGCAAGATATACTTCACTTGAATAGTTGATAGTAGAAATTGTGAAGTTTGGTCTAATTAGCCTCACTTTATTCAGTGGTGAGAAACTAACCAAAATTAGGTTTTTTGTAAAGATTTTAGATTAAAATTGACGAGATAAAAAAAGATACTAATACAAATATCTATGTTAGATATAAATCAAATAATACAAAAAATAGTTTCTGGAGTATCAGTGACGACTGAAGAGGCGTATTGTCTACAAAAGTCAATTTTGGCAGGGCAAGTTGATACAGACAGATTGGTAAAAATATTCGAGTTTATGCAAGACAGAATTGCTACAACTCAAGAATTACAAGGTTTTTTGCAAGCTTCGGTAGAATCTATGATTGCAGTTAATGTTGAAGGTGATGTTTTAGACACTTGTAGCACCGGTGGTGACGGAATTAATGTTTTCAATATTTCTACACTATCGGCAATTGTCTGTGCTAGTGGTGGCGTAAAGGTTGCTAAACATGGTAATAAATCTGTTTCTAGCAAGTGTGGTAGTTTTGATTTACTAGAAAAAATTGGGTTAGATTTTAATCTTACTTCTGAACAAGTTGCTCAAAAATTGAAGAATCATAATCTGGTTTTTTTATTTGCTCCTCTATTTCACCCGTCTTTTAGGTTTGCTAAAGAAGCTAGAACTAAGTTTGCTAAAAAAACTTACTTTAATTTCTTAGGTCCGCTAATAAATCCAGTTAAAGTAAAATTTCAGGTTATTGGAGTATCCGATCCTAAAATGACTTTAAAGATGGGACAGGCCTTGCTAGGTAATGGTAGTAAAAAAGTATGGATTCTGATTGCCGATAACGGACTAAATGAGATTTCGCCGGTTGGCTTAACTAAAGTTTGGGAATTTGAATTAGGTAAAGCAAAGCCAGAGGAATTTGTGATCAACCCTAATGAATATGGAATTTTTCACAAAAATTGTGATGATATTTTATGTGACAACATAGATCAAGCTGAAGAAATTTTTTGGTCAATACTTCAAAATAAGGCTCCCAAAATACAGATAGATACGGTTTGTCTAAATGCTGCTGCTGGATTTTATGTGGTCGGTAAAGTTTCCAATTTTTTTGATGGTGTTTTACTTGCCAAAGATTTAATTTCAAGCGGTAAAGCTTTGAGACAAGTTCAGGATTATCTAAATCCAAGTAAAAACTAGTTTAATCTTTTAAATTGATTTTAGGTATAAAATAAACTGTCTTCGGTATAATAAGTAGTATTTAATTTCTTAAAGTTATATTTTCACCCAGCAAAACATAGAAAATTTGTTCTGGAAGATTGAAATTTTACAAATTTTATAAAATGATTAAGATTCTAATTTAAAAGGTATAAATTATTTGACAGGACTATTTTTATCTCTCATAATAATCACGAGAAACATGGTCATCTTTTGTAAAGAACAAATATTTTATTTAATATGCCTTTCAGTGGTTGGGAAATTGCGTTAATTGTGTTGTTAGCTCTTTTGTTTTTTGGGGGCAAAAAATTGCCTGAGCTAGCCAAGGGTTTTGGCGAGTCTATCCGTGCTTTTAAGGAAGAAGTAACTAAGCAAGATGGAAATCATGAAAAAGAAGAAGACGTGGAAGAAGGTAAAACAAAGTCAACACAGAAAAAAACCGAATAAATATTCACAAAACTCAACTTTTGGTTATAGTCTTTTTTTGTAGGTAAGTGCTGCTATGTATGGATAAAGAAGTAACTATTTGGAATCATCTGAAAGATTTAAGGAGTTTGGTTATTAAAATATTTTCTGTTTTAACTATCGGGGTAGTCATTGCACTGATTTTTAATCAACAGCTGATAAATTTTTATTTAGAACCTTTGAGTAGCGCTACCGGGGCCAATGTGCCCCCCCATACCAACCCACTTGGTCCAATGTTGTTTAGAATGCAGGTTGCTGTAATTACGGCCTTTATTGTTTGTTTTCCTGTCATAGTGATTTTTATATGGCAATATATTAGTCCCGCTCTAAGAGACAAGGAAAGAAGATTTATTGGCCCATATATTTTATCCTTTTTTGTTTTGGCTAGCATCGGTTTAGTTTATGCTTATTTCATGCTTTTGCCTCAAAGTTTGGAATTCTTGATTATGTATGTTCCTGAGGGAACAAATATTTTGATAACTGTAGATGAATACATGAAATTTATCTCAATGATTTTTTTGGCCTCTGTAATAATTTTTCAAACTCCGATTGTGGTTTTCACTTTATTAATTTCCAGGCTTTTACCCAAAAATTATTTTGATAACAAACGAAGAGAAGTTTATTTTGCTATAATTGTATTTTTAGCTGCTATTACACCGACTGGGGATTTGTTAACTCTAGGAATGATTTTTATTCCTGTAGCTATATTATTTGAGTCATCTTTACTAGTCGCAAAATTTTTCTTAAGAAATGTGAAAAATGAACAAGATGAATTTAGATGAAATAAAACAAAATGACGAGCCAGTATGTTGAAGTAAAACATTTATACAAAAGTAAAGCTAAAAATTCAAAAAGTAAATCTCAAAATAAAATAAAATAAAAGTAAAATACTTCTAAGCAAATTATATCAATAAACCTTTTATATTTTAGAATTAGTGTCTTAACTTAAAGATTTTTGTGAATCTGGTTTAATTTTTGTCCCAAACATCTAAAATACAATCTTGCTGAGTAGAGAGTAAGAAATATTTTAATGAAAAAAGAAAGAGAAGAAAAAATTAAACTCGTAAAATGTTATAAATAAACAAAGAGGGCGAGTAAACCACCCGCCACATCGTTTTTTAACTACACCAGATTATTTTATAAGATTATTTGATAATTTTAGTAACAACTCCAGCACCAACGGTTCTACCACCCTCACGGATAGCAAACCTCATCTGCTCTTCAATAGCTACTGGTTTTTCTAAATTTACTTTAATTAAAACATCTGTATCTCCCGGAAGTACCATCTTCTTGGATTCGTCAACAAAGCTAATAGTTCCGGTAACATCGGTGGTTCTGATGTAAAACTGCGGTTTATAACCAGGTAGAATAGGAGTATGTCTTCCACCTTCTTCTTTAGTTAAAACATAAACTTTTGCCTCAAATTCAGTGTGTGGAGTAATTGATCCTGGCTTAGCCAAAACCTGACCTCTTTGAACTTGGTCCTTATTGATGCCTCTAAGCAAAATTCCAGCATTATCTCCAGCTTCACCCCTATCTAATTGCTTTTTGAACATTTCAATACCAGTAACAACAGTCTCTTGAGTTTCTCCCAAACCTACGATACTAACTTTATCATTTAAATTCACGATTCCCCTTTCTATTCTTCCAGTAACAACTGTACCTCTACCAGTGATACTAAATACATCTTCTATAGCCATTAAGAATGGCTTGTCTATCTCACGAACTGGGTCTTCAATGTAGGTATCTAACGCATCCAATAACTCTTGTATTTTAGCTTCATATACAGGATCACCTTCCAGAGCTTTTAGAGCTGAACCTCTAATGATAGGAGTATTAGCACCATCAAAACCATATTTAGTTAGAAGATCTCTAATCTCTTCTTCTACAAGCATAATCATCTCTTCATCGTTAATCATATCACATTTATTTAAAAAGACGACAATTTTAGGTACATTAACCTGTTTTGCAAGTAGAATATGCTCTCTTGTTTGAGGCATGGGGCCATCTGTAGCAGCCACAACTAAAATAGCAGCATCCATCTGAGCTGCTCCAGTGATCATGTTCTTTACATAGTCAGCATGTCCGGGGCAGTCTACATGAGCATAGTGTCTTTTTTCTGTTTCATATTCTTGGTGAGAGGTGTTGATCGTAATACCCCTAGCTCTTTCTTCAGGAGCATTATCAATATCTTCATACCTTTTAGCTTGGGCTAAACCTTTTTTTGCACAATAAGTAGTAATAGCCGCTGTGAGCGTAGTTTTACCGTGGTCAACATGACCAATAGTCCCTACATTTACATGAACTTTTCCTCTTTGAAAGACATCTGCCATAACAAAACTTATTAAAAATAAACAAACTATAGAGCAAGGGGTCAAGCTAGAATTAAATTTTTTCTTTGTCAAGTATTCTTTTTTACCGTTATAACATTTTTTTATTTATAGGGTGTCATTTAAGATCCACAAGATGGTAAAATGTTGCACAGTGTTTCTAGAAATTTCACTTGTTGTATAAGTGAGATTTGATCTTAAGATTTGATCTTAAAATTCAACACTTTAAACGCTCCTAAAACAGGAATTTGAGATTTTTTGGAAACTTTTAGAGAGAGGTAAAGTTATTAGTTTATTTTTTTCCAGAAACATTATAAATGTAACCAACTTGACTTGGGTAATTTTTTAGTAAAATTTTTTAGTAAAATTTTTAGTAAAATCTTAATTATATGCAAGTGATACCAGCTATTGATATTATCAATGGTCAATGTGTTAGACTATCTCGGGGTGATTATAGTTCTGCAAAAGTTTACCAATCTGATCCACTATTAGTTGCTCAAGATTTTGAGAGGAGAGGTTTTGAAAGATTGCATATAGTTGATTTAGACGGAGCCAAGTCAGGTTCAGTAGTTAATTTTGCAATTTTAGAGAAAATCAAAAAGCATACTACTTTAAAAGTAGATTTCGGGGGAGGAATTAAAACTACAGAAGAGTTACAAAAAGTTTTGCAAACCGGTGTGGAATATGCAGTTATCGGCAGTTTGGCAATCAAAAATTCTAAATTATTTTGGCAATGGGTTGAGCAATATCAACAGAAAATCGTTTTAATGCTGGATGTAAAAGACGAAAAAATTGTCACTATGGGTTGGCAAACTACAACTAATATCAATATTTTTAACTATTTGGATGAATATAGTTCACTTTTAAAAATGGTTTTTTGTACTGATATTACCAAAGATGGAATGCTAAAAGGTCCGAATTTTGATTTATACAAAAGGTTAACAGAAAGGTATCCAAATACCAAATTTGTGGCTAGTGGCGGGGTCAGCTCGATTGCTGATCTTAAGCAATTGGCTAGTATCGGTCTTGATGGAGCAATAGTAGGTAAGGCTATTTATGAGGGTTATATAAATTTGGACGAGCTTAGTTCAACTTATTAAATTTTTAAATTATTTGAGTTTGGTTACTATCCAAAAGACAGCCAAATTTTTTTCAAATAGTGAAGATACTTTTCAGCAGAAGATTAATAAATCTGAAATGTTTACACTCTTTGTGGTTATCGTTTACATATATTCTATACACAGCTTTTACACAGCTTATCCACAAATAACCATTTTTACAAGAAAAAATTTGTTCAACTAATTCGGCTTGTCCTTGAAAAAGTTTAGGCAGTCAAAGCCATAGGTGGCTGTCCGGTTTCTGTTGATTTTGGTTGTATTGGGTTTGGTTGTCTGGATCTCATAACATCTTCCAACATTTGCAAAAACTCTGCAACCAACCTTTTAGCTTCTTCACTTAAAGGATATAACCTCGACTGCAAGTCCTGGATAGCAGCAGTGGGATTGAAACCACCTTTTTTAAAAAGTTTTCCAATTTCATCTATAACATCTCTTACTAACCATGCCTTTTCATTTCCTAAAAAAGATTCTAAACATTTTTCTATTTTTCTTCTAGCAGCTGCAAATACAGCCTCTAGTTCTTCTGGATCTATATCCGGTGTTCCTTGAACCTCCGACCTAGAACCTTCCATTTCTGCTCTTAAAAAAAACTTATTTCCTGATCCAAATGATGATTTAGGTAGCGGTTGTGGTGCTGGGGATGTTTTTGGTATCTGTCCTGTCATATATTTAAATTGTGTTAATTTAGTGTTTAAATTCTACGAAGAAATAGAATTGGATTCTGATGTAACACACTTTTTTATTATTTTCAAGTTGTAGTATTTTCTAGATTATAACTGAATAAAAGTAGTGTTTATGGACTCAAGATGACTTAATATCCACCAAAACTATAACTATGAATATAAGTTAGGAACTAAGTCTAATTAAATTTATCATTTTTATTCCTATTCTGTTGTTAATTATTGTTTATTTTGCAGAATCCTTGTTAAAAACCTAATTAACTTACTGTTTTTTATATCTACACATAATTTGGTTGATTATGATTTATGTATCTTTGCAAGATTTTAATGATTTTTTACGGTCAAGTATATACTCAGCTTTTTTATTTTTTACTGAGTTTTTTGGAATTAAAAGTTAGATAGATAATCTGGCGGAAAGGCAGGGATTCGAACCCTGGGTACGATTAAACACCGTACAACTGATTTCGAGTCAGCCCCATTCGACCACTCTGGCACCTTTCCGTTTGTTCAGAACGGTTGTTGAGCTTAGTTATTACAGCGAAAATGATTTTCGTCAATGTTTATAAAAACTGTATTTTTTAACAAATTAAGATATTTTTTAACAAAAATTATATTTTTTTGACAAAACTTTAATTAAAATTTTGAACCTTTTTAGGTTCAAGCATTAAGATCATTTTAATGGAACTAGCTGATTTTACAAACTTATCATACAAATTATTTTATGCGATACCAACGATTAGACCAACAAAGATCTGTTATACAAATCTCACGAAACACGACTGTAGCAGAGGTTTTGGCCATCACCGATGAGTTAGAAAAATTGTTTTTGACAAGTAGTTTTGTTCAGCCTTTTATGGCTATAGATGTCTTACCTTACCAACAAACTTTGCAAGCTTACCGTGAGGGTCTTTTGATAACCGACACAGAATGCCTAAAAAACTGTGATGTGCAAATTAATTTAAGAGAAGAAATTCAAAATTACCAAGTGAAAAAACTGTTTTCTCCTTTTTCTATCAGCAAAATAACAGAATTATTTAACCAGCTTACAAATAATAGAAATATTTATTTTGAACTTAATGGAGCTGGTCAGTTAGATGCCCAAAATTTGGATTATACCAGACAGTGCATGCTCAAAATTTTAGAACAAGGGTATTTTGTGGGTTTGCACTTGGGGGCGAGGATTGAGTTTTTAGAGCCTAATTTACAGGTTATCGAGAGAATTATGCAAGAATATCCTAGTTTTAGAAATAAAATTATAGTCAAAATATTTGCTAGAATAGAAAAGTATGATAGGCAAGTGTTGCAACAGATGTTTGATAGATTGATAGAAGTTGGCTTACCCCCAGAATCTGTGAGGGTTGGTTTGGAACATATTTTTAGTTTGGCTTATTTGGGGTTACAAAACCAAGAAAATGCAGATTTTATCAGAGGTCTGCAAGTTTATGAAGATATGTTGGATTTTTGCGCCCGAAACCACATAAGTAGAATGAGTTTCCCAGAAACTCGAGGCGTGGCGGTAGAGAGAGATAAAGTCTTTGCAACTACAGTTTTTTTGCTAGAACAAACCTTAAAAAAAGACTTAAAACTAAAATCGGTTGAGTTACATTTTCACAATGATTTAGGTTTGGCGGACCAAAATACGATAGAAGCTGCAAAAGCCATTTGCTGGTTAAATCAGAAAAAATCAACTAATATCGTTCCAATACTGGATACAGTAGTGTGTGGTGGAGAAAGGTCGGGAATTGCTAGCCAAAAAACAATATCTCAAGTATTTGATCAACATTTTTATACAAAACTTGCAAAGCAAGTTCGCCTTGGCCTATCTTTACCTAAAACTAAACCAAATTTGAATTTACTTTTGAGTAAACAAACAGCCGGAACTCATGCCGATTTAGTTTGGAATAAAATTGGTGAAATTTTAACACTTCTTTTTAACCTAGACTTTAAAAAAGAGCAAAACATTGTGAATTTATACAAAAAATATAGACGGTATGAACTAATTTTAAAAACCCAAACCATTGTGGACGAAAATAAAAGAAAAATAGCTTTGTGGTTTTTGGTAGATTTTAACCGTTTGGTAGTTGTGTCTTCTCTTTTGCTTTACGGACACTCAATTAGGTTGATCTACCAAAGTCCAAAAATTCAGAGTATTTTTGCTCAAAATAACAGTGGATCTGATTTACCTAATTTAATTCCTGACTTTGTGCCAAATACTCCGGTTCAAGGCAAGAGAAACTTGTTGTTGCACTTGTTACTAAAAGGTTGGGACATTGGAAACTCTAGCTTTGGAAATTTAGAAGAAATAAAAAATTATCTAACTAAGAAGTTGGATATTAGTATTGATCAAAAATTTGATAATTTAGATGATCTAATCGGCCTAACTGTATCTACTTTAAAAAGTAAAAACCTACGAGAGGCTTTGATTGAAAGATAAATTGAATAATCTTCAAGTTTTAATTTTTAACAGAGTCAAGTGATTCTGGATTGGGAAATATTAAACAAACAACTATTAAAAGCTTGACTAAATTGTAAAAATAGTTATTTGCTAAGACTTGTTAGCTGACTTTTACCAATTAGTCGTT
>CAKZLR010000026.1 GCA_937127165.1 uncultured Candidatus Peregrinibacteria bacterium
TAAATTACCGTTACCAATTAATCTATTGTTCGGATCACCAGCAAAAGTTACTAAGTTACCAGCTACTAAGCTGCCTCTCTGTAAGATTCTATCGGTAGCATCAGTAACATTTATTTGTATAGCACCCTCATTATTTCTCACCACTTGGGTTCCAGTACCGTTAATTAAACTGACATTTCCACCATTACCACTTAAATCAATTCTAGCTCCATTTTGGAGACTAGCTGTAGAGAGGACTTGAGAAACTGCATGGATGGTTAAATTACCGTTACCAATTAATCTATTGTTCGGATCACCAGCAAAAGTTACTAAGTTACCAGCTACTAAGCTGCCTCGTGGGATCAAATTTTCTGGGTTGCCCCACTGATATGGATTATTTTGATCTGAACTTCGATAGATCACTTGATTTGGTTGCCTCCCAGTTAGACCAATACCTATTGTCTGAACAGTATTACTAGATGGGTTAAAAGTCGAAGGGTTTATAGTAATTACTGAAGATGAGTTACTGATTGGTTGTACAGTTAGGGTTCCAAGTAATTCACTTGTATTTCTCCAAACTGCATTACCTGCAGAATCGTTTGATACAAGAACTTTGTTAGCTCCAGCACTGGGACCTTTAATTTGAATGGTATCGGTAGCAGTTTTTCCGTTAATATCAAGACGAACACCGGATGCAGGAGCTAATTTACCAATAGCAACGTTTCCACCTGTAAAAATATCGTCATCAATGTTGTTTGGAGGGTTAGTAGTTCCCACTTCATACCAGTCAGAATCCTGACCATGTTGACTACTACCACCTCCAGCTTCCAGAAGAACTGCCCAACCATCATTCTCCCTTCTATAGATTCTGTTATGAACAGTGTGAATAAAAGTAAATCCTGTGGGAGCGTTAGCAGGAAAATCGTTGTGAAAATTTAGACCAGAGTGATCGGATTGGTATTGGTCGTTTGTACCATAACCATTTCCATTAATAGCTACTCCAGCTGGAAGGTTTCCGTTCGCTGATCTTGCTGGAGCGGTACCTCTGTACCCGGCTACATGCTTTAACCATGTATTTAAAATTTGACCCCAGTTGCCTTTGTCCCCGTCTATGTATGGTAACCTAGCCACAAAAATATATGTTTTTGTCTTTTTAACTCTAAAAAAGGTGTACTATACATTTTTGTTTTTTGCAAGTTTTTTATAAAAAAGCTTCTCTTACTTGACAAAGACTGTTTTTATAGCCAGTTAAAGCAACTATGTCTGTTGATATTTTTGACTCAGATACTAACAATCAGTCAATTTCCGACAACGACAACGATCTTCGAGCACAAGAAAAAAAAGATCTAGAAGAGCTAATTGCTAAATCTAAACAAGAAGAAACACTAAGTCAAAAAACTAGTTCTGGTCTGGAGTCTAATGAAGAAGGCTTGTTTGAGATTGAGCGAGTTGGAGGTTTGACCAATCTAGAAGACCAAATTCAGATTAAAGTACTGGAAGAGGAGATGCAAAAATCCTACCTTAGTTATGCCATGAGTGTGATTGTGTCTAGGGCTTTGCCTGATGTTCGTGATGGTCTAAAACCGGTTCATCGTCGTATTTTATATGCTATGCACAAGCTCAATCTAACACCTGGAGCTAAGTATGTAAAATGTGCAAGAATCGTTGGAGATGTCATTGGTAAATATCATCCTCACGGTGATGCGGCGGTTTATGGAGCTTTGGCTAGGCTAGCTCAAGATTTTAGCATGAGATATCCTTTGATTGATGGACAAGGCAATTTTGGGTCGATTGATGGAGATGCTCCGGCGGCGATGAGGTATACTGAAGCTAGAATGAATAAACCGACTCCATATATGTTGGCAGATATAGATAAAGACACTGTGGATTTTGTAGATAATTACGATGGAACTCAGAAAGAGCCCAAGGTTTTGCCTACAGTTTTTCCTAATTTATTAGCTAATGGTCAAACAGGGATTGCGGTGGGTATGGCTACCGAGATACCTCCTCATAATGTAAGAGAGATTGGGGCTGCTCTGACTTATTTACTGGATAACCCCGATGCTTCAATTGAAGAGTTGACCGAGTTTATTAAAGGACCAGATTTACCAACTGGAGCTATTATTTATGGCAAAAATGACATTATTAGTGCCTATAAAACTGGTCGTGGTAAGGTTATTTTAAGGTCTAGAGCTAGTTTAGAAAAAGATAACATTGTAATTACTGAGATTCCTTACCAAATCAATAAGGCGGATATGTTGGTTAAAATTGCTGACTTAGTCAAAGACAAAAAAATCGAAGGCATCAAAGATATTCGAGACGAGAGCAACAAAGAAGGAATTAGAGTGGTTATAGAAACTAAGAGAGATGCTAGCCCCGAGGTGGTTTTAAATCAACTTTACAGAATGACTGATTTACAAACTACTTTGCACTTTAATATGGTGGCTTTAATTAACGACGGTCGCCAGCCTAAATTACTTAATCTTAAAGAAATTTTGGTGGAGTTTTTGAATCATAGAGATGAGGTAGTGGTTCGAAGAACTAGGTTTGAGCTAGCTAGAGCCGAGGCTGAGTTACATATTTTAGAGGGTTTAAAAATTGCTTTAGATCATATTGACGAAGTTATTGCCTTGATTAGAAATTCCTTTGACAAGGAAGAAGCTGCTCAAAAACTACAATCTAGGTTTGATTTGTCGGACAAACAAGCTGAGGCTATTTTACAGATGAGATTGCAAACTTTAACAAATCTAGATAAGTCTAAAATCGAAAAACAAAGACAAGAAATGATTCAGTTGATTGAGGAATTAAAACAAATTTTACACGATCCGGAAGTCAAAAAATCTCTTATTAAAAGAGAAATTACAGAAATGATGGAAAAATTTGGCTATAAAAGAAAAACTGAAATTGTTGAGCATCCTGTTGGCGATTACAACAAAGAAGATTTTGTGGAAGAGCAAGAAATGGTGTTGCAACTAACTGATGCTCAATATGTCAAAGTTTTGCCATTAAATACCTTTAAACAACAGAGTAGAGGTGGTAGAGGTGTTAGTAGCTTTAATCCTCGAGAAGAAGACTGGGTTCGCAAAAGTCTAGTTTGCAACTCTCACGATTATTTAATGGCTTTTACAAATACGGGTCGAGTTTTCAAAACCCGCGTCTTTGATCTACCACGAGGTAGTCGAACTGGTAGAGGGCAGTCTTTAGTAAATTACTTAGAACTTCAGGGAGGTGAGCGGATCGCTACTATTTTGACAATTAGTAAAGAGCAAGAACAAAAGGGTGAGGGAGCTCTTGTGTTTGTTACCAAAAATGGTAAAGTCAAGAAAACCGTGCTACAAGAGTTTGAAAGTATTCGCAAAACTGGGAAAATAGCAATCACTTTGGATGATGGGGATGATCTGGTTGGTGTAGTTTTGAGCCGACAACCCCAAGACAAAATAATCATCTCAGCGAATAATGGTAAAACTGTGATTTTTGGAGTAGATCAGCTATCTTCTTTAGGTCGATCAGCTCAAGGAGTACGAGGTATGAAGCTCAAGGATGGAGAAGAAGTGATCAGTTTGCAAATTTCACCTTTTAAGTTTGAACAAGGTTCAGAAGAAACTGACGATGAGGCTTTAAGGGAAGATAATAAAGTTAAAGAAAAAGTGTTTCCTTCTTTGTTAGTGGTTACGGAAAATGGTTTTGGTAAACAAACTTATTTAGGAGAATTTAGGCAAACCAACCGTGGAGCTAGTGGAGTAAAAACTTTGAATATGACCGAAAAAACTGGCAGACCGGTATTAGTGCAAATCCTAGAGGGTGATGAAGAGACTTTGATTGTAACTACTAAAAATGGTATAACTATTCGGATTGATCCCAGTGACATTAGTCAGCTAGGTAGGTCAACTCAAGGGGTTAAATTGATCAAACTCGACGATAAAGATCAAGTCGTAAGTGGTGGAGTTAGTTAGTTATTAATTTAATTAATGTTGAGGTTTTACATCTATTAAAACTTTTTTTATTTTATTTTAAAATCTGACCATATTAATTAAACGGGGTTATTATGGGTTATTATATGGGGCTATAACTATGACAAAGTCTATAGTCTCTTTGACAATTGCTTAAACTTAACATTTAGATATATATTTAGATATAAATAAACAATAAGTAGCTGTTAAAGCTTAAGCTGAATTTAATTTTTCTTGAAATTTTTCGGTTTAGATATGTCCAATCTAGATTACACTCCACCACACGATATTGAAGCCGAAAAAGCTTTGTTGGGATCCATTCTACTTAACTCCAAAATTTTGGAAGATGTTGCTGATAAACTCAAAGACGTATATTTTTATGACCAAAGAAATCGGATCGTGTATGCGACAATGCTTGATTTATGGATGAATTCTAAGCCAGTGGATTTGCTTTTTGTAATGGATGCAATTAAAAATAATCTAAATCTTAAAAAATCTGAGATAGAAAATATTGATAAAGAGTTCTTGATAGAACTAATCTCCTACAGCTCTCTATCTTCAAACCCAGAACATACGGCTAAAATCATTAAAGAAAAATACATGCTTCGGCTTTTAATTCAAGTTGGAGATAATCTCAAAATGATGGCTTTTGATGGCAAAGCTTCAGCTGAGGATATTTTAGACAATGCTCAAAAGCAATTATACGAAGTGTCTTTGGATAATTTAGATAAAAATTTTGTTCGCATTAACGAAGTTTTGGACCGAACTTTTGAAAGAATTAACGAGTTATATACTAATCAAGTTCAGTTTAGAGGAATTCCTACCGGCTTTGTTGATTTAGATATGATGTTAGGTGGGTTACACAACTCTGATTTAATCATTCTGGCAGCTAGGCCCAGCATGGGCAAAACATCTTTATCTTTGGAAATTGTTAAGAGAATTGCCTTGCAACAACAAATTGGGGTGGCTATTTTTAGCCTTGAAATGAGTAAGGATCAGTTGTGTGACAAGTTAATTTCTTCTGTATCGGGTATTGAACTAAGAAAAATTAGATCAGGGCATCTAGAAGATTCGGAAACAGGTAGTGAATTTATAAAACTAGGTGAGGCTATTGGCAAACTAGGGGAAGCTCCTATTTGGATTGATGATTCGGGGTCACTTAACATTATGGAGCTAAGAACTAAATCTAGGAGGCTAAAATCTAGACACAATATAGGCTTGATTGTAATTGATTATTTGCAGTTAATGTCGGGTAGAGGGCATAATTATCAAGGTAATAGAGTTCAAGAAGTTTCGGATATTAGTCGCGGTCTCAAAATGTTGGCTAAAGAGTTAAATATTCCCATCCTAGCTTTGTCTCAATTATCAAGAGGAGTGGAGGGTAGGGAAGACAAACGACCTTTATTATCTGATCTTAGAGAATCTGGCTCCATTGAGCAAGATGCAGATGTAGTGCTATTTATTCACCGTGAGGAGGTATACAACAGAGACACCAAAAAGAAAGGAATTGCTGAAATTTTGATCTCTAAACATCGTAATGGTGAAACTGGCACGGTGGAACTAGCTTGGGTTGGTAAGTTGGCTACTTTCGAAAATTTGCAGGGGGCCAGAGTAAGTAAAGTGGTGAATAAATAAAATTTTTAAAATTATCATTCTCTCTTCACATTTTTATTGTAATTGTTAACTTGTAGGATTAGTACACTATTCTATAGTCCTTTTAATTTTTTTCTAAACCTTTAAAATTCTCTTTACCTAGCTCAAAATCACCTGGAGTGGCCGATACATATACTACTTGATTAATTTTTTCAAAAAATTCATGGATTTTGAGAGGTCGATTATTTAGAGCCGAAGGTAATCTGAAACCATAGTCAACTAAAGTTTGTTTACGGCTGCGATCCCCTTCATACATGGCCCCAATTTGGGGTAGAGTGATATGACTTTCATCAATGAAGCAAATCATGTCATCTGGAAAATAATCTAGCAAAGTACTTGGCGGCTCGCCATCTTGCCTACCATCAAAATAAATAGAATAATTCTCAATTCCGTTGACATAACCTAATGTTTCTAACATTTCAATATCGTTATTTGTTCTTTGTTTTAATCTTTCAGCAAACAGTATTTCACCTCTTTCGTAAAAAAATTGAACCCTTTTGTCTAAGTCTTTGCGGATTAGTTCAACTCCTTTTCTAATTTTCTCTTGTGTAGTTACGTATTGTTTAGCCGGAAAAATAGTGTATTTATTTAATTTTTTAATTAGATTTCCAGTGATATACTCCAAAACTTCAATGGATTCTAAAGTATTTTGATCAAAACTGAAACGATAAACTAATTCTTCTCCTGCTGGCATTAATTCCAGACAATCTCCTCTAAGTCTAAAAAATCCACGAGTAAGGTCTGAATTTGTGCGCGTAAACTGTTGGTCAACGAGTCTGCGAACGATTTTATCAAGTTTATATTCTTTACCCACTTCCATTTCTATTTTAAGAGCTTCAAAGTCTTCAGGGTTTCCCAGTCCATAGATGCACGATACAGAAGCTACAATGAGCACATCTCTACGAGTTAACAAAGCTTGGGTTGCTGCATTTCTAAATCTATCAATTTCTTCGTTAATTTGGGTTTGTTTTTCAATATAGGTATCACTACGAGGAATATAGCTTTCGGGTTGATAATAGTCATAATAGCTGACGAAGTAATGCACCCCATTATGGGGAAAAAATTTCTGAAATTCTTCTGCTAACTGAGCAGCTAAAGTTTTGTTGTGAGCGATTACTAAGGTTGGTCTTTGGAGGTTTTGTACAATAGAAGCCATCATAAAAGTTTTGCCGCTACCTGTAACCCCCATTAAAGTTTGCTCGTCATTGCCGCTAGCCAGACTTCTAGTTAAAATATCAATAACTTTAGCTTGATCTCCTTTAGGAGTGTAGTCAGGATTTAATTGAAAAAGATTTTTATCCATTGTACCTAATAAAATTAGCGATTTTGAGTTTGAAAAGCACCTGTTAAATTGTCAAAGTTAAATAAAGTTTTCAAAGTGTAATTTAAAAATTCAACAAAATTTTTATTTAATATTTACAAACAATCTCATCTACTATCATTTTAGCTAATTTCCAGTCTTTGTTAGTAATACAACCTTGGTCGTGAGTAGTTAGGGTGATTTTAACTTTATTCCAAGTAAACCAAATTTCTGAATGATGGTTTATTTTCTGTGCTAATGACCCAACTTTATTCACAAATTGAAGAGCTGAGGTAAAATTTTTGAGGACGAATTCTTTTTGCAGTGAATTTTGACTGTTCATCCAAGTCATAGCTTTTATCTTTTAAGATAAGATAATAAAAGTGTTTTCAATTTCTGTTGAGTGTTTTGTGTCTATTTTTTGTAAATTGTTTCGAATAACATGAGAAAACTAATCAGAAAACTAATCAAATATCTTATTAAGAGAAGTAATATCTAAGTATGGTAGTATTTGATGGATACTTTGTTTGTTAGCAGCCACTGCAAAATATCTTCTATCTGGATCGAAAGGGTCCACATCAAAATTCATACCACTCCAGTCCACCATTGCCCCATCAGCCTCTTCTAGAATCAATTTACCAGCAGCAATATCCCAAGCCTTTTGTCTGCCAAAAATAGCAAAATTAAAAATATTTTCAACAACCCAACAAGTCTCTAAAGTTGAGCTACCAACCATTCTTATAGTACGAACTAGTGGAGATAAAACGGAAATCATACTTTCTCTTACACCTTTCATCTCTGGAATGTTAGAGTTTATATCAAAATTGACGACTGCATTACCAAGATCACAAGGTTTAGTTTGTAGTTGAACTAATTCGCTTTTATGCTGCAACCAAGCACCTTTGTTTTTTTCAGCAATATAAATTTTTTGATATGCAGGGGCTGATATAATTCCAGCCAGAGGTTGTGTATCTATAAACACACACACAGCAATGCCAAAAATATCGAATCGGCTAATAAAGTTTTTAGTACCATCTATAGGATCAATCAAAAAAATATATTTGCCCGGCTTGACTAAACCCTCCTCCCCTAAGAAACCAATTTCACTTTCTACAAAACCCGCTTTAACCATTTCTCTAAAAATCGAGTTCTGAATTAAATTTTGGACTTCTATATCGGCTTTGGTAACTATATCCGTTCGGTGCTGTTTAGTTCTAATACCTAAGTCAGTCTCGTCTTTAAAATATTTTAGGGCTGTTTGACTTGCCTCAGTGATGACTTGTTCTAGGATTTCTGTGACTTTGGAAAAACTAGGCATAATAATTTCTATTTTTATTCAAAATAATCTCAAAACAAGAATTTTGAAACCTCTTTATTTTCTTTTAAAATGTCAAAGCTTTTTTAGCAGTTTAGAATAGATCCTTCACAACAACTAAAGCTCAACATTTATAAAATCAAATATCTTTTATTTTGTATAATATACATTTCTGATTTTCACTTTCAAGATGAATTAAAAAGAAAAACAAAAAATATAAGTTTCCACAATCTTTATACAGCCTTAAATTGTTTGTCTTTAAAAACTGGGAATTAACTACAATTTTCTAAAAGCTGGTGACTACTTGATATAATGAAGGGTAAAGTAGTAGGTTGTAGTAAAAGTGGCAGTAAGTACAAAGTTTGCATAAAAGCAAAAAGTAGAGTATACTCTCCGTTACAGATTGAGTAATCTGGTCTAAATCCAAAATAGATATTTAACATAGAAAAAGATAAACTAACAATAATAGTTTACTGTAAAAACAAGAATAAAAACAAATACATCTGTATGCCTTCTCATCCTCTTTACTATACATTACATACTCCCAACCAATCTCAAAAAGGTAAAAAATGGGTAAGAAAAGCGATAAAAAATGGGCCAAAATTAGGTTTTATCGGTTCTATAGTTTCTGTTTATATATTAGTTGCTGCTCTGCTAGGTTTTGCGATGTTTAGTGGTTTTAGAGACCAAGGGCAAGCATCTGTAGAAAGTGCACATGTTTCTGCTTCTTTGCGGTTGATAGAAAGCGAGACTTATCAGATTGGTAGTCAGGTAGAAGTTTCTTTAACCTTACAAAACACAAGTATAGTAGAGCCTATAAACAATCTTAATATTGAGTTAAGATCGACTAAAAATGCAGTAGTTTGGCAAACAGCAGTGCTTAAAACTAACACTCTCCAAATGAAGGAGTTAAAACCTACGGGTAATATATTTGTAATTCCTTTTTTAGCTGCTGGAGAAAGGGCAGAATACAAAGTAGTAGGTATTTTAGCTGATAACGATTTTGATTTTTTAACATTAGTTGCTAATATAACTTTCAGAAACAAGGAAGGTTTGCAAACTACAGTAACTAATAGAGTTTTTACCAAAATTGAAGAATCCTTTAATCGCAACAGTCTTCTTAAACTTGAACCCACTAAACTAAATTACAAACGAGAAGAAAAAGTTGAGCTCAAACTCTTTGCTCAAAACCACGATGGTGAACCGGATCCTTTAGCTCCACTTATTAAAGGTAAAGTTTATATTTCTCGAAAAGACACAAAAAACACTATCGCTTCTTTAGATTGTCAGATTGGTAATCAGCCCCAATGTTTTATTAGTCTGGAAAAACTAGAACCTGGAAATTATACAGCTATTTTTATATCCGAAGATGAACAAGTTTTAAGCCATATTGCCCAATTTAAAATTGAAGGAGAAGCTAATAGATTCAAACCAAGTGATCTATCTACCTTGCACCTACCGTTTAACAATCAATCGATTAACGGAATTGTACCAGTAATAGCTAGACAAGTAATGGGATTAAATGATAGACCTAGTGGAGAAAAATGTGTTTTTGAGATTATTAGAGACAAAAAGGTGGTAGAAACGGTTGAAGCGGCAGTTCAAAACGACAGAACTTGTTCAACTATTCTAGATGGCACTAATTTTAAAGTTGGTAATGGTAGTTATACAATCAAATTACAAGAAACTTCAAAATCTTCTAATGTATTATTTTTACAAAAGTCTCCTAATTTAATACCTATTGAAAACATTACTCCAAGCATGAATTTGGGCAATAGTGTGCAAATTTTTGCCAAGAACATTCCTCAACTAACAATTGTGCAAAATATAACAGAGGGGGAAGAGTCTGAAACAGAGGGTCAAGAAAATAGTGAAGATCCTCAACTTTATAATGGCAAGGCTGTTTTAGGTATTTGGCATCCTCGTAGCGGTGAATTTAAAGAAATTACTAATTTTGGTGGTGCCCCCATTCAAATTGTAAATGGCCAGCTAAACTTAAATATTCCTGCTAGTGAATTTGTTAGAGGTGGTTTTTATTCAATCTTTATAAAACTAGAAGACGGTAGATATAGTGATTTTTTAGGCCTATCATTTGAGGATAGAACGATTGGTTTTAGTTATAGTGGGGTAATTGTAGAAAACTTAAACGATCTAAAGGTTGGGCAAGATTTTTCTCTTAGATTGGAGAATGTGGTAGACAGAAGTGGTAATCGAATTAGTCAAGGCGAGTGTGCAGCTAATATTTATCAAACAACTTCTGGGCCAATTCCTGTAACTGTTAAAGGAAAACTACTTGATGGAACTTGTAGAGTAGTCGTTCCAAAAGGTAAGATTACTAGGAGCGGGCCAATTTTAGTTACTTTTATGGGTGATAACATTGCTAATCCTATCAATCAAAGTAGACAATTGTACATTACACCTAACAAGGCTGAGAAATTTGGTTTTTTAGGTCTGGAATACGAGCCAGCTATGACAGGTTATGCCAACAATTTTATTATTGGACCTGTTACAGACTTGTATGGCAACACCACCAATGTTAATAATCTAAGCCTTCAAGTATTTGATTTAACACCCGGAATAACAGATAATTCTAGACAGAATAACAAAGAATCTAGTCCAGTTATACCATCCGAACCAAAACTTATAAACGAGTATACTTTGACAGTAGAAGATGGATTTGCTAAAGTAACCGCCCCATCTACTTTATTTAATGCAGAAAAATTGAAACTAGTTCTTTTGAACGAAGAGAAAAAGGTTATTAAAGAAAAAATAGTGGAAGTTGTAAAAAACCAAGAAGAAAATCAAAGACTAATTTTACCAAATTTTCCCAAGGTTATAAACAGTGATAGCAAGATCAAGTTAGGTATCAGTGGTGTAGATTTTAATACAGTTAATGAATGCAAGCTAAACTATTTCAAGAGCGAAGACAGTTTTTCTGAAAATAGGGTAAAAGTAAATGCCGAAAATTCTAGCTGTGAATTTGACTGGAATTTAAACCAACACAGAGACAATCAGTATGCTCTAATACAGCTTCAAGCTGGTTCCAAATTATTTACTCATATTGTCAAACATACCAGTGGGCAAGCTAGTAACCTTTTTGTAACTGCATCACAGATCAGAATCAACGATCGTGATGAAATTGAGTTAGATTTATTAACTTCACCAATCGCTGATATTAATGGTAGACCAGTAGAGGATGGTGTGATTAGGTGGCAAATTAATAATAAAACTCAGGAAAGTCGTATTAAAAATGGTTTTTCTAAATTAGTCATAAACCCTGAGAATATGAATTCTCAAGATATAAAAAGAGTATTAGATCAAAAATTTTTGGAAATTAGTTTGGACGGTAGGGCTAGTGTGACCGCTATAAACCGAACTAAAACTATGTCCATTTATTTAGGTAACAAAGAGTTAACCGGTACTAGAGCTCAGTTCGATATTAGAAAAGCTTCAACACAACTTTTATTTGGTCAAAAACAGATTTTTCAATTTAGAACAAATGCTTGTGAGGCTAGTATTTTGTCAGATCAAGGAATACAAAGAAATGTAAGGACTCATTGGCAAGGCGGTATTTGTTATGTAGAGGTTGGAGGTACTTTGGGTAATAATTCTGTTTTGTTTGAGCAAAATGGTTTTACTTTGGGTCAGTTTGATTACCTTGTTAGTCAAGAGAAAGTAGAAGTTAATTGGTGTGATAGTAATCCTTGTAAGATTCAAGTCATCACACAAAATAGAGGTAATATACAAGTCATTATTTATGACGGTGATAGGCAATACAGATTTGAAACCGATGCTGTGGATAATGTTATTGAAATTAGTCAAAACGGTCTAAATCCACTTAGAGACTATTTGGTAGAGATGAGATTTTACAGAAATGATGGAGCTATGGCATCTTTTTACAACCAAATCAGTGGAGAATTACTACAATCTAGAAATCGAGGTTAAGATACTAAAGATACTAATCTTATTATAGAATTTGTAAATTTGGTAAAGCGTATATACGAAGTGTTGAGGATATCTTCTGTAGTTTGTCTGGAATTTGACTGTTTATTGGTTGATTTGTGTCTATTAAAATCAAAACAGATTCTATAAGTTTATTAGTTCTCCATTTTTAAGCTTCGATGTTGATTTTATTATTTCCTAAAATAGAATTAATTTAAGCTAGCATGTCCTTGGTTTACGAGTATATACAAAAATCTAGCTTTGAAATTATTATTCGCAGGTTTAAGCTTAGAAAAATTTGCAGACAAAGTAGTCGTTTTCCCGTATCTCAAAAAATTTAGAATCTGAGTTGATACAACTTACCATATTTTCTTGAGCTTCTTTAGTACTACCTTCAATATGAAGAGTTAGAATTACATTTGGAAGTCCTATTAAAGGACAATCAAAAGGTTCTTGGTTGTTTTTAGTTCAACAGAAAAAACGTCTATTGCCGCTCCAGCTATTTACCTTTTTGCAAAGCCACTTTTAAATCGTCTAGACTTACTACTTGACCTAGAGAACAATTTATTAATGAGATCTATCCTTCATTTTGTTAATTTACTGCTTACTAATTAAGTTTGTTTTCTCTGGCCTGCCATCAACCTGAAAAGAAAGAATGTCACTATTTTCTAGTAACTTGCCTAAACTGCTACATTTTAAGCATTTCCAAGGGCCATCTTTTCACTAATATTTAATACATCCTCATTCCGAGGCTTTTAGCTAATACTGATAATTGCAAACCAATATTTTCATAAAACCCAAGATCTCTAGTTCTTTACCTCTAACTTTAGAGGAGCCTGTAGTTGTTTTTTGTCAAACGTGATTATGCATTGATAGCTTGTATATGCACCTTCTTAGTAGATAATTATTGCTCCTATAACTAATTCTACAACACTACGACTATTACTAAAAGGTGTATTAAAAATAGGAATACCTAATTTGGTTATAGTTTTTCAATTGGTTTGGCTAGTACTAATACCAATACTTTTGCTGTTGCTAACTTTGGCGAATTTTCAAGAACTTTAGAGGTTATTTGAGTTTTTCATCTGATTCCTAACATATCTACATCTTGTAGTCTTTTTATTAAACATTCTAATTTAAAGCCCTGTCCAAAGATTCCATCACTAACCACTCTTTTGCAAACATGGATCTGATTTGGTTGTTTATATTTTCCAATAGGAAAACTTTTTAGACATAAAACTAAACCTAAATATTTTAATGGATTTGAGGTTTTTGTCTAATTCAACTTCTTTACCAAATTTTCTTAAAGAAGATGAGATAGTTTGTTAGCTATTCTACGTCTTTAAAAGACTATGAATGTAGAAGTATCCTTTTTAATTTTAAGATTAAGCCAGAGAAAATCCGAAAGAATTATTACGTTTTACTATATTTAATTTTACTAAAAAATCTAAAGTTTCTAAAACAAGATTAAAACAAATGACTAGCCATCCCTAATAAACACTAACATGATCTTTGCGTGTAAGAAAGATTAATTCTTTTAAGGATTAGAGATCGGCCGTTATTGTTTTCAACAAAATAGAACTTTAAGTTTTATTATTTATTTTCTAAACGGTTAATTATCAAAAGTTAGTTTTTAAATGGTCGGGATGCAGGGAATTGAACCCTGTACCTCCTGCTCCCAAAGCAGGCATGCTACCGGTGCACCACATCCCGAAATGTAAAACTACTTTTAGATCGCTTTAACAGCTTAAATTAAGCTAAGACGAGAAAACTATATTTTTAATCAAATTAATTGTCAAGCCAATAAAATTAAAGAGTTATATTTATCAATCGAAGTATTAAAGTGTTTATCTTTCCTGGACTTCTAACAAATCTTGTGGGTTTGTAATATTGTTAGACTTATTTTAGAAAATCATCACTTACTTCAGCATAAACTGAGTAATTAAAGCAAAGTTTTTACTAATTTATACGAATTTTATAATGCTTAATTAAGCAGCACAAAAATTAATCATCACTAGAACTGTTTAATTCGCTTATAACAATATAATCCTGCCAATATTGTCTCTGGTGGGGGTTAATTTTTGATTCAACGGACTTTTGGTCTAACCACTCAAAATCACGATTTATAGCAGTACTGTGCGATAGTTTTGGGTAGTTTACAAAACATAAAAATGGTTCGATAGTATCAAACTTAAATCTAAGTTTCTGCCAGTTTAACAAACTTATTTTAGATAAACGATGGCTGGCTAGTTTGGTTGGTTTGGGGTCAAAATCGAGCAGTTTAAAATCAAGATTTGTCTTTTTTTTAGTGTTCAAATAATTTCGTTTAACGGATTCTTTTGAACGAATTGGTTCAACCAAAAATTCTGCTTCCGAGTTCTTGATTTGTACTAAAAATTTATTATCATCGCTTTTGATAATATTTACAAATTGCTTCGTGGTTTGGTTTGTACGAACAAATTGATCAATGGTAGTATACCACCATAAACCTAGAACCGAATTAATAATTCTTTTTCGCCTATAAGGTAGCGTAAAAAATCTATACAACCATTCCAAACCACTTAATACTAACCATCGAGGGGCTTTAGACTGTTTCGCTCCGCTTCCAATGTGGTCTAAAGCAGCACCTAAACCAGCGGTTAAAGTAAAGTTTATATTTGGATCGGAGTACAAATCGTGGATAAAAAATTCTTGTTTACCGCTAGCTCCTCCTAAACACACTAAAATCAAGTCAGGTTTATACAGTTCAATATAATTTTTAGCTTTTTGTAGATCAGGATAAAAATCAAAGAGATTGTCTGGATTGAGATAATGTAAACTGAAATCTTGATTTGGAATGTCTTTCATCAAATTAGAATCTTTTGGTTGTCCCCAAAAGTCGATTTCTAGCTTAGGATACAAAGTTGTAATTGTCTGCAAAATTTGTTTAGAATTTCCATCGTTTCCACCTACAATTAAAGTCTTCCAGCCATTAGATTCAGCCAAATCCAACAAGTCATACACAAAATCTCTCCCTAAAATTAGTTGATTTTTAGTAGTTGAATTTAAATTCAACCTGAATACAAGGAAAATAGTAAGGTAAAGTAGATTGAGAAAAAGCTGAGCAAAAAATATTAGATAAAATAAAAAAAATCTTAACCAAAAGGGAAGTTTAACTAAAAATTTGGTATATATTTTCACCAGAAAAGAGGGGCGAATAACTCTCCACATTGACCAATGTAGACCCTGTCCATCAATAGCTCCAAAAGCGGTTTTGTTTAGAATTTGCCTATAAAATGGATTTTTGTTGGCTCGTAGTACAAATTCGCTATATAAAAAATATAAGGTAGCTTTTTGGTTTTTAGTTAGTTGTCTTAACTCACTTTTTAGCTTGAGACGGTTAGTTTGGGGTAAATTTACTCCAAGTAGTGTAGGGATATTCATTTGCAACACCTTTTGAATTATTTTTTATTTAGGATGTTTATTTTGATTTTTTAAAAGTTTTTAAGTATTCGTCAATTTTATCAACTTTATAAAGTTGAATCTAGTAAAGTTGAGTATATTTCTACGCATTTTACATAAAAGTTTTGAGCAAAAACTCTTTTTGCTCTCGAATTTGACTTTTGTCAAAAAAGCTTTCTACAAGGGTAAGTTTAGTTTTTTTATGTTTTTTATTAGCTGAAACTAGTTTTATCTGTTGAAAAGTGAAATCCAACTATTTCTATTACTTACAAATAAACGTCTTGTGTGTAAAACTCGTTTTCATCTTTGATTCTTAGCTTTTCTTAAAAACTGGTTTATATCTGTTTTTGAAAATAGCGGTCTGTAACAACTAATACCACCAATTCAAACTTTGTTCTATATCCCGAACTTCTTTAGCTAAATCATCTTTGGATTTTCTATCAAAAATTAGATCAGTTATAATTCTTCCAATTTGTTCTGCTTGTTGGTCACTTAAACCTCTACTAGCTAAAGCTGCTGTGCCAAACCTCATTCCTCCGGGTCTGTAAGCTGTCTTAGTGTCGTTTGGAAAAGTGTTGCGATTAGTAATTATACCAATTTCTTCTAGTTTTTTTTGAATTTCCAGACTGTCTTTATTTTCTGGTAGTTTCATCAAACACAAATGATTTTCTGTAGGAGAAACTGGAACTAATCCACCTTTTTGCAGGCTTTGCTCTAAAATTTTGTTAGTTCTCAAAATATTTTGAGAATAAGTTACAAAGTCAATTTCGTCGGGATATTGATCTTCTCCTAGTACTTCTAGTAAACACTGGCCAATAGCGGCAATTTTGTTGAAGTGAGGACCACCATATCCACCGGGAAACAAAGTGCGGTTGACCGCTTCGATTAGGCTAGTTACTGGTTGGCCTTTGGCATCTAGGGGTAAGATGTCTAGATAAACTTTAGCAAAATCTGGTATATAATTTTTGGCAAATAGAATAGCTCCTCTAGGTCCTCTGATGGTTTTATGGGTAGTCATTGACACAAAATCCGCTCCGTCGTCTCCTTCTTTAAATGGTGAATCGTGTAGACCAGCAGCAATTAAACCGTTTATATGAGCCACATCTGCAAGCACAAAAACATTATACTGGTGGGCAAAACGACAAATTTCGGCAAACTCGTATTTTTTAGGATAAGCAGAAAAACCAACTATCAAAAGCTTAGGTTTTAATTTAACAATCTGCTCTTTTAGAGCTTCAAAATCTATTTCAAAACTTCCGTCCTCATTCTGCTTGGCAGTATATTGGTGAGGTTGGAAAAATTTACTAAAACTGCTTACAGTGTGCATATGAGTTAAGTGACCTCCAGAGGCTAGTTGGGGGCTAAGCACTACATCATTTGGTTGTAAGATTGTTAAAAAAACGATTTGATTAGCTGGGGATCCGGACAAAGTTTGTACATTAACTCCATAACTACCAGTTTTATCAAAGACCTGCAAAGCTTTTTGCTGAACAAAACTTTCTAGAAGGTCAGTATTTTGGTTACCGGCATAGTATCTTTTGCTGGGATAGCCTTCCCCGTATTTATTACTCCAAATTTCACCTAGTAATTGTAGTACTTTGGGAGATGGATAATTTTCTGAAGCAATTAAGTTTAATGTATTTTTTTGACGAGACTTTTCTTTGGCGGTTAGTTCAAATAGGTAGTTCATAATTAAAATATAAAAATTAAATAAAAATAATAAAATAAATAAAAAATAATAAAATTAAAAAATTAAAAATAACAAAATACAATTATTGCTGGGAGGCCGAAACTAGATCACTTTTAAGATTTTAAGAGATTAAATTGGTTAGTCTTTTCGCTTAAATGATAGGTATTTTTAAATAACTCAAATAAAAAACAAATTTTAGAGATGAAACTAAGTCATACCTGATTTCTACAGGTGAATAGTAGAAATGAAAAGTAAAATTATGGCATAACCATTGAAGTTTAGCTTATTAAAGGTTGTTTCATTAAAAAATTCTCATCGGTTTATCGATATTCCACTAAGAGCTAGCTAGCCGCTTGCAAACCTATTCATGAATTAACAAAATTCGGTAAAATAGAAAAATAAAAACTTGCTTAATTTGTCAAAATAATGATTAAAATTAAATTAATTTTTATTAGCAACAGCTAGATTATATAATTTTTCGACTGTTTGCCAATTTACCACATTCCACCAGTTCTTGATATATTCTGGTCGGCGATTTTGGTATCTTAAATAATAAGCATGTTCCCAAACATCCAAACCTAAAATCGGAGTTTTGTTTTGCATTAGAGGAGAATCTTGATTGGCTGTGGACATTATTTCTAGAGATAGATCTGGATTAACTACAAGCCATGCCCACCCCGAGCCAAACCTATTAATTGCTGTTTCACTAAATTTTTCGATAAAATTTTCCATTTCACCAAAATTACCATTTATAATTTCAACTATTTTGGGGGATGGTGGTGTGCCTCCGGGAGTCATAATTTGCCAAAAAAGATCATGATTTAAGTGACCCCCTAAATTATTTATTAAAACTTGCCTAAGATTTTCTGGAGTTAAATCTAATTTAGTTATAATTTCTTTCGGATCTAAATTGGCTATTTCTGGTATCTTCTCTATGGCGGTATTAGCCTTGTCTATATAAGACTGATGGTGCTTGGTGTGGTGAATTTCCATAGTTAATGCATCTATATAGGGCTCTAAATCACCATAATTATAGTTTAGTTTTGGTAGAGTGATCATAGTGATGAATTTCTAATTTAGAAAATTTATACAAATGTATAACTGAATAGATTTTTCAAAAAGTCAAATTGGTTGTCCTAAAAGATTGACAGGCGAATCAAAATCAGTTGTAAATGTCGATGTATTTTCAGTTTTACATCTAAAATATGTTTTCATCTTCAATTAAACTTATCTACAAAAAACAGGTTATCCCTCAAGTATATTTAATGACTTTTCAAGCTGAATCTGTTTTTCCGTTTAAACCCGGTCAATTTGTGAGTCTGGAGACTTGGCCGAAAGTTTTTAGAGCTTACTCAATTCTAGATTTTTCCACAACACCGTTTGCCAAAGATACTCCTCTAGACAAAACTAAAGAGGGTGCTGGTTTTTTAACTTTGGCTATCAGCACTAAGCCGGGTGGTTTGGCTTCGCAGTTTTTTGATCAGATAAAAGAAGGTGATTCGGTGAAAATGCTAAATATTAGTGGTAGATTCGGATTAACTAAAGCTACCCCTGAAGCTAGGTTTTTTGTGGCTACTGGTACTGGTATTGCTCCTTTTGTACCGATGATCAAAGAATCTTTGGTTAAAAACCCTAGCATAAATCATAAGTTGTTTTTTGGTACCTTAAGGCGAGAATTTGATTTTTGTAGAAGTTTTTTTACAGAAGAATTATCTAAATATTCTAATTTTGAAATAATAACTTGTATCGACGAAGAATCTTTTACAGAAAGTAAAACTCAAAGAATGGGTAGAGTAACAACAATAATACCAGACTATATAATTTCTAAAGATATTGAATTTTATTTGTGTGGCAACCCCCATATGGTTTTAGCCATGGAGCAAAAACTTAAAGAATTAGGGTTTGATAGAAAAAATATCATCAAAGAGTCTTTTGGAAGTGTAAGAGGTTAAATTTTTTGTTGTGGAAAAGCTAAGTAGGAAAAATTTTTCTAGTTTTTAGTATAAGTCTTTTCTAAAACTCTTTTAAGAGAGTTTTATTTAGAGAAGATATTTACTTTTTTGATCAAAACTAATCATCATGTCCAAAAATAAGGTTCTTTTCAAGAAGGTTGATTTTACTATCTATTTTTATGGTTTGTTATTATATAACCAAAACTGAATTTTATTCTCTTTTGTATTTACTAGCAAAAAAGTAAAGACAAAGATAAAATTTGTTTGTTAGAGTTTTTAGAAACTTATTTGAGGCGCTAACAAAACTATTAAAAATAGGATGAAATGATAAATAGTTGAGATTGTTAGTCGAGGATAAAACTTACTATCTTCAAGTTTTTGAGCGATAATTCTAAAGTTACCATCTAACCAGTCCCAAAAAATAAGTGTCATTAAAGTTAAGTTCCAATAAGTTAAATTTAGACTTATATCAATAAATACGATTATGTATATTAAAAATATAATTTGGATAATACAAAATGCAAAAATTCCAAATACTTTAAAAAATTCTTTTAGAGAGTCTATTTTGTAAGAAAAAACAGTAATTGTGGTGATTGCCAAACCACAAAGAGTTAGCCAAAAAAACGGATGAATGTTAAATAGTACATTGAGCCAGTCACTGGAAAAACTAACTCTGGAAGTTATAAAAGTATCGGTAAAACTAAGTAAAGAAAAAGCTTGTAAGGCAAAAAGCATTACTTGGGGAATCAATAACCAATGCTGTCGTTTATTTTCTCCAAAAAGATTAAGATTAACCAAAAAGATTAGACCAGATAAAATTAGAAATAAAAAGGCTGTGTTAAAACTAAATCCAAAAATCAGTATATCTCTAATATTTAACCTTAAAAAGTAGGCAAAAGCAAAGAGTGCCAAAATATTGGACTGTATAAAAACTGAAATTGACCTAAAAACACCCCAGTTAGTTATTAACACAAAAATTAAGGAGGATAAAATGTAAATAGCAATAGATATCAATCCAAACCATCTCTGTCTGAATAAAAAATAGCTTTGCCAAAGATCTGGAAAAGAGATTCCCACAAAAAAAATAGTAGCTACAAACGACAGAAAAAGAGCTTTTAACAGGACTTGCTGATTACTAGCAAATTTGGTTAGTTTTTGGCTAAAATTTTTGATTCTTTTTGGTATGTCTTCTTTTAGGTTAATTTCATGTAATAACTGTTTGGACATATTTTTTACTAAAAAAAAGATGTAAATAATATTCTTAAGAAAGCTTTTGTCAAACTCTACCTCTAGTGGCGTTAATTGGTTGTTTTAAAACTAGTGTAACTTTTATCAAGTAGAGGAAAGTAGTTTGAAGTAGTTTTGATACCTAAGAAAATTTATAAGAAAATTTATTCTCCTCTTCGTAACAAAGATGTTAAATCTAATTTTGATTCTATCAAATACACCTTTTAAGGATACGGCTACCATTTTAAAATTTAAAAGAAGATTTCTAAGGGGTTTTCAGTTTGATTTAAAATATCCTTAAAATAATAACGAATAACGGTAAAGTGTCTGAATGCTAGGTTTAATAAGATTGTTATAAAATAGATCTGACAAAGTCATCAAAAAGCCAGTTAGTATCTTTTGGTCCACCACAAGCTTCAGGATGAAACTGAACACTAAAAATTGGTTTGTTTTTGTGCCTCAAACCTTCTACAGAGCTATCGTTTAAATTAACAAACAAAGATTCCCAACCTTCTGGAATAGTTTCTGGTCGAACTGCATAACTATGGTTTTGGGAGGTTAAAAAGGCTTTTTGGTTAAGTATATTCTGTACTGGCTGGTTAACTCCGCGGTTGCCAAATTTCATTTTAAAAACCTCAGCTCCGATAATGTAAGAAATTAACTGGTGACCCAGACAAATACCAAAAATTGGTAAATGGTTTTTTTCGTTCAAGGAATATTCCAAGATTTGTTTAAGTAAATTGTGAATGTATGGATAATCTCTAGGATCTCCGGGACCATTTGACACGACAACTCCGCTGACATTATATTTTTGTATTTCTGCAAAAGTTATATTGGGCGGTACTACAACCGTCACAAAACCTCTTTTAGCAACCTCTCGAAGAATGTTTTGTTTAACTCCACAGTCAATGATTGCAACTTTCTTGTAATTAGAAAAATTTACTAACTCGGTTTCTGTAATTTTTGTTAAAGTGTTTTTTTGCCAAACAAAAAATTCTGTTTTAGTTCTAGCTACCTTGCTTGGCCAATCCAGAAAACCAATTTCATCTTTATTTGTAACTTTAGCTAAAGCAGCTTCAAAGGTGATGGCAGCATTGAGTTTTTCACCTTCTTGACCAACCATTAACACTGCTGGCATAGTTCCAGCGTGCCTAATTATTTTCACTAGTTCGCGAGTGTCAATACCAGCTATACCGCCTTTACTAAATTTTTCTAAAAATTCTGATAAACTACTTTCTTGTTCTCGGTGAAACGGACTATTGCAAAGCTCAGAGACAACTATTCCGACTGGATGTACTTTGTCTGATTCCCCCCATTTGCTAGAAACTCCATAGTTTCCAATTAAAGGAAAAGAAAAAGTTAAAATCTGACCCGCATATGATGGATCAGTAATTGATTCTGTATAACCTGTCATAGAGGTGTTAAAAACTAATTCTCCATAACTGATAACACTAGCTCCAAAGCCAACCCCCCTATAAACTTTACCGTTTTCTAAAATAAGTAATGCTTGTTTCATAAATTTTTAGTTTAAAGGCTATGGTCTATTTACTATATTGCGATTTATATCTATCATCATCCATTAACAGAAATTCTTTAAAAAAGATGACAAAAAATTTCGAATAAACAACTAAGTAGCAAAAAACTCTAAAATAGAGATAGATACTAGTAAACACAACAACGCTCTGAATAGCAGGTTTTGGTTTACAACATCTACAGAAGGTAAAAATCCAATGTGTTCTGACATTATTACTTTAAGGTAAGCAGCAGAAACTTTAACAAAGCGCCTGGAATTAGTGCTTATTACGGATGTGAATAAGATGAAAGAAATGGTTTGTCAAGCACTAATAATTAAAACTACTAAGCTCCAATTCTTTAATGATCATGCTTGGTATTTTAGAACAAAAAGAATCTTAGAACAACTTTTAATTTTCTTTTGAACGTGAGATGATGATAGTCGTAAACAAAAGTAAATCTTTCAAAAATCTTAGTTTTTTAGATTTTTACTGTTTAGTTATTCTAAAACAAATCTAGATTTGAGTTTAACAGTAAATTTAAATACATTGATCTTTTTTCCACCAATTACTTCTCCAGTTTTGAATAAGTTTATGATTACCTTGTCTCAGTATTTCTGGAACCACCCAATTGTGCCATTTTTCAGGTCTGGTGTATTGTGGGTGTTCTAATTGGGGGGCAAAGTCTCTAAGCCATAAATTATCGTTAAAAAGCTGCTCTTTAACCCTTGTTTGGCCTTCAAACATAAACAAGCTTTGCTCTGCAAATTTTTTAAGTCTTCTTTTGCCTATAAAATACTCTTCTTCTGGTTTGTAGTAGTTTAGACTACTAGAAAATGAATCATGGCTGGTACATCGTTCTTTACCTACAAAGCCGGGTATTAGTCTACTTACACTTTCTAAAATTGCCATTGCTGCAACCTCGCCTCCGTTCAAAATAAAACTCCCTAACGATATTTCTAAATCAACCACTTCTGAAACCCTAGCATCAAAACCTTCATATCTACCTGAAAGTAAGTTTAATTCGTCAAATTCGGTTAGCCATTCTGCAATTTGTTGATTAAAAGAAAAACCTCTAGGGGTTAACATAATGGTGACTTTTTTAATTGGTTTTGTGTGAATTTGTTCTAACCAAAGTTGGTAAAAAGAAGAATTATTTGGTAATATTTTGGTATGAATAGTATCTTTTTTTGGTGGTTTAAAAAGAGGGGATACGGCTTGGTATTGGCACAAAGCTTCGAATATTGGCTCTACCATTAACACCATACCACTACCACCACCAAATGGTTTGTCGTCAACTTGTTTGTGTTTTCCTTTACCAAATCTGTCTCGCCAATTGACCAAATCTACCGAGATTATACCTTTTTGTATAGCTCTGGCTATTAAGGCGGTTTGTAAGTAGGATTGAAATAGATTAGGGTGAAGGGTAAAAATACGAAAGTTCATAATTTTTTACAAAAATTTGTGTTCTTTTTTCAATCTAAATTTTTTAGTTAGAAAAATCCAGCTAGCTATTAAATTCAAGCAAGTCATATAATTTTAGTCAATTTTGAATTTTAAATTAAAGTTAATTTTAAGATTAGCTTGATTCAAGCTTCATTTATTTCTGTTGGAATTAGTGGATTTTAGATTTAAATTAGTTTTTCTGATAATTTTAAAAAATAGAATTATTTATTCTGGAGTTCAAAATTATCGGTAAAAATAACGTGTTTTT
>CAKZLR010000027.1 GCA_937127165.1 uncultured Candidatus Peregrinibacteria bacterium
AAAAAATTGGCTTATTGTTTCGTCAACAATCTTACTGAATTATCTTTGCAAATAAGAGGTCCGTCACTTCTCATTTCATTTCTGTGAAAACGGAATTCATTAGAGTCAACATATAAGTCTATTGCACTTATGGATCTCTAATCAAATTAGAAATGACAAGAAGAAACTTGGAGATGATAGTGTGTTTATCTTTACTACCTCAAAGTTGCTTTGATCCTGCGAATTCCTTGACTACTGCTTTCTTCTTTGAGAATTACAAATTTACCCATCTGCCTAAGTTCTCCAGTCGAAGCAACATGAGGGCCCCCACAGAACTCTTTAGAAAAAGCAGTTTCTAAACTATCACCGATATAATATACCGAAACTACCGATGGGTATTTTTGCCCAAATTCCATTTCAGCTCCGATTTTTCGAGCCTCTTCGAAAGGTATTTCTATTCTTTTAACTGGTAGGTTTTGGTCTATTTTTTCGTTTACTATTTGCTCTACTTGTTTTAGTTGTTCATCTGTAAGTTTGTTCTCATAATTAAAGTCAATTCTTAATCTTTCGCCAGTGATGTTACTTCCTCGTTGTTTGACTTGATTTCCTAGAACTATCTGCAAAGCTCGTAAGAGTAGATGGTGAGCAGTGTGTAGTTTAATAACATTTTCCGACTGATCAGCTAGCCCGCCTCTAAATTTCCGTTCGGAAGCCAATTTTGAGAGCTCGCGATGTTTTTGATTTTGCTCGTTAAATTCTTTTTCTATGTTCACAGCTTGTTTGTCGTCAATCCCAAATTCGTCCAAAGTCATTTCTAGTGGAAAGCCAAAAGTTTCGTATATATAAAAAGCTAGTTTTCCGTCTAAATTTTGGTTGCTAGATTTCAATTTTTGAATTTCTTTCAATCCCCCGTCTAGGGTTTTTTTGAACTTAGTTTCTTCCTTGTCAATCTCGCTTAACACAAACTCACGATTTTGCTGTAAGTGAGGGTAAGCATAACTAAGATGATCGATAACTACCTCAGCTAGGTATTTTGTAAAATTATCTTTAATTTCCAGTTTTTGTCCGAATCTAACCAGTCTTCTAATAAATCTTCTTAAAACATAACCTTGATCTTTGTTACTTGGAACCACCCCGTCAGCCAAAATAAAAGTCGCTGCTCGACTGTGATCAGCTAGAATTCTGAAATACCTAGTAAATTCGTTTTCTTGGCCATTATTTTTGTAATTCTTGCCAGACAACTGACTAATTTTGACTAGCAATGGTTCAAAAACATCCGTTTCAAAAATATCTTTTTTCCCTTGAACAATCATCACCACTCTCTCAAAACCCCCACCAAAGTCAATGTTTTTGTGTTTGAGCGGGTACCACTGACCATCCTCACCGAGGCGATATTCCATGAATACATTGTTGCCGATCTCAATAAACCTACCTGAGTCGTCATTGATGTGATACTGATCGTCTTTAACCGCAATTTCACCCATATCATAAAACATTTCTGAAGTTGGACCACCCAGTTCACCGGGTGTATCGGCGGCTCGTTGCCACCAGTTTTTCTTTTTTGGATAAGGAAAAATTCGGTATTTCCAGTTTTGACCCTGTTCTAAATTAGCAGGAATTTTGGTAATATCTTCACTAAACTCAGCTGTGATACCATATTGAGCGAAGGTATTTTTCCAAATTTCAATTGCCTCATCGTCTCTGGGGACTACTTCGTTGCCCTCAAATATAGACACATAAATTCGTCTTGGGTCTAACCCACAGACATCTATCCAAAAACTCATAATCCAAGGAATTTGTTCCCTTTTGGTAAAAGATCCCAACGACCAATCTCCCATCATCTCAAACATTAAAGTGTGTCTGTTATCTCCAATTTCTAACATCTCGTCATAGTTGGTTCGCAAACACCTTTGGAAGTTACACAATCTTTTGCCGAGTGGGTGTGGCTGACCGGACAGATACGGGTTTATCGGGAACATTCCGGAATTAACAAACAATAAAGTGGGGTCGTTATTTGGAACTAAACTAACGTTTGGAATTTCTTTACAATTACGAGGCGGAGAAGTCCAGAACTCAATAAATTTCTGGCGAATTTGGGCAGAGGTCATAGTCTGACTATGGATTGTACCAAAAATTGATTTTGTCAAACAGTAGTAAAATCAAATCAAAATTGGCTTAACAAAAAATCTCAATGTACTTTGAGTACAAACAAAACTCCAAAATAATAGGGAATATATGGGGGAAACCGCAAATTACAAGAGTAAAAGTGGATCTGGACAAGCAAGAGAGAGAAAAAAGAGAGGAGCCACGAAAAAGGCTTTTTGAGTTAATTTAATAATAATAAAACTTGTACAAAATAAGCAGGTCGCTATGACTGTCGTGGATGCTGGTGAATATTTAAAGTGGGTTGAGGAAGAGCTTGAAAAAGTAAAAATCTTTAAAATAGAACAGCAAAAAAGAAATAACAAGGTGGGAAAACTAAAACAAAGTCTTGGTGACGGATCTTTTACAAAAGGTACAAACCAAATAAAGCCAAATAAGAAATAATATCTAGTTTGCCTGAAATTCTAGACTAGGACCGTTTTTGTATTTTGGTTGATCTAGACTCATCAAAAGATCTACAGTCTTTTCTACACAAAACTTTGGTTCTTTGTCAGCCAGTGTTTTGCCTAAAATTCTTTAATCTAAAAATAATCAGCGGTAACTGGATCTTCGATTGGTTCTTGTTCTATAAATTCTTGAATTCTTTCTTTTTTAACTCTTTCATTTTTAAACTTTTCTACTTCTCCGCTTTTAACTACACTACTAAAAGCACCCCAAGTAGGTGTGATATTTTTAGGTATGATAATAGCCACTTCGTCACCAACTTTTAAACCATAATTTTTCATGGCGAAAGTTACACTAGCTTTTAGTAGTCGAATAGGATTTGTGAAACCATCGACTAATACTAAAAAATTATCGCCCTCTAAGTGTAGTGTACCTATAACTCTTTCTCTTTCTACTGGTTGTATTAGCTTAAACAACTCTCTTTCAGGAGTTAGGATCCACTTCATTCTGTCTCCTACAACTAATTGAGTTTTGCTAGCGTAATTTTGGGGGACTGGATATATTTGACCATTGTCACCCACCATGTTTTCTCCGTCGAAGTAACCTTCTACAACCTCCAAAGCAGATTCTTCATCAGTGGATACCGGAGTGGTTAGTTTGTTAGAATTATCCTTGAGTTTTTCAACTATACCCTTTTCTTCGATCATTTGATTGATTAACTGTCGAACCGTTTGGATGTTTTTCTCGGCAATTTCAAGTATGCTCAAAATACTTGCTATTTTTTTTGAGGACATATTTGCTTTTTGTTTAAGTTAAGTACTTATTGTATTATATTAACCTTTTTTAAAAAAAACTTGAGTCAAAAGATTACACAAAATTTGTATCAATGTCAAATAGGCAAGTTCAAAGTTTTTGTTTGTCATTAACCAAACTTAATCAAATTTAAACAAAATTACTTAAATCTAAACAACAAGAA
>CAKZLR010000028.1 GCA_937127165.1 uncultured Candidatus Peregrinibacteria bacterium
CAGCTTACACTAGAGCTCAAGCCTACAACGGTACCCTCACGGTAAGTGTGGCCTAGTGAAAAACTAGGAGTAAAAAACTAGACAACAAAAAGGAGAGTCCATTAAAGGCTCTCTTTTGTTTTTTGGTTAGAAAGGTTAGGGGAGGTTGAGGTAATCAAATTATTGACTAAAAAGAGAATTTTGTTTTAGTCCGTAGGTTTATATGAAAATAGCGGTTTTTGGTGGCACTGGTAGGGTAGGTAAAGTTTTTGTGCAAACTGCTGTACAACAGGGTTACTTGCTAAAAATGTTAGTGCGAGATGCTTCTAAAATTGATGCCAACCTGCCAGGTGTGGAGGTTATAGTTGGAGATGCCACCAATTTTGAGGATGTTCGAAAAACTGTAGAAGGGGTGAATGCTGTAGTATCTATGATTGGTCATACCAAAAATTCGCCTGCTGATCTGCAACAGGTGCTAGGTCAATATTTGTTAGAAATTATGCGGAAAAACGGTCTAAAAAGACTTATAATTCTTACTGGTAATGGGGTTTTTGTAGATGGCGACTCACCTGGTTTGGTGGATAAAGTTATGACCAAGATACTCAAAATACTAGATCCAGACAGAATCAATGACGGTATAAAACATGTAGCACAAATTATACAATCTGATTTGGATTGGACAATTGTCAGGACTCCTTTACAGACATCTTGGCCCAAAAAAGATACCATTGTAGTAGGTATGGTTGGTACAAAAAATATGGGTATTACTATCTCTCGTCAAAATGTCGCTAACTTTATTCTGGCTGAGCTGAAAAACCCCCAATATATCAAACAAGCTCCAGCCATTGCTAATCCATTGTTTTAAGTTACAAGTAAAATGGAACCCAAAATAGTTTTTCTAGAAAAAGATTTGTTAAAAACAGTTTGCCACCAAATTAGGCAATCGGGTTTTCGAATTGATGTTATTTTAGGAATATCTAGTGGCGGGCTAATTCCTACAAGAATTATTGCAGATGAGCTAAATATTAAGTCCGTAGACACGATTGCTGTAAGTTCCTATAATAGGGATAGGAGCCGGGGGCAGGTGGTTTTGCAGTTACAGAAAAATTTTGACCATCTTACGGGTAAAAATATTCTAGTAGTGGATGATTTGGTGGATCGTGGAGCGACTATGCAGTTTGTGGTAGATACCATCTTAAAAGTTTCACCAAAAGAAATTAAGACAGCTGTAATTTACAAAAAAGATCAAGCTATTTTTGAGCCAGATTTTTTTGCAATGGAAACTCCAGCTGATGAGTGGATTAATTTTAGCTGGGATAAATAATAATTTGCCAAATTTGTCTTTTGTTAGTAGGTTAAAAACCTGTGCCTGTAATTACAATCAATCGTAAAGCTCGCTTTGAGTACGAAGTCTTGGAATCTTTTCAGGCTGGTTTGGTGCTATCTGGCAAAATGGTTAAAGCAATTAGGTCCAAACAGGTCAAACCAGAAGGAGCCTTTGTGGTTCACCAAAACAACCGACTGGAAATAATTGGGTTGCAAGGTGGAAGTGTGCAGGAAAGTGTGCCTTTACTTCTTAAGAAAAAAGAAATTCACGAAATTTTGGGGGCTATTAAGCAAAAAGGGATTACTTGTATCGTGTTAAACCTAAAAACAGTTGGTCGCTGGATAAAAGCCGAAATTGCTTTAGCAAAAGGAAAAACTAAAAGAGATAAGCGGGAAGCTATCAAAAAAAGAGACTTAGATAGAGAAATTGCTAGAGGGATGATGGATTAATTAAATTATTCTTTAAAAACTGGTGCTGTTAAGTCCAATTTTAATAAAAATATTATTTTTTTTACAAACTAAGCCTTTTGTATAAGGTTGTTTTATGCTTTTAGCTTGCCTAGGGGGTAGTTTATTAAAATTAAATAAAGTTTTTAGGTTTTTCTGTTTTTAAATGTATCTAAACTGTTTGAATAAATGACTATATAATTTTTTATTGTAGAGTCTAAAGAATCATCTAAAGTTAGGGGCTTGCAAAAACTAAAAAGTTAAAATATACTAGAAGCAATCTTGATTGTTTAATCAAAACAAAAATAAGCTAACTATGACAAAAAATGAACTTTTGGTTGAGGGCCTGGAGCCACAAAAATTGTGGAACTTTTTTGCTCAGATTAGTAATATTCCCCGCCTTTCTCACAAGGAGCAACAAGTTAGACAACAGCTTATAGAGTTTGCTGTCGCTAGAAATTTAGAGTATAAACAGGATAGTTATGGAAATTTAGTAATTTACAAACCAGCTCAGAAGAGTTTTAGCCAAAAAAATGTTTGCCTACAAGCCCATATCGACATGGTGCCAGGTAAAGAACCCACAGTTAACCATAATTTTGAAACTGATCCTATAGAATTGGTTCGGGAAAAGGACTGGCTTGGGGCTAATGGTACTACTTTAGGAGCTGACAACGGTATAGGTGTGGCTGCTATTTTAGCTATTCTGGACGACACTCAAATTAGCCATCCCAAAATCGAAGCTCTTTTTACTGTAGAAGAGGAAACTGGTTTGGGGGGTGTAAACAATCTTGATTCTGCTTTGCTCAATCCGGATATAATAATTAACACTGATTATAGTGTACCTAATGACAAAATAGGAGTAGTGTGTGTGGGTAGTGCTGGAGGTAGGTCTCTTGAGGCTAAGGTTAAATTAGAAAAAACCCAGATTGACCCGAACGAGCAGGTTTGGAAGCTCTCTGTAAGCGGATTACCTGGAGGTCATAGTGGAGTAGATATTCACAAAAATATACCTAATGCAATTCAATTACTAGCCAATCTTTTGTTGGACTTTGCCTTAGAAGCTGAAATTAAACTGATTGAAATTGACGGTGGAGAAGCTGATAATGCCATCCCAGCGAAAAGCTCGGCTACTTTTTGCACGTCTCAAGAGTTTAAAGATAAAAAATTGTTGGAGTTGATATGCCAAAATTATTCTAACTATTATAAGTCAGACTATTCTAACTTAAAGATAGAACTACAATCAATTACAAACTCCTTTGAGTTAGCTGTAGCCTCACAAACTACAGAGAAAATTCTAAGACTTGTTTCTATTATTCCCTCTGGGGTATTGGCAATGAGCCAAAAAGTTCCCGGTTTGGTGCAAACTTCTAATAATCTTGGAATAATTCAAACTCAATCTCAAGAGAATCGAATGATTTTGAGACTGGTAATGATGGTAAGATCAGACAACAACCAAGAATTACACAATACAATAACACAACTGGTCAGTTTGTTTTGTTTGTTTACAGACAAATCTATAAAACAAAGAATTGACTCAATACAAGCTCAAACGATGGTTTTAGAAAATATTGATTTGAGTTTATCTCAAAGAGTGGAGGGTTGGCAAGCTAACCCTGATTCCAGTCTAGCAAAGTTATGGGTAAAATGTTTTGAGAAGTTAACCCAAAAACCTGTGCAAATTGAAGCGGTACATGCAGGTTTGGAGTGCGGTAAGTTAGTTAGTTTTTTCCCGAATGCCGAAGTGATTTCGGTTGGACCATATCTAAAAGATATTCATACAACCAGAGAAAGAGTAAGTATATCTAGTACTTTAGAGTTTTATCAAGTCTTGGTCGAGATGTTAGGCGAGCTTTGAAGAAAATGTTCTAAGTCTATTTAACTAGCACTACCAATTTTACTTACATTGTGTATAAAAGAACTGTTGTGGTTAAGACTTCCCTTTTTGGATGGATTAAACTATTTCATTCTTTCCAGAACAGGTGGATTTCAGAAAAGATGGACAGGGTAATCTTTAAAAGACTAGCTTATTCGTGATTTAAGTATTGGAATAGAATAAATCTTTGAAAATCTTAAACCAAACTTTATTTTAAAGTCTTTAAAAAACGGTTAAGCAATAAACCTATTAAGAACTTTGTTTTAATGGTACATACCCGGATTCTAACAAAGTCCTCAAGACCTCCACTCTTGCTTCTAACACGCTCATTCCAGCAAATCTCCCACAGACTTCGGTTAATAAACCATTTCTACCAATTGCATTTGGGAAAGGTCCACCAATATATTTTTGGAATATATGGTAATCACTAATGTCCGAACCCGGAGTGATTTTGAGAGCACCGGTACCAAAGTTTGGATCCACTTCTTCAGCGATAATTAGTACTACTCGTGTAACTTCGAGTGGTTTAATACTGTAATAAGCAACAATTTCTTTATTTTTAATTTTTAAAATTATATTTTGAGTTGTCTGGTCGTCAAAATATGATAAAAGTTTTTGTTTCAAGATGGTTGGGTGAATGGCCACTGCCACATCTCCAAAAATGGTTTCAGGACGAACTGTGGAAACCAAAATTTTGTTTAGACAGGTTGTCAGTTTTTCTTTTGTTACTTGGTCTAAATTAGGTGCTTCCAGTGTTTCCAGACGATATTCGAAAGTTATCAAAGGATCAATCCTGGTTTCGTATTCAATTTCGCCAGCTACATCAGACAAAGCAGTTTGCAAGCCTATAGACCAATTAATAAGATAAGGACTTTTGTAGATCAATCCATCTTGCCAATATTTCTTAAAAGCAAAATACACCATTTTGGTAGCCCTGTCGTCCAAAGTAAATAACTGCCTATCGTAGTCGGGACTATCTCCCAAGACTGTGGCCTGCTCTTGCTGGCGATTCCGCCACTCGTTAGCTTTTTGCCAAGCAAACTCTAAAAATTCTTCATCACTTAGGTCTTGCCTACTTTTACCTTGCTCTTTGAGCAATTTCCCTAAAACTCCTTCCATCTGAATACCGGCATGATCGACACCCGGATACCACAAAGCCTTATATCCTTTTTGGCGATGTATTCTAATTAAAGTGTCCATTAGATAATGTTGAAAGGCATGTCCTGCATGCAGTTCTCCAGTTAAGTTTGGAGGTGGCATTAAAATAGTGTAAGTTTTTGGTATAGTATCAACAACAGAACCTTGGGTTTGAACTTTTTCTTGCATTTCGGGACTACCTAATTTGTGGCTCATCCATAAAGTGTAAATGTCTTGTTCGTATTTTTTAGGGTCGTAATTTGGACTAAGTGGCATAGACTCGAAATTCTAAGACAAAAAATCAAAAACTGGCAAGAATTTTTGGAGTTATTGGTAATAAGATCAAATCTACAAAAAACTTTACAAACTTCTTTTTTGTGCTATGAATAAGGAACCATGAATATAGTAATTTTTTTATGGGTAGCATAGACTTTTTTTCATAAAAAACCAAGTAATCAGTATGATATTGAGAATGGTCTCAAAAGAGAGAGAAAATCAAACGTTTTAGATTTATTAACTTCTTTAGTTGAAAATTAAATTCATATGGCTTGTTTTAATGGAATCAAATAAAGGTTAAGAAGCAAAGAAACTGGCTAGTTATTGGAAGTAATGTAGAGAAATATTTTATAAACTTGTGGAAAGTTGTCTGGAAAGTACGTCTACGTTTCAAGTCAATAACGATAAGAGCTTATCAGAAAAATTAAATGGTATACTTACTCTTATTCCATTCTGATTATAATTTTTCAATCAAAATAGGAGAAAACAGAACTGTTATCTTGGTAAAATAAGACTATACTAAATTATGAGAAAAATAAATAATGGTGTTTCTTAACTCTTCATAATTATTCGTGTCCATAAATTTTTGTCTGATTGCTGCTGCCCCCTCAAAACCTTGTAAATAGATTTTTAAAAACCTTTTGAAAATATGATAATCTTTTTGGTTTCCCCATGTTTGTTCAAACAGGTCTAGGTGAAATTTCAAAATCTCCAACCTGTCTTTTAAGGTTTTGCTAGCTGGATCGGCAGTTGGATCAAAAAACCAGGGGTTACTAAATATACCTCTACCAATCATTACCCCGTCTAAACCAATTTCTGATATTTTTTGCAGACCTTCTTGATATGTCTTGATGTCTCCGTTACCTAATATGACAGTTTCTGGGCTCAGCTGGTTTCTTAGCTCGACACATTTGGCAATTTCGTCCCAATGCACAGGAAAAGCCGACTGTTCTTTAACAGTTCGGCCGTGCACAGTAAGACAAGCAGGCTTGGCGGTAGATAGCAAGAAACCAATCCACTCTTCGGTGTTGATGGTGTTGAAGCCTATGCGAGTTTTGATGCTTAACGGTATTTTATTGTTCAAACCTTCAAGAGTAGCTAAAATAATTTCTCTTGCCAGAGAGTGATTTTTGATTAGAGCAGAGCAGGCTCCAACTTTGATGATATTTTTAACAGGGCAACCAAAGTTAAGATCCAGACCATCAAAACCCATATCCACAATCATTTTAGCGGAATTGTAATAGTGCTGTGGAGTGATTCCCCAAATTTGAGCTATTAAAGGTTTTTCGGTTGGTGTGTATTGCAAGCGATGAATTACCCGAGATTGACCAACAGACTGCAAACCCTCGCAGTTGGTAAATTCAGTAAACATAATACTGGGTTTGCCACATTTTATAACAACTCGTCTAAAAACAGTATCAGTCACACCCTCCATTGGCGCCAAAGCAAAAATTGGCTTGGGCAGTTCTTTCCAGATATTGGTCATTGTTTAATGAGTAAGATTCAAGAAGACGAAATAGATTGGCAGGATTTTTACCACCTGATAATACTTTTGTCAAAACCTAAAAGGTAACTTTTTGAATATATCAAACCTAAAAGCTTAAATTAAGCAAACTGTTTATAAAAATTCTTTGTTAAATTTATAAATTTATAGAAAATATTTTAGCTTAATGGTGGGACAATTTTAGATAGATTTTAAACCAATCTGAAATTTTGATATTGACATGTTTTCATTGTTTATCGAAACCTGAGTCTCGATCCAGTAGTTTTTCTGGTCTTTTATTTTTTGTGTTATGGCAATTGCAAAAACCCCCAAGGAATTGGTCAAATTTATTAAAGACCAAAATATTTTGTTTGTAGATGTTAAATTTTCTGATTCTTTTGGTCAGTGGCAACATATCACTATTCCCTCACACTCCTTTTCTGAGGATACATTTCAAGATGGTATTCCTTTTGATGGTTCCTCTATTCGGGGGTGGCAGGGTGTTTATGAATCGGATATGTTGTTAATTCCAGAAGTTGAGACCGTCTTTGTGGATCCGTTTTTTCCACAACCCACTGTCTCTATTTCTTGTTATGTAGTTGATCCTGTAACCAAAGAACCATACCTTAAAGATCCTCGCTCAATTGCTAAAAAAGCGGCAGAATTTTTGAAAGCAAGTAAAATCGCGGATACAGCTTATTTTGGTCCAGAGGCCGAATTTTTCATTTTTGACAATGTTCGTTTTGGTAGTGGGGCAAATCATTCTTTTTATGAAGTTGATTCTGTAGAAGCTGCTTGGAACACGGACTCAGACGAAGAACCCAATCAAGGTCACAAAATAGGCTACAAAAAGGGTTATTTTCCCATTTCTCCAATAGATCAGACTAACAATATTAGAATGGAAATGATAACCATGCTTGAAAAAGTTGGTTTACAAGTTGAAAGAGGTCATCATGAAGTGGCTACTGCTGGTCAGGGTGAAATAAATTATAAATTTAATAACCTAGTCGATGCCGCAGACGAACTTTTGAGATACAAGTATGTTCTAAAAAATGTAGGTTATAATTGGGGCAAATTTGTCACATTTTTACCCAAACCTCTAGCTGGAGACAATGGTTCTGGTATGCATTGTCACTTTTCTTTATGGAAAAATGGTAAAAACTTGTTTGCTGGCAAAGAAATTGCTGGTTTGTCGGAAACTGCTCTATTTGCTATTGGCGGTATAATTAAGCATGGTCGGGCAATTGCCGCTTTTTCTAACCCGACTACCAATTCTTACCATAGACTAGTTCCTGGTTTTGAGGCCCCTATTCACTTAGCATATGACTATCGCAACAGATCAGCGGCTATAAGATTGCCATATACCGGAGATTCTCAAAAATCAAAAAGAATTGAGTGTCGTTTTCCTGATCCTTCTTCCAACCCGTACTTAACATTCATAGCTATTGTGATGGCGGCGATTGACGGTATTCAAAACAAGATTCACCCCGGCAAGCCACATCACGAAAATATCTGGGAAATGGACGAAAAAGAGTTAAAAAAACTACCGAAGATGCCAGCTTCTTTAGATGAAGCCTTGGAAGCTTTGCGAGTTGACCACAAATTCTTAACTGACAGCGGGGTAATGTCTAAAGAATTCATTGACATGTGGATAGCAGAAAAACAAACCGAGGTTGATACTATCAGGCTTAACCCTCATCCCAAAGAATTTGAGTTATATTCAAATATTTAGTTATCCAAATTAAACTTTTCAAAAGTACCACATTCTGGGCGATTTTATGTCGCCCTTTTTGTTTATATCTTGATAGTTATGTTATAAAGATTATTTCAAAATAGATTGTTGTGGTATTTTTATGGTTGAAAAGGATTTATGATAAATTTTTATTTTTTTAGGCTTGTTATTATTTTGACTAAAATATATTAAAATATACTTTTAATTATAGAGAAGATTCATTATAACGACAATAAACTCTAAAATTTTAAGCATTAAAAATATGTTCAACAAAAAAAACGACCCAAGAAAATACTTGGATCGCATAAAAACTCTTCTTAATTGGTTTCTATTCTGAATCTGATAGGGT
>CAKZLR010000029.1 GCA_937127165.1 uncultured Candidatus Peregrinibacteria bacterium
GATAGAAGCTTCTTCTAATAAATCAACATTAAACAGCTCTTGTCTTTCATCTAGTGATATATACAAAGCTTGATTGTAAAAAACCTCAATTTCTTAAGAATCAAACAACGTTTTCGCTTTAAACGATATTGTCTTATAAATTCTTATATATAAATATCATCCACATTGATATCGTCAAAATAACCAAAATACTGAATATTGTGTTTGTTCAAATACTCTCAATTTTGAGCACAACCATCAACTTGCTCTATATCTCTGATACGGTTATTAGCTAAACCAAAAAAATCGAAATATTCAGCTACAGAAGACAAATAGTCGGGCAAACAGCTAAATTACAAAGTGCTTTCTCGTTCAAATGAATTACGATAAATATCTATCACGGGGCACTCTAAACCAGCCACCGAAGCATTGTAGTTTGGGGGTTAAAAGTGTGTAGTTTAGAAAAAAGTCTAGAAAAAGGATAAGCAAAGTTTAACTCGTTACTTCTTAACTGGTCGTCAACACATCTTCTCTTAAAAATATTACCCATAGACAACAGATTTAATCTGATCGTGCCAGGTATTGGAGAATCTGTTGGTTCAAGTTTTGGTGGTTCGAGTGTAGAGATGCTTGTAGTTTGTTTTGGTTGTTAATTTTGATTTGATTGTTAAATGTCCACAAACCAACTATACTAGTAGCTATCAAGCCGCATAATATAATCACAAACAGTCGAGATCTAAAAAAGTTTTTGAGTCCAAAAATTACTGAGTTTTGTGGTGGTATCTAATACAATCTCGAAATTATTTCCGGGGCGGTTGGTAATTTGACTTATACTGTATATAAACATAAAATATGGTACAAAACCCTAAAAATCTAAAAAAATAATCTAGAGGATATCGAAATAAGGTATTATGTTAACTTGTTTCTAAAGCAGAATTTATAAAAGATTAATTTATTTTTTTACAACGGAGATTACAAAATTTAGTTATTATTACCCATCTTACAGGAAACTAATTTAAATTTTTTTAAGTTTAAGTAGAAGGATATAGAAAGTTAAACCTGATACAAGAATAAATAAAAAATTAGCAGAACAATTTTTAAAATTTTTAATCCTAGTTTGTAGGTAAGGTAATTTTTAAGAAAAATGTAGAGTGGTTTGTGTGGGTATAGTTTGACATTGGTGTATTAAGAAGTACACTTACAGCTTCATAAAATATTTTGTCAAATACAAAAATGTTGTAGTGTTGTGAGGATGAAAATAGGTCTTCGAAGAGCAGGAGAAGGTGTATATAAGAAACAAGAAATTGCTAATGTAGTTGGCATAATTGCTACTGAAATTTCTATTTTAGATATTTTAGAAAAAAATCCTTAGCTAGCTGCTCGCTTGGAATGTTTAAATCACCCTTATCACAATAAACAACATACAATAGAAGTTGCCACAAGATTATTAGAATTTTTAAAAAACTTATCTCAAAGTGGAGTTTTGGAAATAACCAACTTAGCTAACTCAAACAATGTAACTTTGTAAGAAGTTTTAGAATGGCTTGTGGAGGCAGCGTTAAGACATGAAGACGGGCATTCTGGTGATATTATAAATGAAAGACCGGCAAAAACTGATGAAAGACGAGCTGTACAATTATTGTATGGCGATTATGATTCTGGTTTATAATAGAAAAGAATTTAAAATGCACCTAATTCAGAGAATGATCCAGTGTACTACGTTTAATAAAGAGTCTCGTTTTAAACCTCGAACAGTTCTAGAAAAAATTTTTAAACTGGTAGATTTTGGTGGCCTTTTGTTCAAAAGTTGGGACGATTGGGTCCTGGAATATGAAAATTTATGTTTGGAAAGTCCCAGTATAAAACCACCAAGTTATAAACATTTACTAGAAAATAGAAAAGATTTTTTGATGAATCATATACAACCATTACTTACCGACCTGGAAAATTTTTTATCTTTGAGTTTTTATCGTCAGATATATAATCAATTTAGAGAAATTAGAGATGATAGAATTGCTTGAGCAGTTAGAGTCGGATAGTTCTTCTTTATTGTTTAAACAAATGCAGCGAGCGATAAGTTGTAAAACTAAAATTCAAGAAAGGTTTGGTTATCGCAGTTGAAATGGTTCAGATTAGAGATAGATTAGAGATTAGATTGATTAGATTATTCATACATCTATCATAACTATAACTATATATTATA
>CAKZLR010000030.1 GCA_937127165.1 uncultured Candidatus Peregrinibacteria bacterium
TAATAATTCTATGATCTATGATAAACAGTTGCCAATTTTTAGACCATAATGAAATTAGCCAATTTAGAGCAATTTGAAGAAATATTGGTAGGGCTAAAATAACAAAATTTGGCTTTAAAAAAATTAAAACAAACAAACACGCTCCACTTGCTAACAACCACTTCCAGTTTTTAGATTCCATCCATTTTAAATCAAGCCAGTACATTGTAATCAAAAAAAATTAGACCAAAATTTTCAGTATTAATTACCACTATGAACAAAAAGTACTAAATTTCTAAATAAAGCATAAAACAAGGGAGCAATTCTTGATTTTAAAATCACTTTGCTTTGATTCAAAGCAGTCAACAATTTTTTAAGAAAAGCATAAAATACAATAAACTCAACTATCATCCAAATCACAAAAAATATATGGTGCCCAATAAGATTATCTCCTAACAAAATACTCATAAATGCATTGATATAAAAAACAAAGGTGGTTTATGATCCCATACGTCTAAATACAAGAAAGATCCATTAGCGATTTCTCGACCAACAAAGAAAAACAATAAATGATCACTATTCAGAGTATAAAACCAAACACTTAGTCTTGGAATTACAGACACAAATACTAAAATAGCTAGAAAATGGTTTTTTAAAAAATTTAGCTTAAACATTAAGTAAGACTAAGTATTTTCTAATTTATATCTAACAGGAATTGTAAAATAGAAACTACCTTTTGACAAACCCTCTGAAAAATTTAGATAATTCCTACGATACTTATTTCGAAGTCTTTATGCTTAAAAAGATTAAATCTGAAGTTAAATTCAGGTTAATTTTTTGTAAAAACCATATTATTGTGTTATTACCATAAACCACTTTCCGAATTTCTTTTGGAAGAATAAAAAATAGACAATCTTCTATATTAAGTGTATACTCTTAAGAGTTAAATCTGGTGTTTTTTGTTAAAAACAAAAATAAAAATTTTATGACCAATTACCCAGAGTCTTTTGGTAAGGATATAGAAAATACTGTCAAAAGAGAGATTAATCTCTTACAAAAAGAAAACAAAGAAAATTCGATATATGGCGACAACTTTTTTCAAATACGAACTAAATTAGTACCTTTCTCTGCTATAAATGACCGTGAATACAAACAAACTACCAACTCTTTTTTGCAAGCAGTCACAATTAGTTTGATATTATTTATTAGTATTTTTATAACCTCTGTTTTAAGTTTTTTAGCTTACACCCAAAGTCCACAATCTAGTAATATAAATCCTGAAATATTAGGAATTAATGAAAATTTGTATCAAGATTAAGGTTAAATTATGATTACATAGTGTTCTGATTGGACTATTTTTAATTTTTCACTAAATTTTTTTTTATAAAAAACAGTGTTAAACACTAAAATCAAATATAATCTCATAAATTTCTGATAACAAGTATCGAAATATTAGCAATGAAACAAAAAATCTTATTAGTAACCTCAAAAATATTAGGATCAGGACACTACAATGCAGCTCAAAACTTGTACAAAGGCATTTTAAACATTCGCGAAGATATCAATATCGAATTATATAATTGGAATTTTTTTGGGGGTAAAGCATATGAATTTATGCTTCAAAATGCTCCCAAGTTTTGGGGTTTGTTGAACGAAACGATGCAAAACGACTTGATTTTGGGTTTTAGTAAAATTCGTACAACTCTTAATAATTTAAGCGAAATTACCAGAGAAACACTAAGTAAAAAAGAATTATGGTGGGAAATAAGATATAGTTTATTTGATATAGAATCTTTTATTAGATTTAACAAGTTTATCAAAGCAGCTAATTTATTTAGAAACAAAAAGCCAAAATGGTCATCATTTTCCAAAATTATTTTAACTCTTCCTGGAGCCCAGTATTTAGGTTATAGCAACATTTTTTCGGAAAAGACTATAGTTTTGGTAACTGATTACGGTAAAGTAGATAAAATTTGGACTGTTTATACTCCTAATATTTTCTTTGTAGCTAACCAGATAACAAAAGATTATTTAGAAGGTTTTAAACACCTACAAAAATCCAAAATTGTTCATAGCGGCATTCCAGTCAACCCTCTCACACAAGTGTTAAACAAAGTTGACAAAATAGACTTAAGAAGAAAACTAGGTATAAAGTCAGATCGTTTTTATATTATTAGTGGAGGTGGAGCTGGAGGTAAAAATATCAGCGACATGTTTGATGAACTTCTAAAATTGGAATTTAAAAATACTGAATTTTTAGTTGTGTGTGGCAGAAATAAAGAATTGTTAAAGACTCTAAAAAATAAACTTAAAAAACACAGTAAAACAAATATTAAACTGATGGGATATGTGGAAAATGATAATCTTTTAAGATTTTATAGAGCAGCCGATATGGTCATCACCAAGCCAGGGGGAATTACAACCACTGAACTAGTTAATCTTAACACACCTATAGGTGTATATTATTATCACCCTCAAGAATTAGGTAATTTGGAATATATAAAGTATAATAAGTTGGGTTTGATAAACGAAAATTGTAAAGAATTTTTAACTGAATTAATGTATTTAGATGATGACGACTTTGAATATTTCTCAAAAAAAATGAAAAAAGTTGCCAAATATGATTCTATAGACATCATCAACCAGTATTTGTAAAATCTTTTAAGGTGACATAATAACTATAATTAGATTATTAAAAATTCTTTCTTTAAATTAATTTATATTTTCCTGTTTAGGATTTATCTAAAAGTATCAAACAGACAAAAAATATGATCGATCAAAGCTAATATTTTAATTTAAATTAAGTAAAACAGCAAAAAAATCTTATAGAACTGCTTTTTTATAATCAAAAATAAATTCAGACTAGTTTAGTCTAATCAGAATTTTAGTTTTCCTCACATTATCTCTTAACTAGTGTTAAAAAGTAGAAGTTTTGATTTATAGTTAGCTTTCTCTTTCTAAATCTAAAAATTTGAAAGTATAACCATTTTCTGTCATTTCTGCTTCGTAGACCACTTTACAAAACTCGTCATATTTTGGAAAATAGACGTCTCCATCGATTTCAATATCTACTACAGTAAGATAAAGCTTCTGTACAAACGGCATGGCCATTTTGTATATTTCTCCACCACCAAAAATAAATATTTCTTGGGTTTCCACTTTTTCTGCTTCTTTTATAGCATCTTTAAGAGAATGAACTACAATAATTCCTTCTGCTCGGTAGTTAGGTTGAGTGGTTATGACTATATTCGTCCTTTTTGGTAAAGGTCTGCCGATAGATTCAAAGGTTTTTCTACCCATTATAATGGGGTGGTTAAGAGTAATCTGTCTCATTCTTTTTAAATCCGAAGGAATATGCCATGGCAACTGACCATCTTTACCGATTACTCTATTTTTAGAAATAGCCGCAATAGCGCTAATTTTAGGTTTTGCTGGTTTTTGTCTTTCGTAGAAATTCAACAAATCGTTTTGGTTGAGCAAATTAGTCTTCGATTCTAAATCGACTTTTTCCAGAGTTTTTTTGTCTATTTGGTTCTTAAACTCTCGAACAAAACCATCGAAATCATAAAAACCTTCCTTTAAAAGATACTGATAAGAGTGTTCTTCCCACTTATTTATATCAAAAATATTATATTGTAGTAATACCTCTAACTTATCTATAGCCTTGGCTAATTTTGCTTCAATAGTTTCCATTTTTTCAAACTCAATCCAGAGATCATAAACTTCTTTCACAAAAGTTAGATCTTGGGGTAGGTGAGATAGTAATTTTATAAGACTTTCTTTTTCTTGTTCAAAGTAAAATTCTTGAGATTCCACCTTTTCCCAAACAGCAATATCACCAGCAAAAACTTCAACCAAATCGTGAATAATAATTATTTTAAGAACTTTTAACTGGTCAATTTTTGTGTCTAATTGATCAAACAAAGTTAAGGCTAACAAACACATCATCCAAGTATGTTCAGCCACACTTTCCCGCCTTGAATTGTCACTCGTCCAACTTTTTCTCTTAATTGTTTTTAGTTTTTCACAAGTTTTAAGAAAAAAAATTATTTGTTCAATTAAACTAGCTTTTGTCATAAAAACAAGCTTAATATACAAATTCGTGTAAATATTTCCAAATATAGAGTATTTAAAAATTTAAAAGTAAGTCAACTTTTAGGTATGTTTAATTTTTTATTTTTTAAAAAATTATTAGCAGAAATATAAGACAGACCAAACTTTTTTATCAAAAAACATTTTTGTACACTTTGTGTTTTTTAATTGAAAAATTAAAAGATATCCAAAACCAATCTTAATAAATATCCAATATTTTTTGATGTACTTAAAAACAAACAAAATTAAAAAAATTAGTTATTAAAAAAATTAGTTTTGTTTAATTTAATAATATTTTACCTACAAAAAAGTAATGAAAAAATTATAAACAACAATTGTTTTCAACAAACACTTAAAACACCCTAATCAAACAGAAAAATTTTTATT
>CAKZLR010000031.1 GCA_937127165.1 uncultured Candidatus Peregrinibacteria bacterium
CGACCATACTTGATCGCAATAGAATCAGATTGCAAGATCTATTTAAATTTTTGATCGAGTTAAATTTGGGGGGAACGGCTATCGGTAAAAAAATTACCGCTCCAGAAAATTATCAAAAAGTCGTATACAAACGCCTCACCAAAATTGTAGGAATCGAATTTGTACCAACACCAAACAAAATGTCACAAACTAGTAGCCAAGCAGACTTTGTACTTGTTTTGTATCTACCTTACAGTTCTAGCTGGAGATATGTCTAAAATAACCAAAGATTTACAATTTTTGACAAGTAGCCCCAACGGTGCTATTGGGAAGATTGTGCTAGAAGCTTTACAAGCCGGTTCGTCTATTGTGCCCGGAAAAGTTAACCCAGTTTTTCCTGAGGCCATCAATCAAGTATTTTATTTCGTAGCTGGTAAAAACGATACTATCCAAAAAAGCTGCTGAAGACTCTATCTAGAGTTAGGAATTATGTTTCCTATTTTAGCAGATTCGCTAGTCACTTCCTCTAATGCTGTGCAAACAGGAGTGGAAGTTTTCGGAGAAAGATGTATACAGATAGATGTATAGAAAATTTAGAAAAATCAACCGCTTTTGTGACTTTACTTACATCTATTTTAGGTTACGACAAAGTCAGCGAAGTAGTTAAAATGGCTGTTGCCACAAAACAGACTACAAAAAAGTAATTTTGGATCAACAACTGATGACTGAAGAAGAATTTGAGCAAGCCGTAAAAATATTTTAGAATTAAATTATATTATCACCTTTATTAATTAACTTTAGTTTACAAAAGCAGGTATGTTTTCGTATTTAGAAGTAGTTAAAAAATTAGTACAACCAGAAATCTACAACAGAGGACTTAAACTTTATTTGGAAGGAGCTGTTTTAGGCTACTCAGATTTACTTTTAGATTATTGGAGAAAATATCAAGTACAAAACAAAAACAATCTCTACACAGTAGATATCCCTCTATTACACCTGGCATTGGACAAGCAAAAACACCCTCAAGCTAGTCAAGCTTTAAAAGAGGTAGTCAGGTGCGATTCACCGTATTTTTTAGAATTTGGTATTTGTGCTAATGTGGTAGCAGTCTGCGCCGCTTTAGATCAAGAATTTTCTCCAAACCAAATCAAAATTTCCAAATCAGAAAATCAACCTAAAATCAATATCTGGGACAATATTTTGCAAGCAGAGTCAACCAAAAAACAAAGAGAGTGGCTCAATGCTTTGGAAAAATGTGTGTATTATGGTTTTTCTGATAGCAGTCAGCAGTATAAAACACTTAAAAAATATTTTGCCGACATACTAACAAATCCTGATTTCACCTTTATCCAGAATATTAATTCTTTGATTGATAATATTGTAGGAAACTACTTGTTGGAAAAAAATCTATTAAAAATCTTCATTGATCCATATTTTTTGGCCAGTGGTAGTATTGTATGGTGGAAACTAATATCTCCATTTTTTCAGCAAATAGACACGGACCACCAGTTAACTATTGCGTGTGAACTATGGAAAAACAAAATTGCTAATAATGTGTCTGCTTTTGAAGAACAAATAAGAGAATATTTCGTAAAATTACCAAGCGCTCAAAAACTAGCAATCCTAGAAAAACTAAAAAAGCAATACTCATCTAATACTGAATTTTGGTTAGAATTTACAGTTTGGGCAGAATACATAGAGTGGTTAGAAGAACACATTGACGAATTGGATAGTAAATATTTGATTGTTGTAGCAAAAAAAATTCCAGATCAAAGAGACAGAATTGAACAAAAAATAGTTGAACAAATAAAAATCTGGTCAGATTTTTTAATAGCTGGGGATTACCAAGAACTTATCCAAATTCTGAGTTTATGGAAAACGCAATTGGGTTATAGTGATTATTTAGAAGATGTTCTAAGATATATAAAACAAAGTCACCACAAAAAAACTAAGCTCTTAAAAGCTCTAGAAAAAATTTAATTCTAATAGCTTCTAATAGCTATTAAAGTAAGTATACCATATGATAAATTTTTAAATCTCTGCTCCAAAAAGAATTATTCCAATTCTTGGCATTCCGTCTGCACGATAAAATAAACTTGTACTCCACCAATCTTCATAAACTACTCCCATATAAGGAATCTTTCCATGATGAGCAAACCCAGAACTTAAATTAAATCCGCCTCGGCCATCGCTAGTGTAGACGGGCTCAGTCCACTGACCACCTTTTTCCTTGTAGATATAACCTATTTTATTACCACCTCTTCCTCCCATAAAAGCAACATGGACACCGTCTTTTTCATCCACTGCCACAACCCCAGCAAATTTAGTATCACCTTGTATTTTTTCAACAGTCCAACTTCCATTAGTTTTTTCAAAAAATAAAACATTTCCTGCAGCATCGTCGCATAATATATATAAATCTCCAGCACTATCAGCTGCTGCAGAAGGTCTGAAACAGAAACCTGACTGACCTTTACTCCTTAAAAATGTTGGTGTTATTTCATCAATTTTAACAAATGTTTTTTGTTCCTCGCTATATTGGTAAATATGAACTCCCTCTCTACTGGTAACAAAAAAAGCTCTAGAAAAGTCAGGGGTGCTAGCAAGAGCATACACACTTCCATATGATAATCGAGTAGAAGCAAACGCTTTCCACCTATTTTTATTCTTGAGATCACTACCTAAGTCGGTCACTAAAAAATCATTATTTTGACTAACTACCCCGAGCCAGGTATTGTTATAAGCAACTGGTTTAGAATGAATCGTAAAATCACTGAAAGATATTACCTCTGACGAACTATCTTCTCTATAACTTGTACCATCCCAGAATCTTGAGTAAACTTTATAACCATCACTAAATTCATCCACACTCAAGATAGCCACACCATCTGGTCCTACAGCTGCTCTTGGTCCAGCATAGTCGATTTTTAGTTTACCTTTTGGTACAGTGTTAAAAAATGTTTCCATATTACTTGGTTCAAAAATCGGGAAAAATCCAGTAATATGCTGTCCCCTATCCTGACCTCTAGAAGCTGCAAAAAAAACTTTACAATCATAGAATGTCACAGTTGGATACTTTATATTAAAATCACACGGTTGACCCCATAGACACTCTAGTCCTTGGTCTTCTTCAAAAACTATATGATAGACCACACCACTATTACCCTCATCATTTTCGCAATTTTCATCATAATAAGAACTCAAAGGATTTTTAAGATTTTTACCCAAATTTAACTCAACAATTTCTTGAAAATTAAAAGTATTAAAACTATCGTTGATTAAATTTAGCATAGCTACTGGTATGCCGACAAATAGTAAACCTATCACAATATCTCTAGTTTTTTCCAAAATACTAACCCATAGACTGACACCACTAAAATTAAAAGTAGACTGAATTCCGATAAACGCAATACTTACCAAAAGTATTGAAATACCAACTAAAAAACCCGTATTTACTAGAGACCTAATACATTCTACCAAATCCTGTGCTGATTCGGATATATTAAAACACTTGGGAAAAATATTTTCCATAATACTGCTTGTAAACTGTTCCTGTTTTGGTTTTGTAACATAATCATAACAGAAACTGGGAGCATTGTGTAAAAAACTATTATTTGTATTACAAGCACAAACCAAGTCACTTCTTGGCATATTTCTAGTTAGTTCCTTTATACATTCATTATATCCATTAGCATCAAATCGACTTCTTAATAGCCCCCCAGTACTTAACTTGTTTTCACAGTCCATGGCACACTGAATATATTCAAAATTACTCTGTTTTTCAGCAATACACTCATTATTGCATCTTATAAAGCTATTAAAACCATATGTTCTCTGGCACTCATATAACCTATTCAACTGTGTATCCCCACAAACCTCTGCTTCCACCTGTATTAAACCATGAT
>CAKZLR010000032.1 GCA_937127165.1 uncultured Candidatus Peregrinibacteria bacterium
TCCTGCCAATAGAGCCCCTGTCAAATTAGCTCCTGCCAATAGAGCCCCTGTCAAATTAGCTCCTGCCAATAGAGCCCCTGTCAAATTAGCTCCTGCCAATAGAGCCCTTCTCAAATTAGCTCCTATCAAATTAGCTCCTTCCAAATTAACCCTTCTCAAATCAGCTCCTGCCAATAGAGCCCTTCTCAAATTAGCTTCTGTCAATAGAGCCTCTGTCAAATCAGCTCCTGCCAACAGAGCCCCTGTCAAATCAGCTCCTGCCAACAGAGCCCTTCTCAAATTAGCTCCTGCCAAATTAACCCTTCTCAAGTCAGCTCCTATCAAATCAGCTCTTTCCAAATTAACCCCTCTCAAATCAGCCCCAGCTAAAACTAATCTTTGTGGTGATGGTTCTATTCCTAATTCTTGTAATTCTTGTAATTCTTGTAATAAATTAGTCCATACCATATATTTGCCTTTATTTATTGCTCCTTTAATCATTATCATTATTAATGAATATAATAATTTTTCTGATTTTAGATCAGGGATTCTTTCTAGATCAGGGATTCTTTGCATGATAGCATAAAGTAGTGGGTAATTTGATTTTAAATATTTTTCAGAATCTGGTAGTTTCAAAGACTTCATTTCTTTTAAAATTTTCTCAGCTTTATCAATTATTGATGTTGCTGCATCTTTCACCGCTAATTTTATATCTGTAACGTTACGTCTAACTTTTTCAGCACTTTCTGAGATAATGCCGCCTAGAAATTCATCAAACTTTTCGATCAATCCTTTCAATCTTTTCATTTTTTCTTTTAATTTTTTTTTTCTTCTAATTCTATTAAAGAAGCCGGATTCTCTTCTCCGGTTTCACCACGACCAGTCCCTACTTCTCCTTTTCTTCCTTCACCACCATAACCACCTTCAGGTGCCCAAAACTTTTTTGCAGAACCTACAGATAAATGAATGTTAGAAAGTGTAGATATAGATATAGACACAACGAATAATTGAGAACATTTATTAAATGGATTAAATGATAACTCAAATAATTGAGTTAACTGAAACCAAACTTAATTATAACACACTTTTTATATTATCTGCAAATCTTTTTTGTCTCAAAGTTTCGGTGATTCTAAAGAATAGTTCTACAATTTAGAGTTTTTAAGTTTTTTTAAATTACTTCAAACTATCTAAAACCTTTTTGATTGCTGTGAGTTTTCGCTCTATTTCTAAATATTCTTTTTCAGCCACAGAATCAAACACAATACCACTACAAGTTTGCGTAAAACCCTCGCTATAACCACCTTTTTCTTTAATAAAGAAACTTCTGATGGGAATACAAAAGGTACAATTACCATTAAATCCGAAATGACCAAAAGCCCCGCCATATGGCCCTCGTGGTTCGTTCTCGTTTTGATTAATAATTTTAATGGTTTCTATTTTTGGAGCCCCAGTTAATACCCCACCCGGGAAGACACTAGCAAGTCCAGTGAACATATCTTCATTTTCTTTCAAAATTCCCACAATCTCGCTAGAAATATGTTGAACATGGCTAAATTTTTTGATGTCCATCAATCGACGAACTTTTACTGTGCCAAACATAGATACTTTACCAATATCGTTGCGGTGGAGATCAACTAGCATGTTGTGTTCAGCAATTTCTTTAGGATCGTTTAGAAGTTGTTTGGCTAGCTCTCTGTCTTGCTCCACAGTCTCACCTCTACCAATCGTTCCGGCTAAAGGGAAAGTTTCGATTTCGCGATTTCTGGCCCTAAATAACAACTCTGGACTGGCCCCTAAGACAATTTCTGTATCAAATTTGCAATAAAACATATAGGGAGAAGGATTGACCTCTCTCAATTTTTCATAAATCTGTAAATATCCATTACCAGTTAGTCTGTATTTTGACTTAAAACCAACTTCACATTGAAAGGAGTTGCCAGCTTTAATTTCTTCAATAGTTCTATTAACTATTTCTTTGTGTTGATTTTTATCGATTGAGTCTCCGAGATATTCAATATTTATTCTTGTTTTTTTAGGTTTAGTTTGAGCAAGCTGCAAAATCTTTGGAAGCCTAGAACTGGAATAATAAAAGTAATTAATCTCACCGGTCATTTCGTCATATACTAATCCGTCGGTATATACTCCAAAATGGAATTGCTGGAAGTCTGGATGTTCCGATAAATTGAGTTTTGGTTCAAAATAATTGATTGCTTCATATGATATATAACCAACTAAACCACCAGCATATGTTCTAGAAATTATGTTCTGTGGAACAATTTGCCGCAGTACCCAATAAGGATTGATGTTTTCTAGTTTGATACAGTTATCAATCACTTTCAAATTTTCCAAATTTTCCCAAATCTCTGATCCATTTTGGTTTAGTTTAATTATTAAAGTCTGTTCTTTAGCGAATATAGTGGTAATGGGATCAAAACCAATGACCGAGTAACGAGAATCAAAGTTTTGGTCACCAAGAGATTCTAGAATAAAGCAGTTGGTAAAAGTCTGTTCGACGATTTGAAAAAACTCAAAGAAATCTATAGGTAGATGAACTTTTTGGTAAACAGGTTTTTGAGGTAGTTTGATCTTAGGAAACATAAGAACTTAGATAAGTAAAAACGCCGACTTTTATAAATCAGTCAAGTCAGGCAAAAAACTTTACACCAAATCAAGCAACAACAAAAAAACGACCCAAGAAAATACTTGGATCGCATAAAAACTCTTCTTAATTGGTTTCTATTCTGAATCTGATAGGGTTGGAGTAGGTTGTGGATCTGAAAAGATACAGCCCTCGTCCACGATAGCACCTCGACTTTTTAGGTAGTCTCGGGTTACTGGCTGCCTTTTTCCCTTTCTATTAATATAATAAGCTTCTCTGAAGTCACATCCTTTAAAATTAGCTCCTTTAACAATAGACAATGTAAAATTAGCCCCTTCAAACTTAGTTCCTTCCAACCTAGCCCCTGTAAACCTAGCCCCTGTAAAATCAGCCTCTGTAAAATCAGCCCCTGTCAAATTAGCCCCTGTAAACCTAGCCCTTGTAAAATCAGCCAATGGCGAAATAGCCAATGTCAAATCAGCCAATGTAAAATCAGCTTCTCTAAAACTAGCTCCTGTCAAATTAGCCAATGTCAAATTAGCTCCAGCTAAAATTAATCCTACTCGTGATGACTCCATTAATAATCCTCGTAATAAATCAGTCCATACTATATTAGTCCATACTATATTTCTGTTTTCATCCATTCTTTTTGTAATCATTACCGTCATTAATGGATGTAATGATCTTCTTGAGTTTGCACTATAGAGAGCATGGAATTCGAACCTGAGAGCATAAAGTAGTGGGTAAAATTTTAATTTTAATTCTGGGTAAAATTCTAAACAAGTCATTAAATATTCTTTATATTTTTCAAAATCTGATAGTCCCCAAGACTTAATTCCTTTTATAGTTTCCTCAGCTTTATCAACCACTAATCTTGTTGCTTCTTTCACCACTATTGGCATATATGCCCCATTTATAACTCTTTTAGCACTTTCCGAGATAAGATTTTCTAGAAATTTATCAAACTCTCTGATCAAAAAAATACGCTTCTCGTTCACGACGTCCACGGTAGCATCTCGACTCTCTAACCAGGCTGGGGTCATTGGGTGTATTTCTCCCTTTGTAGTATTTGCAGTAATTGCTCTTTCAATCGTTGTCATTATTAATGAATGTAATAATTCTTCTAATTTTACGTCAGAGATTCTTCGGTTGATAACATAAAGTAGTGGGGAATTTGATTTTAAATATTCTTCAAAATCTGGTAGTTCCAAAGACTTTATTCCTTTTATAATTTCCCTAGCTTTATCAATTATTAATCTTGTTACATTTTCCACTACTGATTCTATAGTATTTAGGCCATTTTCAACTTCTCTAGCACTTGTCAAGATAATCTCGTTTAGAAATTCATTAAACCCTTTGGTTAATTCATACATTTCTCTTTTCTTTTCAGCTTCCGCTTGTGTATGCTTAGCTTTCGCTTGTGTGTGTGCTTCTAAATTCGGAGAGAATTTACCTCCTGGAGAGGTCGGATCCTCAGGATACATTCTTTCTTCTTTTCTTCCTTCACCACCATAACCACCTTCAGGTGCCCAAAACTTTTTTGCAGAACTTACAGATAAATGAATGTTAGAAAGTGTAGACATAGACACAACGAATAATTGAGAACATTTATCAAATGAATTAAATGATAACTCAAATAATTGAGTTAACTGAAACTAAACTTGGCCGTAACACACTTTTTATTTTTTTGCAAATCTTTTTTGTCTCAAAGTTTCGGTGATACTGAAGATGATTATAATAAAAACTAATTGGCTGAACAACAGAAATGGTTTGTAGTCAGTTTGAATTAGTAAAGCTGACTGGGCGGTGATGGTTATGATTAAACTAGTAAATACCAGCACGGATATCTTGTTTACTCCTAAATCAACCAACCGAAAATGCCAATGCAAACGATCTCCACTAGAAAACGGGTTGCGACCATCTAGTAGTCTTAGACCCCAAACAAATACCAAATCGATCACAAACCAACCTAGGACACTACTAGCTGTAGCAATTTTGGCACCCGACAAAATGGCTAGCACTCCAATTACAAAGCCAATAACCCAGGAGCCACCTTCACCTAAGTATAATCTAGCGTTAGGAAAGTTAAAAGGTAAAAAACCGAGTATCCCAAACACCCAAATCATCGCAAACACAAATATCAGTGGTTGATTGACATGACTAAACAGGCTTACACTAGCCACAGACAACAAACCAATAATACCCACACTACTAACCAAACCGTCGTGTCCATCCAAAAATTTAGTAGCCCCGGTGCAAAACAAAAGCCATAAATAAGTGATAATCTCAAAAATATAAAGAATATCTGGAATATATTGGTTAAACGGAGGAGAGATAGCCTTGATTTGTAGTCCGCCAGCAAACATTGCCAGCAGTATGGCAGTGTTGATAAAAATCAGTTGATATTTAGCGGATAATTTATATTTGTCGTCCAGAAAACCCCCGAGAATTAAAATTGAAATTGCCACCAAAACCCAAATCAGCCTAAACGGCTCTAGATTTTTACCAAGTTCTTCGGTTAGCTCAAACCAGTTAAATTTGTTGATTAGCCAAACTATTCCCATCAAAAAACTACAAACTAAAGCAAAACCAGTTCCTCCAAGCAAGGGTATTGGAACCGGCTGTTTTTTACGGTGAGGCTCTAGTTTGGGGTCGTCTACAATTTTGTATTTAGTTGCTACTTTTAGAAGTAGTTTGGATAGTGTCCATGAGGCTATGGCTGAAATAAATATTAAAATCAGTAAAAGTTGAGTTAATTGCCACGACAAAATCATACAAAAATAAAGTAGGGGAAGAAGGTTTTTTTAGATTATTTCGTGCAGTCTGTTTTGTTCTATAGAAGTTTTAATTTCTCTAGCGATTCGCCTACCGGTACTCATTGGCACATCAAAAATTAAATCGGAGTAAGGTGATCCATTGATAAATAAGTTAGTACCAGCGACGATTCTAGCCGATATTTCAATTACATAGAATTTTTGATCTGGGGTGACAATGGTTTCAAGACAAAAAGGCCCATATAGACCTCTGGTTGGACAAATTTCTTTGGAGATTTTAACTACATTTCTACCCATTTCGTATAGATCCGCTAGTAATGACTCCCGAACAACTAGTGGGCTGTTACCAATTACTACAAAAGAAGGATCCATCTGTAGGTGCATCTGGGTAGATGCAGTCAACCTGCCAATCCCATCAACATTGGTTTCGTATCTTCTATCCAAACTTAAAATCTCTAAACGATCTTGTAAAAGTGAGTAAAAATAATGAATATAAATAGGACAGCCTATGATATACTCCTGAATCAGGATTTTATTTAGATCAAATTGTCTTGTTTTCATTTCTTGTTCAAACTCTTCCCTAGACGACACAAAAAAATAGCCACTACCTCCTCCAGCTCCATACATCTTAACTATGACTGGACGGTCAATTTGGGTATAATCATCAAAAATTTTGGGCAAAGTCAAACCAGCTCTACTTAGCCAATCCATTTGTTTTTGACGGTTGCTTTCCCACTTAAGAATATCTTTATTACCAAAATATTTAACCTTCATCTGGTCATGTTTTTGTTGATCGATGTAGGCTACCAGGGAACCATGTGGCACAATAATAGCCTCTTGCTTAAGCAAATAATCTTCTACCTTAAAAAAATCGTGGTAGCTATCCAAAGTAATTACTTCATCAGCAATTGGAAACAGTTCGGTATAAATTTTGGCTTGTTTTTTGGTAGAAATGAGAATAGTTTGAAAACCTTCGTCCTTAGCTCCTTTAACAATCTGTAGGGCACTGTGACTACCAATTGTGGCAATTTTAGGCATATAAGACTTATTTAGTGAATACTTGTTGAATGTCAAACAGTTGAGTGGTAGTGGTTGCATAAAATCAGGCTTAAATTAAGCAAAAGTAACAGTGTTTTCTAGAGTTATTTTATAGGACTTGACTTATCTATGTTTTTAAGTAGCATTTGACAGTCAACACAAATTGAAATGTAATATGGTTGGTGAGCAAGCTCAAATGGTGGAATTGGTAGACACGCTAGTTTCAGGTGCTAGTGCCGGCAATGGCGTGAGGGTTCGAGTCCCTCTTTGAGCACCAGTTGCAATAGTTAATGATAAAAATTAGTGTAAAAACAATAAAATAAAAGTACCTTTAAATTTGTTAGGTACAATCAGGTTTCGATGTTATTACGGCATGTTTTTCGAGTTTTTGAAACCCTAAACCTTGACTTTTGTTTTAAACTTATTTATCCTTTTAGTTGGTTAAACGTTTTCTGTTATGTTCCGTTCAGATGATCCAAACAAAACTTTCGTAATTTATACTGGTATAGGCATTATTGTTGGGGGTATTTTAGGAGCAATTTTAGGAATGATCCTAAGTAATTTTAGTCTTTGGTTGAGCTTGTTTGCTACAGTTGGAGCTTTAATCGGTGTTGCTGTTTTTTATTATCAAAAAAGCAAGTATTAAGAGTTTTGATTTGAAACCTTAAATGAATTTACATTATTAGTTCTATTAGCTTTTCTACACTGGATCTAACCCGATATTATACTTAGTATTATTCCTATCAAAAAACCAAGAAAAGAACAACACACAAGTATCAACATGTGCCATTTTACAGGGATTTTTCTGAAAGATTTCCAAAATTTGTCGATCATACTATTTTTAATAAAAAATATCTGATATTGCCACATAATAACTCTAAAAACAAATTTCAACCTATCAAAACGTTTAAAAACGACGAATGTCTGATTGAATCGGATCGCGAGTTTGTAGATCTTTTGGACAAAAAGTTGACTAGAATTATTTTTTCGAGTTTTTTGTATCTCGAAAAGTTTTTGCCTTATTTTTCAGGTATTTTTTTCACAAAAAAAGTCACAAAAAAGGTGGGCTATTGGCTAGGGAAAATTCTACTGCACTATTTTGACTCTGTCAAAAAATTTTTAGGTTATGTACACTATCAAAAATTCGGATATTGCCAAAAGGTATAATGTCTCTAACTCTACGGTAACCAGGTGGATTAGCTTGGCAGAAGAAGGTAAAAACAACCTTCAATTGTATAAAGTCAAAGGTAAAGTAAGGATTTTGGACAATGCCTATAACCATGCCGAAATTGCAAGATTGGTGCAGGAAGGTAAGAAATACCGCAGTAATATTGTTTGCAAAAGAGTTAGTGCTCAAAAAGAGTTGTATGACTTACTTAGTGAAGAGGATATAATAGATATTATCCGAGATATAGAGCAAAGAAAAACAATTAACAGTAAGTATGCCTACATTGGAGAAGGTGCCAAACTGTGGGATCAAGCTTTTAGCTTGGATTTAAGGCAATCTAGTTCTGAAACAGTCCGTTTGATTCAAGAATTAACTGGGTTTTTGTTTTACACGATGGCTTTAAAGCCCGAAGAGCCAATCAATATAGTAGATTTGGGTTCTGGAAACGGAATGGCGATTAAACCGATCATTCAAAAACTTATGGAAGAAAGGGTAATAAAAAAATACATTGCTTTGGATATTAGTAAACAAGTAACCCAAATTACTCGGCAAAATATCAGCAGATCTTTTCCCAGTTTAGAAATATTAACCTACCAAAGAGATTTTGAAAAAAGTAATTTTACTAAAATTATTTTGGAAAACAAGGCGATTGACGATGTTCCTAATTTAATTTTTCACTTAGGAAATATACTGTGTCAGTATAAAGACAGGGTTAGGGTGTTAAAAAATATCCAAAATGGAATGAGTGCTGAAGACTTATTGGTAATTGACTTTTTGTTGGATAATGAAGACAATTATTTCAATCTAGCCTATTCAAAATCTGATTTAGTGAACAAGTTACACCTCTGGATTCCTAGAATGTTAGGAATAGATGTTACCAAGTGCGAGCAAAAAATAGAATCGGAACCGAAGTTTGGATTTAATATCAAATACTTGATCCTAGATAAGGATTATGAAATTAGTTTTGATTTGTTTGGCAAGCGAAGAGTGTTTGAGTTGTTTAGTGGAGAAAAATTGATTTTGTGGAAAAGGAATTTGCTAACTTTGGAGACTTTTTTGGATGAAGCAGATCGAGCTGATTTGCAAGTGGTTAATTTATCAATAGAAAAAAATGGTAACAGTGCTTTGGCTATTTGTCGTATCAAGACTACTTAAAAAGTAAGTGTTTATAAATTTTTATAGTACGCTATCTAAAATCCTAAAAGAAGAATTTTTAGTATGCAAGTTTTAATTATCGACAACTATGACTCTTTTACTTATAATTTGTATCAATGTATAGGAGAAATCTTGTCCCGGCAAAGTTTTGTGCTGGATGTAGTTCGTAACGACGAGCTAACTTTGAATCAAATAAAATCTCGCAACTATGATCGCATTATAATATCGCCTGGTCCGGGTGATCCCTCAGATGAAGCTTATTTCGGGGTTTGTAGTCAAGTTATTTTAGAAATAGGTAAGAGTGTGCCAGTGTTTGGGGTGTGTCTTGGAATGCAAGGAATGGGACATTATTTTGGCGGTCGAGTGGTTAGAGCAAAATTACCAATGCACGGCAAAACTAGCCAGATTATACACAACAGCAAAGGAGTTTTTGCGAAACTGCCACAACAAATTGAAGTTATGAGATATCATTCACTCGTGGTTGATCCTATAACCTTACCAGATGATTTAGAGATAACAGCAGTAACCGTACCTATAGAGTTACAACACTTAAAGTTTGAAGAGATAATCAAAGATCATTTAGACAAAATCGAGATAATGGGTTTGTGCCACAAGCTTTATCCCATCGAAGGAATTCAGTTTCACCCCGAATCTTTTGCCACAGAAGGGGGTATGACTATACTTACCAATTTTCTATTTAGAAATTGATTCCAAAAAAATTTAGAGTGGATGTGAAAATTCTTTTGCCTGGACCTTTTATTTGAATATCTGGGAAATCTGCCTGACCTACCGCTTCTACTTTTCTCAAAACTCTTTTACAATTATCAAACATTAAATTATCTTTTAGTTCTACTTGTCTTATAAATTCTTTCAAAAACTCACTTCTGTGAAGTATAAATTCATAATCCACAAACAAGTTAACCACATCTCCTGAGTCCTCTAAACTATCTACAAAATTTTCAATTTGCTTAAAATTTCCCATCTCAAAAATTTTTTCTAAGTCGTTACTCAGAATTTCGTTTTGGGTTAGGATTTTAACGTTTTCGTCTTTATTAGTATATACAAAATCTGGATGTCGAAAACTGTTTGTTAGTTCGGTGTTACTGTTGACTACTCCTTCTAAATCTAGTAAGCGGATTTCTCTTATTAGTTGGTTACTTAAATATAAATCCCTGCAATGGAATGTATAGACAGCTGCATTTATAGAATCTCTAAGAAGTTGAATATAATGCAAAACTTGATTTCTAAACTCTTCTGGAGAGTAACTATTGTTTTTTGGTTTTGAGTTTATTTGCCCCAAAAACTCGACCCTTTGATGTTTAGCCAAGTCTCGAAACCCTTCAAGGTCAAATCTGTGTTCATTCAGTTGTCTAAGTAGACAAGCGGGTAGGCTAAGGTTGATATGAAAATTGGAATAATAATGCAGTAGTTCTAAAATATAGTTACTGATGAGCTGGTAATTTTCTCTTGGCGTTTCTAGCAAAAATTTGTTAGTGTCGAAAATGTTTTGATAGTCTTTATTTAAATTATCTGATTTGCGTATGTAATTTTCACTAAAATTTAGGTAAAAGCAAACCCTAGTCATCCTACTTTTAATTTATGTTTATGTATCTTTCAACTATGAAGTATAGTTTATATTTTGTTTTTATGCAAGTTTTTCGCTAAGCTAGGTTAATTTTTCGAGTATTAATGTATTAATAAATAAATACTTTTATTTTGGAAATGAGCTGTAGCCATAAACAAAAAAGTAAAAAAGTTTATAGACCCAATTTTGGTTAAACCGAGTATTTGACAAATTACCTTACCAAAGGTTCAAAACTTGATGAATAATGTTCATGCTTGATTTACCCTGTTAGTTAACTGAAGTTTTTTAAAGACATATCACCATTTACTTCAATCGCAAAACTGTGTCTTTGGTTATTACTCCAGATCCAAAACCACATATAAAGGCTTCTCCCAATATACCACTCTCAAAGATACAAGAGCTTATAAAAGCCAAGCGAACTGGATTAATAAAACACTCGCCAAAATCCAAGACCTAAATTTTAGGAAAGATCAATTAAAAAAAACGAATAAAATAGTTCTCTCTGAAAGAGAGTACGACATAAAATTTAACGAAACGTGTCAACTTATCTGTCGCAGATAATACCTGTATTTTACCTAAAAACTTAACTGTAAAACAAGGTTTGATTAACTTTTATAAACAAAAATTGAATGAATATCTAGATCAAACAGTTACTAAGTTTCCTACAGAAATGCACCTAAGTTAAACCAGCTTAGAATTACCAGTGCTTCAAACAGATTCAGTTCATGTAATAATCGTAAAAGGACTTTTTTAGTTGGTTGAATGTTGTATTACCAACTTGGGTTATAGATTACACAACAAGTTCACGAACTAGTTCATCTAAAAGAAACGAACCACTCTCAAAATTTTTGGAAAATATAGCACAAAATATTACCTAAATTACGAGCTGGCCAAAAAATGTATCAAACAAAAACCCACACCAGCTAAATTGGCTTTAATAAAATCTAAACAAAACTTGATTATTTAGACCCTAGGATTAAGTGTTGAATCTGGTTCTGATGGTTAAGGGTTGCTTACTTGTGGTTGTGTGTCATTCTTTTTGCTAATAACCAAAGCAAAAATAGCACTGAAAATCGAACCAGCAAACAAATTGAAAATTACTGATACAAAAAATTGATATATGAAATTAAAAACAGGAGTAGGCTCTCTATCTCCATCTGTAGTTAATTGTGTATTAAACCCCATATCTTGAAATATAGAAGATATTTGATTTCCAACTTCTAAAACATTCTCAGCAAAAACTGCACTAGCTATACCTGTAATGAAACCATACGTGAGCCCAATAGTCAGACTAAATAAAATACCAGCTAAAAACCTCTTTTTAAAATTCTCTAGATTATCTTCATTCATTATAAAATAGAGTAAAATTAGATAAGTTACTAAAGATACTAGACCAGCCAGCAGACTTATAGAAATCATCATAGTACCAAGTGATATAAAATCTATCAATCCAAAAAATAAACCAAAAGCTGTACCAAAAAGGACCGACTTACTTAGATTTTGCACAGGTATACTCATAGGCATACTTATCATTTAAAAATTTAAAATACACAAAATAAAGTTAGTGTTAATGATTGTTAATGATTAAATCAATTTAATTCAAAAATTAAATTCAAAGTTAAATTCAAAATTTGAATTAGGAAGGAAAAATTTTGGTGATTTTGTCAAGATATTTGTTTAAGTGAATTGATCAAAAAAAATATTTGTTAACAACACTCAGAGAATTTCTTAAAGCTTAAAAGAATTAGTTGGATTATTTATAAAGTCAAATAAGGCCGATTAATAAGCTTAATGATGTCAGTATTGGTATAATTGATATAATACATTCAGAGTATCTACAAAGACTCTTGTTTAGAGTTGTGAAATGAAGCAAATTTTATGTTAATTTTTCAGATTTTACTAATTACAATGCTAATAAAAAAGCACCACTATACCAAAGTGGAATATTAGAAACTTTTATTTGTTCAGTTTTAAGCCAGAATTCGGGATTGGTTAAATCTAAACTAAGTCTAGTCTTAGCCTCAAAATGTTGTTTAAAATTAGTAATATTCAAATCTAATTTATAGTTGTCTTTAAGCCGTTGTAAGTTTGCACAAAAATTATCTATTTCAAAATCTTTTTTAACAAAGATACAGGGGACTGGGTTTGGATTATGGGCTGTGTCTACAAATTTTCGACCATCAACCTCCACTTCACCTACCACTTCTATATTACCGTGATCGGAAATTAAAAGTATTTCCAAATTTCCAGTATCAACCAATTTCATAATCCTGGCTAGCTGAGTGTCCAAAAACTCCAAAGTTGTTATTGCCGCTTGTATATCACCAGTGTGTCCTATTATATCTGGAGCGGCATAGTTAGCTATAATATAGTCATATTTTTGATAATTTTGCACAATGTAATCGGTTATTTCTCGAGTTTTCATCTCTGGCATTTCGGCATGAGATTGTACTTTATTAGAAGGAATCAGTTTATCTTCTTCACCCTCAAAAACTATTTGTTGGCAACCGTTGAGGAAAAAAGTAACATGATTGTATTTTTCGGTTTCGGCTATGTGTAATTGAGTTTTACCCATCTCAGCAATTCTTTGAGCCAAAGTATTTTGACTTGGTTGAGATCTAAAAATTGGATAACACCCATCGGTATGGTTCGGGTTGAAATTCTCAAGGCTTGAGTCTAAATAAATTTCACCACCGGCTCCGTAATCGTTAGTAGTTAAAATTGTCCAGTTGGCTTGCAATGTTCGATTTAGACCACTTAAAATTATGGTCAGCTGTCTAAGACGATCGGTTCTAAAGTTAATTAACCAAATGGTTTCACCTGTTTTTATACCATATCCACTTGACACTTTGATAGGAGTAATGGTTTCATCAAAATTATTTTGGGTGTAGGATGCTTCTGACAGTTGTTCTAGGGTTTTTTGAATTTCATCAAAGGTTACTTTTTCTGAGTGTGGTGTAAAAGATCTAAAGTTGATTTGGGTGTTTAGTTTTTTTGCAAAAAATTCTTTAATTTGATGATAGGATTTTTCTAAAATTTCTTGATCTAAGCAAACTTCTAAACCCTGCCAATTTCGTTCGTAATTTTTGTCTCTGTCCATCAAATAAAAACGGCCACCAAGGCTGCCTAGGGTTATTTTGGTTTTTTGTTCCTCATTTAATTGCAAACTCTGCATAAATTTCTGCCAAGTTGTCACTAGACTTTGGCGATCTGAATCCCGTCCATCTGAAATTAAATGTAGGATGACCTTGTCTGCTCCTGCATTAAGACTAGAGTTAATCGCTCCTATCCAATGTCGCATATCAGAATGTACACTAGAAGTAGAAAAAAGCCCAAATAAGTGAATAAATTTTGGAAACAGAGCAAATTTTTTGACAAGCAAATTTTTGGGGTCAAAAAGTTGGTCATCAGACAATTGGGAAAAATTACTTAGCGAAGATTCGGTAATTTGTAGACTAAGCTGTTTGACAAGTTTTAGCCCACCGATGTTGGTGTGACCCACTTCACTGTTACCAACTAGTCCATCTTCCTGACCCACAAATTCACCATCAGCATTAAGAGTTATCCAGGGATATTGGCTAAGAATTTTTCTAAAAGTTGGCATTTTAGCGAGACTTACGGCATTACTGGGGGCTGCAGGAGAAAATCCCAAACCATCAAGAATACACAACATTTTGGTAGGCATAGAAAAACCGAAATATAACCAAGCAAGTTAATTTGATGGTAACAAGGTTGTCAAGCTGGCTGAAAATGATTTTTTGACGATGATTGTGTTTGAGAATTGAGGCGACTAACTCATGGTTAGGTCGAGAGAGTTAAAATCAAACGTCTTATGAATTAATTTGAAGTCTTGTTAGGAAGTAAAAAACATCCTAATATTCTCAAGTTCCTATGAAAAAATAGTAATAATTAATAAATTAATAAAAAATAAAAATAATAAAAAATAAAAATATAAAAATTAATGAAAAAATAATAAAAATTAATAAAATGATAAAAAATTAAAAATTGAGCTTGTAATACTTCACTATGTGAATTTTTGACAAAAATTACTAAAACGTAAATGACTTGCGGGTTATTAAAATAATATTAAAATAATATTAAAATAAAAGTTTTATGTCCGAAAATAGTAAGTTTTTAGCAGGTTTGGAAGAAGGTTTTGCTAGAATAATATCTCTGATTCTGACTTTGATATTTTTTCTTATTTACGTTGTAGCCGTAGAAGAAGTGGTGTTAAATTGGCTCCAAGCTTTAGCTTGGCTTGGGTTGTTTTGGCTTGTTTATGAAGTTATTTCACTTTTGTTGTTCAGTGTGTTTGTATTTTTTACCAAAAATAAAATTTCTAAGCGAGATTCTAGTGTGGAGAACAGCCAAAAAACGCCATCAGACAGCGAGTCGTTTATGAATAACTTCACAGAAGGATCATAGTTTGATAATTGTAATTCCTGTGATTGTGGTTTCTGTGGTGATTGTGGTTCCTGTGATTTTTAAGTTTCTATTAATTCAATGACTCCCTTCCATACAGAATTTATCTACTTTTTTTAAATAAATCTACTTTTTTTAAACCTTGACAAAGATAGTAATTTTCAAAATGGTGAGTGTCACTTTAAAACAAGCAGTGTCTATCTGCTCTTTGTTGTTTTTGTTAGGAAATTTTATTAAACCTTATTTGATTCGTTGTAGACATGCCAGCACTAAAAGACTATTGGCCACTAGTTATGGAGGACCTTAAGGGTAGGTTGAGTGCAAGCAATTTTAAAGCTTGGTTCTCGTTGGTAGACTTTGCTGAAATTCAAGAAAGTGGTCGTAAGCTGGTTATATCTGTACCTTCTGATTTTCACAAAAAATATATTGATAGTAAGTTTCGTAAAGAAATATTTGCCTCTGTCGTCAAGTATTATCCTCAGGTTATTCACGTTGGTTATAAGATAGTTAAACCTGCTGAAACTAAAAACCAAGAGATTCAGCAAGCTCTATCTTTAGAACCTTTATCAGACGATTCTTTTGAAAAGCAGCCGATAGACAATGCATCTGAGCCAGAACCAATATCTAGTTATTTACCTAAAAAAAGCCTAAATAATCTCAACCCAAAATACACTTTCGAAAATTTTGTTGTTACTAGAAATAATGAATTAGCAGCAAATGTAGCGATGGCGGTAGTGGAGGATATGGGTAAGCTATACAACCCTTTGTTTATCCACTCTAAAGTTGGTCTTGGTAAGACTCATCTACTGGAGGCTATAGGTAATAAAACTGTTGAAAAACGACCGACTTTTAATGTCAAATACATTCCCGCCGAAACTTTTATTAACCAGTGGATAATGAGTTTGCAAAGAAAAGAAACCGACAAATTTAGAGACTATTACAATTCGATTGACTTGCTTTTGATTGACGATATTCAGTTTTTTACTGGTAAAGAAAGTACTCAAGAGATCTTTTTCCATATTTTTAATTACCTTCACCAAAACAATAAACAAATTGTTTTAACTTCTGATAAGCCCCCTCAAGAGCTTATTGGTATTCCTGAGAGATTGGTTTCAAGGTTTAACTCCGGAATGGTGGTTGATATTACCAAACCTGAATTAGAGGATCGTTTAAGTATTCTTCAAGACAAGATAGCTCGCATGCAGCTGATTATTGATGACAAAAAAGTTTTTAAAATTGCTGAAAAGATCAGTACCAATGTACGAGACTTGGAGGGAGTTTTAAACAAAATTCAAGCTAGAATCAAGTTAATGCCACATTTGGACTTTGACGATCGTGACCTGGACAGTATTTTGTCTAGCTATTGCAATCACGAACCAACTTTAGATGAACCTATTAAAGGCTTAAATCCTGAAGCAGTACTTCAAGCTATTTGTCGGATTTTTTCCATTCAAAAACAAGATATAATAGGCAATAGTCGTGAAAAAAATGTCGCTCTAGCTAGACAAATTGCTTTTTGGTTTTATAAACATGAATTAGATTTAAGTTACCCTGTAATCGGCAGATTGTTTGGCGGTCGCAACCACACCACCGTTATGCATGGACACAACAAAATCGAGGAATTACTTAAAACTAATCCTAAAATTAAAGATAAGGTAATGATGGCTAAAAAAATGTTGGCGGGAAGCTAGTCTGGATATTTATTTTGTAATCTTGACTAAAAGATTCAATAGATCTAGCCTTGTCAATTGTTGTTCTGTTTTTACCTAAATTTTAGTGTTTTGTTATGCTCAATTTTTCAGATGTTAAAATAGGTTCTGTAATTAATTACAATAATCAACCTTGTGTGGTTATTAAGTGTGATTTTTTAAGAATGCAACAGCGAAAACCAGTCAAAAAATGTGTTCTCAAAAACTTGATTACAGGAAATAATATGGAGTACAATTTTAAAAGTGGTGAATCTGTGGAAGAAGCTGAACTTCGCAAGGCTTCGGCAACTTTTATGTATATGACTGATGATACGGTCAGTTTTATGGTATCCGATACTTACGAAACTATTGATTTGCCTATAGAGATTTTGGGTGGTAAAGAAGGTTATCTAAAAGAGGGTTTAGAGGTTAACATTCAATACTTTAACGAGGAACCTATTTCTGTTGAATTGCCTATCAAAGTTAGCTATTTGGTCACTCAAACTGAGGATTATGTAGAAAAAGGTAATACTTCAGGTAATGTTTTTAAAGATGCTGTAATTGAGACAGGAATTACGGTTAAAGTACCAGCTTTTATCAAAACTGGTGATAGAATAATTCTCAACACAGTTGAAGATGAATATGTTTCGAGGGATACTGAAAAGTAGGAGACATATTGTTAATCTATAGTTTTTTAATGATTAAATTTGATTTTTGATTCCAGGTTTTGTATAGTTTTTGTTTTGTATGAATTTGCGAGTGTGTATTTGTTGTTGTCGTTTTGTCTGAGTTTAAAACTAGCTTCAGATTGAGCAAGCAGATTGCTATTTTTATTTTTCAGTTTAACCAATCTTCATTTTTTACCGCTTATTTAGTAGTAATACAGATAACCTATTTTGTGATAGTTTTACAAAAATCTAGAAACATGGTTAAATTAAACTTCATTTTTTTCAAAAAACCATGCCAGAGAATTTAAAACCAAGAAGTGAAAGAGCACCTACCACCAGTAGAAAGATTGTAGAGGTTATAAGACGAGGTTTAGTGATCATTGATAATTTAACCTAAAAATTTAACCTATAAAATTAATATTAAAATTGATATTAATAAGGAAATATTTTCCGTATTCCTATAGTTTCTCCTTCAATAGCTGGAGCACTTGGTATTGATCCTAATACCGTATTGCAATGTGGTATTGTCAGTCTTGCAAGTACTGGGTCAGTAGAATCTGGTTTGATGTTTCTGTTATGTAAAACAGATAAGAAGTTGTTTATTACTAAGTTGGTATTGAATATGGTGAATTACCAGCTTTGGCTGATTATGTGGAAATTTCAGATTTATCCGAAAATGATAAAATTGGTAATAAACTGAAGAGTTTATTTGTATAACGTAATATAACGTAATAAGATTAAATCTAACCGATAAACTTATTTTCACTTTTGGAAACCTAAAAACTGCTTAATAGATCTTTCTTAAATGAAAAAGAAGCTATGGTACACAAAACCAACAGACTTTCCTGGGGAACCTGTCGTAAAACAGAAAAATTTATAGGTCTTGACCAGAGGGATTGCCAGAAGAGGTTATAAAACGCCTAAGAGCAATTTATCCGGATTTTGGAGGCCCGATCAACTTTAATTAAGAGATTTTGTTAGATCAAATACAGGAGATAAGAAATCGTCAGGTTGACATAGTTTATTACCTCATAGATAATCGTCCAAAATTTGGTGTATTACAAGTAGTATTTGTTTTTTTCGTAGTTTTGTTATACTACATATCGGGATAGTTTTGAAAGATGGGGGTAATCATTTTTTTGCATCTATTTGTAGTTGCTGAAAATAATCCAGAACCCGAGAGGATTATATAAAAAAGATGTATGAAGAGGAAGGAGAAACTAGTATTTTTGACCCGTTACGTCTATTTTATGATAAATATTTGGGAGATCTCCCCAAAGACGACCAAACCAACCAGCCGTTCCAGCGATGATTTACTAGCATATCTTTTAGAACAATCAAATAAAAATCTAGTTCACGACTTCGGATAAGAGAAGCTTAGCTATTGAATCTTCTCAACCACTACAGAGACAAACGGAGCCTGCATCACGGACAGAATCCGATAATCCTGTAACAACAATTGTTGGGTGGTTTAAGAATGCTTAGAATGTAATTGATGATTGGTTTTGTAAACAGTTGCAAAAAATACGACAGAGAGGTTAGAAAATAATGGGGAGAATATTCAAAAGGAGATAAGAACAGCAGAGCAAGATCTTTTAAATTAGCTCAACGAAGAAAATGAAAGCCTTAGGAAAGCAAGATGGAAGTTCGAGAGGGAGCTGGGAAATAAACAAAGAAGTAGACTATCTCGGTGATTTTTGGTAACATTCTTTTTGCTGCTTAAGAAGCAAATTTAAAACTAATTTGTTTCTTGCCAACTTTTTAGGATTGAGTGAGGGTTTTGGTAACCTCGAGAGGTTAAGAAAGCTAGAACTTTTTGTTTAGTTTTTGGTTCGATATTTTGCCAGTTTTTAATTTTATATTTTTGGGCAATCTTGTTTTTTAATTCAAGTGGGGTTTGTTCTTCAAAATTTTTTAAAGCTGAAATAATAACTTCGTTCGGTAGCTTACGACTTTTTAGTTTTTGCATCAACCATTTTTTACCTTTGGACTGACCATAATGATATACTAGATTTTGAGCCATTCGTTGCTCATTAATAAAGTTTCGAGATTCAAGCCAATTTAAAGATTGGTTGATTTTGGTTTCAGAAAAACCTTTAGCTTTAGCTTTGGCTGTGAGTTCGTTTTTGCTATAATCTCTGGCAGAAAGGAGCCTCAAAAAGTATTTTGTTAGTTGGTCTTGGTTGTCCTGCATTTTACTAAAAAGTTAATTTTGTGCACGAATTTCAGTAATTATCTTTGGGTTGGAGATAGCCGTTTGACCAATTAAGACGATATTAAAACCTTTGGTAAATAATTCTTTTGCTTGACTGACTTGTTGTATTCCGCTAAGCGAAGCCTTGAGTAAGTTCTTAGGGAGCAAGTTGGCAAACTGAAAACTGTGAGTATAGTCCACTTGAAAAGTTTCCAGATTGCGATTATTGACTCCCAAAATAATTTTATCATGAGCTCTCAATCTATTTATTACAGGTAACACAAAGTCTAGCTCCTGCTGGTCATAAACTTCCACCAACGGTTGTAAGTTTAACTGTAAACTGAGGCTAAGCAACTCTACAAAATTATCTGGGCAAGCTTTATAAATCAGCAAAATCAAGTCAGCTCGGTAAGCCTTGGTTTGATAAACCTGGTAAGGATCAATAATAAAATCTTTACGAAGTAAAGGGAGAGAAGTTTGGCTTCGAATCTGGTCAAAAAGTTCTAGACTACCACCAAAAAAAACTTGATCTGTCAAAATAGACAGAGCATTAGTTCCGTTTTGTTCATAAATTCTAGCAATATTTAGAAGGTTTTGGGAACCAATTAAACTACCAGCACTAGGGCTTTTGGGTTTGATTTCAGCAATTACTTGAAGTTGATTTTGGTGTTTTAGATGAGTTGGAGTATAATTATCTAATTTTATTTTTGCCAGTAAGGCGGGTAGGGAAGTTTGTTGTTTTTGATTAGCCACCACTTTGGCAGTGTTTTTCAGAATTTTACTTAAAAATGACATATTCGTTTTTTCGCTAATTACGGTTAAACTCAATATGTTGGTGATATTTTTTCATTGCAGTTAGTACCAATTCTACAAATTCGTTTAATGGTATATTGAGAGTTTTTTCACAAGTTTTGATTAATTCGCGATTCACTTGGGCAGCAAAACTTTTATCTTTTAATTTTTTGATTACACTTTTAGCTTCAAGATCTTGAATTGACTTGGATGGTCTGACCAAGGCACAAGCATTGATAAAACCTGTAAGCTCATCAGCCGCAAAAAGAGTTTTTCTAAGCAAAGTATTAGCTTCAATTCGGGTTCCACTTTCTTCAAAACCAACCTTTTGACCATCTACAATCACAAAACCGTAATGACTGAAAGCATCGTCAATAATTTCTGTAGGAATTTGGTTTTGTAAAAGTAATTCTCTAGTTTGGTTACCACAATGGATACTAGGGTCTTTGCCACAAGCATCCCAGTCTGTATCGTGAATTAAACCTACCAAAGCCCATCTTTCAGCTTCGTCACTATCACCTAAATGATTGGCTAGTTCGAACATTACAACTTCGGTGGAAATAAGGTGAGAGAGTAAAGTAGGAGTAACATAAATAGAAAAAAGTTTAGAAATATTGTTTCTTTGGATGGTAAAGAGTTTATAAGAAATTGGTTTGGGAACAGAAATTGAGGTAGAGTTGACTGGCTGTAGTGACATATATTGTTGTTATTTGGAGTAATCTTTTAATTTTTGATTGTTTCTCGAGAGACTTGGTTGTTTTTCGTGAATCCAAGGTTGATCAAGAGATCAACGATCTTTAAAAAAAAAGGGTTAAACAAAAAAACTCCTTTGTCAAAGGACGAAAAATAAATTAGTTAATTTGTATACAATTTTTACAAATTTCCTTAATTTTTTTAAGGGCTGACTCAAAACCGACAATTCGTGTGGGCATAATATGATCTTCAAGGCCAAGTTCTACTAACAAGTTTGAGTTATCAGACAAAATATCTTCTGGCGTATTTCCATTGTATACGTTAATCAAAATAGCCACAAGACCAGCTACAATTTGCGAGTCACTACTACCTTTAAAATACATTTTTCCGTTTATTTTTTCACCAACTAACCATAATCTAGAAGTGCAACCTTGAACTCGATTTTGCTCTGTTTTTTGGTTGTCATCAACAGGATTCAGTTTTTTACCTAAATCTATTATAAGCATATATTTTTGCTCCCAATCGTCGCAATTCAAAAAATACTCGACAAGTTTGTTTTTTTGTTCTATAATAGGCATTATAATAGGCATACAAAATTTTGTCGGTTTGACAATTAGTCGTATTTTAACTATTTCCATATTGATGATTTTTTAATAAAAATGCAAGGATATGAGAAATACTAAAGAGTATGATGCAAAGGCTTTTTTGGCGATCTTTGGTCTTTTTAGTGTTCTTTTTTTACTTATTTTAACAGAGATTTTTGCTTTTGATGAACATAAGCCCAGTAGATTTTTCTTAAAACCAAACCGCACGGAACCTGTAGTGGCTTCTGTGTTTGAAGATGTTAGAAATTATAGAACAAACCAGACAAATGTTAAAATTTATTTAACTACTCAAGACCTATTGGTGGGGTCTTGTAGGTCTACTGTGGGTGTGGATAGAGTGATCTATACAGACTTAAATCCGATCAGAGATAGACTAAGTGCTCTTTTTGAGGGTCCAACAATTGGGGAAAAAGCGAATGGATATGTTTCTAGTTTTGAAGGATGGAATCAAGTTTTTATGGGTACAGTGTTACAAAAAGATGGAACTTTGTTAATTCGTTTTAGTGAAGAGGTTACTAATCCAGAAAGCCATTTTTATCTAGGCAAATTTGACAGTGATTGTGGAAGGGGTGTATGGCAGCAGATTTATCAAACAGTGAAAGCCGATCCTCGGGTTAAGTATGTAATTTTTATGGTTAATAATGATCCTTTAGTTTGGAATAAATATATTACTAGATTTGAATGCCCTCCGATCAAAACAGAACAGATGACCGATGAAGATTTCGTCTTTATACAGAAGCAGTGTGGTGTAAAAAGATAACAATAGTTAAAAAAGGTTATTAATGCTGATATTCTGTTTAGACCTTTTCTGAGATGCGCATAAGACGTAAAACTTGGTAATGAAATAAGAAGAGGGTTTTCTTGACATTAACCTAAAAACAAGTCACTGCTTCACAGTTGGTATGTAAATCTATGTATTTTTCATATAGAAAAATCTTTTTAAGATCTTTTGCTGTATTTTTTCTAGGACTTAGTCCTTTTTTGACGGTTTATTCACTGGGATATAATTTAGATATTGACCAAGTCAAACTGACCCATTCTGTAGATATTACAGTCAGCACTATTCCAAGTGGTGCCAGTGTTTATAACAATGAAGTTAAGGTAGCTACGACTAATGTTGTTGGCTCCAAATTGACTGCTAGGGATGGAGAATTAGTAAATTTAAAAGTAGTTAAAGATGATTTTTTGTCTGAAAAGTTTGATATATGGGGTAAACCCAACCAAAACACTATTGCAAGACTCTCTCCTTTAGTTTTACTACCCGCTAAAGGCAAAATGATATCCTCGGATGATAGGAAAAAATTACTATCTCTGATTAATAAAGATTATCTTTTATATTCACAAAACAATCAACTTTTTGCCCAACTTTATAGTTTTGCTGGAATTCTTGGTAATCCTGAACCTGTGGCTTTGGCTTCTCCAACTCTAATTTCTAGAATTGATCAAAATTATTGGGAGGATTTGTTTGATGGTATTTATTGGCAAAGTTCAAGCGATTTACTTTTGCACCGCTTTCAAGGAAATTGGTATTTATTTGATTTAAGAAGAACAAACCTAAATATTTTAGACGTGGTTAGATTAGATGAAACTAGCGTTTTAGCTCTTGATGATCAAAAAAAAGTCTGGATTATAAACTTTTTTTCTTTACCGAACCATCCGACCAGTTTAATTACATTTTTAATTGGTGAAATTGACGGTATATCATATACTAGATCTCCGGATAGTATTTGGTTTTGGAGAAGTGATCGAATATTCAGAGTACCAAGAGGGAATATTAGATTATTTGCTCAGAATACAGATATTTATGAGTATCTACGATTTGAAAATTTTGGTAGAATTGCTAGAAACACAAAAGTTGACGACATTTTGGACTCAAAATTTGTAGTAAAAGCCGTGCACCAAGGTTTAGCTTTTAAAATTGATCATTATATTTACTATATTCCTGATTTTGCTCGAAATCAACCAATTTCAATTGCTCAAGATGTGCTTGCTTTTTCCACTGCAGGCAATACTCTAATTTGGCTTGATAACCAATTTAGTCTTTATACTGACAATCTTAATCTGAACAGCAAACAATTTATTGGAAACTTGAATTTAAATCTAAATAAAATCGATAAAAGGCAACTAAAAGTAATTTATTATTTCAAATGGAGAAGGGTTTTAGTTTATACACCAAGTCAAGTTTTTGCTGTTTGGTTTGACAAAGATATTATTAATTATAGTGTGGTTGGTTATCATCCAGTTTTATGGATCGACAATGCCTTTTGTGAAAGTGAAATTGTACAGGATTTTCAATTTTGTTCTAAAGAAAACAAGTTGTTCGCCTATCGTAACACAGATTTATGGTAAGTAAGTTTTTTGTCGAATCTAGACTACTTAAGTAGTAAGTTTTCAAATTAGTAAGTTTTCAAATTTTATTTACAAAGTAAATTATCATAATAATTAATAAGTATCATAATAATAGCTTCACTTTTAGATCACTAAAAATGTGCTTTCTCCCTCTGTCAATCAGTGGGTCAGGGTGATTTTTGAAAAAAATAAAGGGTAGGTAATTATTTACGGATTGGGGATAAGATCAATCCCTCTTCTACTAACTCTAACTGCGAAAAACTTAATGTTAAATGTTGGCTTATAATTTCTTCTAATTTCTAGCTAGTGGTTGTTTGTAATACTTTTTTGACAACTAAAAGACAGAATAGTATATTTTGCACTAGGTTTGGTAATTTAATTTAAACAAGAAATAAAATTATGTCCGACACTACTTCTACCAAAGATACTCTTACTTCAGATTCAACCAATACTTTTCAACAAAAAGTTCAACCGGAAATTTCCTCTAAAGATCAAACAGTAGGATCTTTGGCCTTTGAAGGCAATCAAGGTGATGTATCAAAAACTGTAGGTGCTTCGGAAGTGGAAATTGATCCTTTAATTGAGCTTGAAATTCAAAATTTAGAGAATCAAAGACCAGTGAGTATTTTTCATAATAGAAAAGTATCCTTAATTATTGCTATTTTAGTTGTATTGATTTTTGTTAGTATAGGGGTTTTGGGTTATATGTTCTTTACCCAAAAACAAGGTAATTTAAATTTTGGCGGGGACAGAGAAGAGTCTTTAGTAGAGCAGAAAATAGAAGAGAAAATCGTTATCGAAAATGAAGATTCAAAAATTTTGGACGAATTAAAACACAAACTGGTTTATGGCTCTGCAGATTCAAACACTAACTCAAACGAGACAGGATTTGTAAAATATTATTCTCCTACAATCAATACTTTGCTTCAATTTTCTGCAGAAAAATATAGAATTAGAGAAAATTTTATCGGGGTATTTTTTTCTTTTATAGGTGGGGGGTTTGATATTAATAACTATGGTAAAATGTTTGTAGTTAAAAAAGCTAATCTAGATACTCAAATTCTTGAATTTTTAGTAAAGGAAAACGAAAATCTAAGTGATTTTGAAATAATTAGTAAAACAAAAGATAAACTTAGCAAGCTACATATTCGCTTTTCTCAGCCGGCCTCTGCTTTTGAAAATTCTTCAAAATTTAAGAAAAAAGAAAAAATTTATCTAATTAGAGAGTTTTCAGACCAATTTTTAATAGCAGAGTTAGTTTTCGATCAGAATTTCGAGATTGAGCCACATGAAAAAAATTTTACAGCCATATTATCCACAGCAATAATCGATCCTAAAATTGATAACGAGATTCAGGTCGTACTTTCTGACTCTAATCTTACAACCACTTTTGATAGAACAAAATGGGAAAATTCGTTTATATCTAGCAATAGTGCTAATTTTAAGTTTCTCAACAAAGGTGAAAAGCCAGAAATACAATATCCTAACACCACATTAGGATTAAACACTACTCATCTTTTTGGGGATCGTACAAATCAAGATGAAGAGCAATATTTTGAAGACATCATAGTTAAAAGTATAAAAGACACCTATCAAAATAAAGATTTTGTCGAAGAGGATAAAAGCAAACAAAAGATTGGGGATATAGAATATTTTGTATATAGTTTTAGTTATAAATCTTTTGAAGTAGATAAAGATAAAACCTTTGGTTATGTTTATTTGTCCAAATTGCGAGATGACTTATTATTAGAAATAAATTTGAGAACAAAAGGTAGAGATTCTGTAGGTTTTAAAGAAAGCCAAGAAATTATAAAAAATATTAGATATAAAGAGAATATAGATACTCTATCAACATCAGAAATTATTCAAAATCAATTTAAAGATAAAATAAAAACCGCTGGTCAAGTACTTGGCACCAATTCTGTCGAAATTGATACTTCTACAATTTTAGCCAGACCTGCTACTTTAAGAATATTTAACAAATCTTGTATCAATTTAAAATTTAGCACTAAAACTCCTTTGTATGGTTTGGCAGGAAAAACTGAAACTGTTTGTTCAGCGACATTTGGTACTGGATTTTTCATAAACAAAGATGGATATTTACTTAGCAACAGTCATGTAATGACGCCTAACAAGTATCAAGTATTAAAAACTAGCATGAGTATTCCGATGAATGAATCTTTTTGGAAGAAATACATACAGGAATTAAAAATCAATAACCCAAGTTTAGTGATAAATGAATTGGTGGTATTAACAACTTTATTTGAGCAAGAGAATATGAAGGTTTTGGAAATGGTTCCAAATTACACCAATTATGCGGGCAAAGATATTCCTTTTGAGTTTGATACTAATCTCAACTTAATTAACTCAAAAAATTATATTAAACTTGATTTAATAGACACTAAAGGTGATTCAAGTAGTACGGAAGATATAATTTTAGCAACCTTTAATCAATTACCAGAAAGCTTAATAGGTACTTTAAGGAAGCAAGATATAGCGCTAGCAAAAGTTAATAAACCGGAGCACGAAGATTATCCCTTTATTGAATTAGAGGATCCTGAAATTGTCACTTTAGGAGGGTCAATAACTATAATTGGTTTTCCAAGTAATGCCCACAATACCGCAGCCTACTCCGAACGAGCCTCAATGATATCCACTATTACTAAAGGTACAATTAGTGCTATCAAACTTAATCCAACTAACGAGTTTAAGATTGTACAATTTGATGCTTCTATATCTGGTGGAAATAGTGGCGGACCTGTCATAAATTCATCTGGTAAAGTTGTAGCTTTAGCTACATGGGGGTTGAACAGTAAGGATTCTGCAGTTTACAATGCAGGAACTTTTGTAGAAGAAGCTCAAAAATTGATTTCAAAAAATAATGTTAAAATAACTGATGGAAAGTATAATAATGCGATTAAAAAAGCTCTTTCTGATTTTTCTAGAAAAGATTATGTGTCTGCTAAGAAAAATTTTGAAACAGCAGTGTCGCTTTATCCACCAGCCTTAGATTCTTTGTCTCCCCTGATTAAAATTTCTCAAAACAAAATTGATAGAGGTGAGAGTATAGATCAAACAACTTCTAATAGTGAAAGTTTGAGTAGTAAAACGAGTGTTGCTAATTCCGAAATTCAAGCCCAAGACGGAGTACTGGCTGGATTGTTAAAAATTGTAGCGGAAAATAGAATGCTAGTGATCATTAGTTTGATCTTGTTGGTGGTTGTACTGCTACTAATTCTTATACTAATTATTTTAGTCTCTCATTCTAAGAAGAAAAGACAAGAGCAAATTAGATTAGCCAAACTACAAGAACTTTATAGACAAAGACAAATGCAGATACAGGCTCAATCACAAATAAGATCAGTATTTCCTTAAGATTATCAATACTCGTGATCAAATTTTTCTCAACTAAGTTGTCTAAGATAGATTTTGTGATATATTTTATTTTATTTTATTTTATTTACAGTTGTTTTTAATTTTTACAATAATCCGAGGGATAGTCATTTTTAATGTAGAAATGCTAAGGATATGTATGTATACTGCAAACCTAATTATGATTAAAAATAAAGGTTATAATTAGTTCCAAAATAAAGCAGCTATCAAAATTGTTTGACAAAAATACTAGTCTAAACTACATTGTTAGAAACTTAGACTAAATAGATTTCTTGTGAAGAAGATACAACCATCTGGTGGTTTTCGTTATAAAAAACTTTCTAAGTATTAAGCTCTTTACCTGAAAGGTTTGTTCGCTTGGTGTTTACTATAGAACTGATTGGTTGTTGTGTGGTCTCTGTGTAGCACCTTTCCATAACAAAAATTTTCTTTTTAAGGTTTATTTTTGTATTCTTAAACAAACCTAAACAGCTATAGGCCGATGTAGCTCAGTTGGTGGAGCAAGTCTTTCGTAAAGACTAGGTCGCAGGTTCGAATCCTGTCATCGGCTCCATAAAATTTTCCTACAAATTCCTTAAAATACTTATTTTTGAAGTGGGATAGTTATTTAAACCAAATTTATTACTTGTTTTGCACAACTTACTTACCCATCTTTTTTAATTTAATTATCTATAGGTATTTTTGTGGAATTTTGAGGATCAGATAAAAAACATTGATTTAACTAAATAATTATTTAAATGAATTTATGCCTGAATTATTTCAAACATTAGCTACCATAGTTGCTATTTGTGTTGCCGCTTACTTTGCTTACCAGTACAATTTATTAAAAAACACTCCTGGTTCTAGTGGCTTTTCTCAAGCGGATATAGAGAAAAGAATAGCCGAAAAAACAAGAGAATTAAAAGTGGAAAAAGATCAAGAAATTGAGGTTATCAAAAAAGAATTGACAGAAAAGCAAGCCGAAAAAGAAAAACTTTTGAGAGCAGAAATTTTGGAAGAGTTTAAAGCTAAAAACGATATTCTGGTTCAAAAACAAATGTTGGAAATGCAAGCTAAAATTAAAGAAGAGGAAAATGAGATGCGGCAGCGGATTTTGGAGACTCAAGTTAATCTTGATAAACGAGAGGCTTCATTGTTGGAAAAACAAGAGAAATTGGTTAAAGAAAGAGAAGAGTTGGAACAGGTAAAACTGCAATTGAGAGACATTAAAGATAAACTAAAAAGCAAACAAGAGGAGCTTGCTCAAAAAGAATCAGAATTACAAGCCGAATTAGATAGAAAATTAGAAGAAGTAGCAAAATTATCTAAAAAAGAAGCTAGAGAGAAAATTATTCAGCAAACTACTGAAGAAATGGGTGAAGAATTGCTATCACTTCAGCAAAAAATTCTTGATAATGCGCGAGAAAGAGCTAACGAAGAGGCTAGAAACATAGTAGCTATGGCGATTCAAAGATGTTCTAGTGAAGTAGCAAATGAATTAACGGTTACTACCGTTAAACTATCTAGCGAAGATGAAAAAGGTAAAATTATTGGTAAAGGTGGTCGAAATATTCAATGGTTAGAAAAAACTCTTGGTGTAGAGTTTATAATTGATGAAACTCCAGAAGTAGTAACTATTTCTGGTTTTAGTTCCATAAGAAGACATATAGCTAAAAGAAGTTTGGAAAAATTACTTGAAGACGGTCGTATTCATCCTTCTTCTATTGAAGAGATGTACGAAAAAGCCAAAAGTGAGATAGCTCAGGAAATCGCCCAAGCGGGTAAAGAAGCAGTAGAGGAATTAGGGATTGTGGATTTTCCTGCCAAACTTATTCGTATTTTAGGCAGACTGAAATTTCGTACTAGCTACGGTCAAAATATGTTAAAACATAGTGTGGAGATGGCAAGATTGGCTGGTGCTCTGGCCAGACAGCTAAACGAGTATTTTCCTTCTTCTTCAAATCCTATAGATGTTGATATTTGTGTTAAAGGAGCACTACTGCACGATATTGGAAAAGCCTTGGATGAAGAGGTTGAACCAAAATCGGATCATGTCACTTTGGGTGAAAAAATTTGTGATATGTTTAATTTAGATTGGAGAATTAAAAAATGTATTTCTAGCCATCATTCTACAGGCGGAGATGTACATAGCTATCTTCATAAAGAACGTGGCTTTTGTATAGAAGCAGCTATAGTAGACGCTTGCGATAATATAAGCGGAGGTAGACCGGGTGCTAGAAAAGAATCAATGGAGGCTTATTTCCAAAGAATGGAAGCTTTGGAGAACATAGCCAACTCTGTAGATGGAGTTTCAAAAACTTGGATTATGCGAGGAGCTAGAGAGTTGTGGGTATTTTTTGATACAAGTAAAATATCTGCCGCAAAGATGCATTCAATTACTAGAGAAATAGCTAAAAGAGTTAGTTCGGAGATAAAGTTTCCCGGTGAAATCAAAGTCATTGGTCTTTGGGAAGGTAAAGTTATTGAATATGCTAATTAATTAAATTATATAAATTAAATTATATTATAAGTTATAAGGTCAAAAAAGTCGGTTGTATATATACACAATAATTTAGAGAAGATTAGAGAAGATTTACGAAGTTTCTGAAATACTCAATTTAAATAGTCATGTTAGGTGTTATTACATAAATTTTAGATTAACCGATCTTATATTTCCTGTATTTATAGATATTGTTTTTTGTGCAGATTTAATATAACTACTTTTCCTATATAATAGATGATAGAACAAGGATCATAGTTTTGTGGAATAAGATTAAAAATGAGTCTTGACATAAAACATTGCTTGTAGTTTTTTTGTACAAAATTTTATTTTCATAAATGACCCCAAGACTAGTTTCTTCATATTATATCTCAATTTTGTTTGCTACTGTTTTGTTTCAGTTAGATGCTCTCAGATGGTTGGTAACTACTATTCACAAGTGGATTGCTAGTGGTTTACAAACTATCACTACCGTCACTATTCCTTATTGGGTTTATTGGTTTTTAATGTTATTTACTGCCTTTTTGATCATCACCTTTCTTAGAATTTTTATAATTGACCCGTTGGAACTCCATGTTAATGATTCCGAAACGCGAAACTGGCAAGTTTGGTTTTTTGCTTTTTTAGTTTCAGGATTGCTTATTTATATTCTTAATCTCAATTTTGGTCAGCCTATGCCTTCGGAGTTCCCTGGTTTTGTAATTAAAATTTTTCAGGGTAGTCGCGATACGTCTGGGGTAGAAATTAATTCAGCGGCAGAAAGTAACTTTTATTCAATATTTCCTTGGATTTGGCAACTTGGTCCAATGATGTTTATGTATTATTATGCTAATCAGGTAAAAAGTAAATAAATTGAGCTTAATAAAGGGTCGGTTTGTGATGTTTAGTGGTTATTAACTTGGATTTATCAAATTATATAAGGGGGTGATTTTCTCGCCAGAAGGGTCTTTAGTTTATAAGATATTTTTTTACCTAACTCTAATTTAGGCTTGGGTCTTTATTAAAAGTATTTTATTATTTCCAAGATCAGAATTATTTTCATGGTTGTATAAATCTTGTTTATAGTCCGATCTAATTAAACCCAAAGATATTAACATAATTACTAAATTATTAACAACTAGAGCAAAGGCAGTAACAGCTCCAGCGTCGAGATTTATTTCAATTAGTAAGAAAGTGATTATTAATTGCGCAATAGTTCCCAAAACAGAAATTAATACAGGTTGCCAAACTCGCTCTCTGACAAAAAAATACTTGAATAAAATCTCGTTAACTGACTGAAATACTAGTCCCATAGTGGCTATTCTAGCTAGTAAAATAATATAATCTGCATTATCTTGACCTTTACCAAATAGCTCAAAAAACCACAACACTACCGGAATTAAAATAAAAGTTAGCACGCCTCCAACTAGAGATAAGATTGCTACCTTTTCAGTGTAAGAAAACAGTTTTTTCCAAAAAGGTTTAGTGTCAGTTTTGCTGGAGTGAAATAATTTGGCTAAGTCAGGAAAAAATACTGTACCCACAGCCCCAATTAACACTAAAAATAGAGCTTGGATAGATAGACCAATATCCAAAGCAGTGACTTGACCCTCGTTTTGAGCAATAAAAATAATAATTAAGTTAGCAAGCACTGCTCCGTTAATTAAAAAAATTCTAGGTAAGAATAACTTGCAAGTTTGAAAAAAATCTTGTTTATGATATTTGAAAGATTGCCACATTTTAGTTGGTGAGAGTAGCAGCTTGGTATGTAAACCTAGCCTAGTAGAGGTTATCCAAAAAAGTAAAGAAGCTATAGTTGCCCCCGTAGTCATACCTAATGCTACCATAATGTAATCATTTGGTTTAGCAATTAACAATGAGGCAACAGTACCAATATTATAAATTACACTAGCAGAACTAAACACTAAAAACTGTTTTTTCATTGTTAAATACACACCAAAAATGCTTTGTAAAGAAAATAGCAATGGTCCGGTAAGTAAAATTCTGGTTACTAAAATATAATCATCAAAAATTCCAGAATTAGTATATAATTGAATAATCTCTGTACTAGTTAGAAATTTTAGAACAGACTCTGTAAAAACCATCAAAATAGCAACGATAACAAGCATGATGGATAATAAAACGAATAAAACTAAATTGAAATATTGTGATAATAACTTTTGGTCATTAGTTTTGGCTTCTATCCTAGAAGCAACTGGCAGAACTGATGTAGCAATTGTTCCCATGACTAAAAAAGAGATTATAGTTTCTGGTAATTTAACTGCAGAGAGTAGCAAATCCGAAGAAATTTGATCCATTTTTTGATAGATCAAAATTTGTCTAATAAAACCAAGACCTCTAGAAAGAAATAAAAAGAAAGTGATAATTAAAACAGATTGTACGGTAGGTTTAAAAACCCTAGATAAGAGTTCTCTAGATAAGAGTTGGTAAATTCTTGGAGGGAAATGTCTTTGCAAAAATCTACCTAGATATTTTTCCAAAGAAGTTTTAGTCTCAGAAGCAAAATTATCTGAAGAGGTGTTTTTTGTTGTTAATTTTAGTGGTAGACGCACAAGTTTAGCTTAATTTGGTAATTTCTGGATTTAAATAATTTATTCTAACTATAACTTCTAAAAATGGTTTTTTGTCTAACTTCTTTTTTGGTTTTGGTAAGTCAGCAACCGGAATTTCTCTGTCCGTACCGGCTAAAAAACCAGTGAGGATTGATTTATTAATACCCACAATTTCGCCGTTTTGGTTTCTCAAGAGATAAATTACATCAATTTGTTTAACATCAAGCCTATCATCATTTCTAAAAATGATATTTATTTTATAAGACTCTCCATCTGGATTTTCGTTAATTGTAGCTTGTCTTTGAATAATTTTTGGCGGTTGTGGGAAATTAGGTGAGTTAGGGTTGTGAAGGATAAGAGTGCTGTTAATTTCATCTGGTTGAACCCTTAGTTTGGAAGCTCTAGGATTTCGTGTATAAACTATTATATAAGTTTGTTCATCAGGAAGCAAAAATTCGTTAGAGACAGTTCGTTGCTCCAAAACTTCACTAGTTTCAGAAAGAACTTGATAAGTATAAACCCAAGGGAAAAAACCAACATCTGGATTAACTTTATTATTAACAGAAGCAAACAAAACTTTTTGACCGTTTATCAAATCTATAACCTGAGTTGGACCAATAATGTACTGTTCTGCTGTAATGATTTTAGGTATGACTAAATTTTGTTTAGCTACAAAATTATCAAAATAAACCCTAGCCGCAAAAGGTGCTACATTTTCATAAAACGGTTTAACTAACAAACTAAGTAAGATTACAGTTATCCATGTAGTCAAATGAATCCGAAAAATCTTGATAAAGTCAAGCCTAGTCTTAAAATAATTTAAGTCTTTCCGTAAAGCCATAGTTCGTTGTTCGTATATTTCCTAGAACAAGGATTCTCGCACAACCGGTGGTCTGTTATTTAAGGGTCTATTAAAACTTTCGCTAATACTTTCAACTACTCTGCTAAAACTAAAAGACAAAAATATAGCATTAATTATAAATAATGTAATTAATGTAAAAAGCACAAGGGTTGTCTCCTGTGGTCGGTAGCTATTTTGATAAAAGTTAAATATAATTATCAAAAAATAGATAACACAAAATAAACCGCAAAAAATAGCAAAGAAGGCAGCAACACTGACAAAAGTTATTCCTTCTATCATAAATATTAAACGACTTTATACGTCAACCTAAATTTAGGTTATATATCAATGACATTTTGGGCAGCCTGCATCAATTTTGTCTTAAAAGTTATTGGTTCTTGCCCACCTATAAACTTTGAGACAATTTCGTAACCACCGTTTTTGGTAGCTCTAAATAAAATAAAAGTAGGTATACTTTGAATACCAAACTGCATTGATAATCCTTGCTCTTCATCAACGTTGACTTTAACGAATGTTATTTGCGACAACTCTGGATCTTGGCTAAAACGATCTATAATTGGAGACATCATTTTGCAGGGTGGACACCAATCTGCATAAAAATCAACTAAAACATATTTGGAAGTTTTAAATATATCTTGAAATTCTTTTTGATTAATGTGTTTTGCAGACATAAGAAAAATAAAGAATTTAAAATAACCAACTGTGTCTAAACTTAAATTTTTTTTTGGTCAAGGGTTTTTGTTATTTTTTTGTTTTATCCAAAAATAATAGACTTTAAAAAACTAACTAACTAACAATCGTTTGACGAAAAAATTTGACCAAAAAGAATTTTTACTGTACTGTAAAAAGATGATTGCAATTATTGATTATAAGGCTGGTAATATAGCTTCTGTACAAAATGCCCTCAAGCAACTTGGGTTTAGTTTTGTGTTAACTGATGATATTGACACTATTAATAGATGTTCACATATTATTTTACCCGGCCAGGGCAGAGCTGGTACTGCCATGGAGAATCTTAAAACCAAAAATCTTATTGAGTTAATCAAAAAAACCACTAAACCCTTTTTAGGTATTTGTTTAGGTATGCAAATTTTAGCTGATTGGAGCCAAGAGGATAATACAGAGTGTTTAGGAATAATTCCCGGCCAAGTTAAATTATTTGACACAAAAAGTCTTAAAGTACCTCATATGGGCTGGAATAGTGTGCATTTTGAAAAGGATTCAGTTTTATTTGTAGATATACTTCAGGATAGTTATTTTTATTTTGTACATTCTTTTTATTTTGAGGCAGCAACAGAATACACTCTAGCCAGTTGTAATTATGGTCAAAAATTTGCGGCAGTAGTTGGTAAAGGTAACTTTTTTGCAACTCAATTTCATCCAGAAAAATCTGGGGAAGCAGGTATGAAAATGCTCCAAAACTTTTGTAGAATTTAGACTTTTTTACTTTAATACTTTATACTTGAAATTTTCAATAAGTTTACTACAAGAGGTGTAGTTATTGTGTTACAATTTGATTAAACCAAACTTGTCCAAAAATAATAAAAGATTTAAGCTTGTTTTGATTTTTCTAGAAAAACAAAGATCAACTTTAAATCTTTGGCTTTTTTACTTCATTTAATTTTAAAAAGCAAAAGAGTAATTGTTCTAAGTTTTTTAGCGATAATTACTAACATAAAAGTCAATTTTAAACTTTCAAATTTTAAACTTTCAAAGTTTAGATAATCTTGACAAAAAATAAATTTAAAAAGTCTTCTTACATCCTCCCTATATTCGCTTATAAGATACTTTTCCCCTAAGTAAAGATAAATTATGTATGTTAATCATTGTAGAATCCCCTGCTAAAGCCAAAACTATTGGTAAAATCTTAGGTTCCAAATATACAGTCAAGGCTTCGGCTGGTCATATTCGCCAAATCTCGGATACGAACACTACTGCTGATGGTCGTAAATTGGAAATAAGTGGTATAGATATAGATAATCATTTTCAACCGATTTTTGAGATAAGTAATGATAAGAAAAAAATTGTTTCAGAGATCAAACAACTTGCTAAAGCGGCTAAAGATGGTATATTGTTTGCAACAGATTCAGATCGGGAAGGTGAGGCTATTTCTTGGCATTTAGCAGAAGTTTTGGGAATTAAAGATAAATCTAAAGTTCAAAGATTAGAGTTTCACGAAATCACTGAAAAAGCTATTAAACAGGCGATTGCTAACCCTAGACAATTAAATTTAAAACTTGTTGAAGCTCAACAGACTCGGCAAATATTAGATAAATTAGTTGGTTATAAACTCTCTCCTGTGTTATGGTCGGTTATGGGTAATTACAAACTCTCAGCTGGGAGAGTGCAGTCCCCTACCTTAAGGTTGATTTGCGAAAGGGAAAAAGAGATTCAGGCTTTTGTTAGTGAAGAGTATTGGGAAATTAAAGGAATTTTTGAAGCCACAAAAAAAGTTTCTAACCCTACGTTTCGATGGCACACAAAAGAGAATGCTTTAGACACAGAAAAAGAAGGTGAAACTAATTGGTTTAGGTTAAATAAGGTGAAAGGCGAAAAATTGCCCGAAAAAATAAATTCTAAGGAAAATCTTATAAATTTGCTAGATGGTTTAGATTGTATTAGTGAGTATACAGTTTGTGGAGTGTCACAGAAAACTGAGAAAAGTTATACTAAACCACCGTTTACCACTTCCACACTACAACAATCTGCTTCATCTAAACTTGGCTATTCGCCAAAAATGACCATGCAGATTGCCCAAAAATTGTATGAAGGTGTAGAAATTGATGGTTCGCCAACAGCTCTTATTACCTATATGAGAACCGATAGTACTAATTTATCTGACGACTCTATTCAAGCTTGTAGAGAGTTTATTGCTCAAAATTATCCTCAATACTTACCACCCAAAGCTAAATTTTATCAATCTAAAAGCCGCAATGCTCAAGAAGCTCACGAAGCTATCAGACCCACAGACCCATTAATTACTCCTGCTAGTTTAAAAGGTAAATTAGACCAGCAACAGTGGAAATTGTACGATTTAATTTGGAAACAAACAATTGCTTGTCAGATGACAGACGAAATTCGTCAGAGAGTTACCTTTGTACTTCAAAACAACCGACAAGACGAATTTACTGGATTTATCACTTGGACAACCCATCTTGGTTTCAAAGCGATTATGGATGATAGTCTCACAGAAGAAAAAGAAGGTAAAAGTTTATTACGTCAAGGTGACAAGATGTATTTACAGGAAATCTTTTGTTTTCAAAAATTTACTCAACCACCCACTCGCTACTCTCCTGCTAGTTTGGTTAAAAAAATGGAGGAACTGGGGATTGGCAGACCGAGCACATATGCGACAATTATTTCCACACTATACGAGCGAGGATATGTGCAGGAAAACAACAAAACTTTGATACCAACCTCGTTGGGTATGAAAATAAATGAAATTTTGACTACCACCTTTACTCAGGTTACTAGTAGCGAAATGACCGCCAAAATGGAAGATGATTTAGATAGGATTAGTAAAGGAGAAATAGATTATGAAACAGTTTTGAATGATTTTTGGTGGGATTTTAAAAAACTAGTCGACTCAAAATCAGAGACTCTTAAAAGAGATCGTCAAAAATACCGCGATACCGAAACAGAAGTGCGATGTCCAAAATATGGTGACAAAATGATCCTAAAGATTGGTAAATTTGGCGAATACTACCAAAATCCAAACCACCCTGAATGCATATATCCTAAAAATTTTAAAGAATATGAAGCTGCTTTAAAAGAGGCCCAAGCAAAATTTGGGAACCTAGCAGAAGGGTTATTTTGTGAGGAGTGTGGTAAACCTTTAATTGTTCGTGTTTCCAAAACAACTCTAAAACCTTACATTGCTTGTCCAGACTACAAAATAGGCAATAAACATACAATTAAATCCATTGCCTCCTTACAAGTCGGTGAGTCAAATAAACTACCTACAGGATTCAAAGCTAAATCAAATTCTAGAAAAAAGAAAGAATGAATCATGTATACCACAAACTCACCTCAAAAAGCTACACCTTCGAGTTCAAAACCTTCAGACTTAGTAATCACCAAGCTTTGTTTCTAACTCTCTGATCTTTTTAATTTTAATTCTGCTTTTCTTGTTTATTCAAACTTTATGATACTAACTATCCAACCAAAAGCTTTTAATTCTTACTTATCCTAAGTAGTGAAGAATAGACAACTCATTTATTAGTTCCTTGCAAGACCCTCGTCTGTATTCTCTAGACTATAATCCCCCATTAATTATCTGAATCTGTACCATTTATCTAGAAGTCTGTTAGCCGTATCTGGATCTTTACGCATTTGCTCTTCTAAACCAAGAAGTTCTTTTAATAGTTCATCATCACGACGTCCTCCTGGCGAATTTTGAGAATCAAGTACCGACTTACGGCCATCAAGATTATGGTTATATTCTTTGAAATCTTCAAAATCAAAGATAGGATGCCTGTCCTGAGAAAACTTTTTTGTTTTTGTCAAGAAAGAAATTCAATTACTGTATACTTTATTATCTAGTTTTCTAGAAACTATAATTACTCCTATCTATGTATATTTTGTAGAGATAACCCCAAAAACTTTGTAGTTAAAATTTAAGAAAGATATATTTGAATCAGTATTTATCCACATCTAATTCAGTTCTTCTTTATTTTATTGTAATAATAAATTTATCTACCCTTCAACGTAAACAATAATAAATACAAACCTAAGGTTTAGTTAATTTGAGAATATCTAAAATAGACTAAATTATTTCGGCTAAAGTACACATATGTTATATACGTTCCAAGTAATAATTGAATATCTGCATACATAATACTATTTTGTCAGCTCTGATATTTCAAAAACAAAAAGAAAAGCATAATTTAATCAATACTTTTTCAAAAAGACCATATTTAATACCTACTTAATTTATAACTGTTTAAAGATAATTTTCTGAACAAAATTTTTACCTGATTTAAAAATCCAACCCTCAAACAAAAAACTACTATTTGCTAAAATTTGCCAATGAAAGTTGCCTTCAGAGTCGTTTATCAAATAATTGTTTAACTCCCAGTCTGGTAAAATCGATTGTAGTTTTAGTAAAAACTCTTGGCTTTTGGGAGACATAAAGTCAATTGCAGGCCGAATCTCCAGGTTGAGATCTTGAATACACTTGCAAATTTTGAAGGTTTGTGCTATACATTCGCTGTAATCTTCGCGATTGATTATCTGTTCTTCGTTTTGGTTTATCCAAAAAAAATAGTCCAAGTATTTTAAATATCTGTTCTTTTCGTTTTTATTGCCAATATAATTCCATTCAGCTAAACAATCCTTTTTAGCCATCTTTTTAATTTTTTGCCAGAGTTTCGTAGTCACCTCCAGAGAATTTTCAAGAGTATCACTTTTTACAAAAACCCTTCCTTGGGTTGTACTTAAGATAAAATACCTTGCACTAAGAAATTCTTTGTATTCTGCAAGTTCTGGAGGTAAGATTTGGAAATTAAGCTCTATAAAAAAAAGCCAAATCTGTTGCCAAAAAGCTAAATCAAACGATATTTGCTTATTTTTGTGTGCTGGCATTTTGATTTATTTATTTATAAATAAACTTTCTTGACACAAATAAAAAAAAACGGTTTTTGTGAAGACTAGGTTTTATCAGTCGTACAATTTCTCGGTAAGTTACCGAATTTTTAATGTTTTTCAAGTTTATTATAAATTTTTATGCACAGCGACCTAGAATCAGATTTTCTCACAAATCCAACTCGATCTTTTGACCCTAAAAATGTCGTAATTACTTCTAAAAAGTTTTGTCGTAGACATGTTTTTAGAGCCGGAGCGGTAGTGTGGACAAAGCACCGTGGAAAAGACTTTTATGTAGTGTTTCGTTCTCTCAGCAGACCTTACAGAGGAATTCAGATACCTGGCGGAAGAGTAGAAAGAGTGGAAAACGTTGCCCAAACAATTATCCGAGAAATTAAAGAAGAGACTGGTTTAGACACTCGTATTGTCTGTCCTCTTGGATATATGTTTTTTGAAAACGATGTTGACGGGTATTCCAACTTGCAAGTCTTTTACATTGTAAGACCAGTTTATCCTTTAGATGTCAAAAAAGTTTGGCAACACACAGATAAAGACGAAAGTCAGCAAAAAGTTGAATGTTGGTGTGTTCCCGTGGAAGAAAATTGTGAGTTTTTATCTCACAACCAACATGAAGTGATACAAATGTTTAGGCAATGGTTGGAAGAACATAAAAAGTCGGATACTAAAAACCAGCAAACACAAATCCTATTTGACAAAAAGGTTATAAGTAAAAAATAGCTGTCCTTTTAGGTTTTAAACTTAAATCACTAAAAAGTAAAATGCAGTCCTTAATTCTTTTTTCGGATGGTGGCAGTAGAGGTAATCCTGGTCCAGCTGCTTTTGGGGTTGTACTTTATGCTAGTCGCGAGAAATTGGAATTTTTATCAAAAGAACCTTCTAAAATAACTAGCAGATTGGACTTTTTGGAAGATCATAAACAATATTTAGGAAAAGAAGTAACAAATAATGAAGCAGAATGGCACGGGCTAGTAGCAGGGTTACGGATAGCTTCAAAGTACTGTTCACAAATTAAACATTTAAGGGTGTATTTAGATAGCGAGTTGGTAGTTAAACAACTGTTAGGTGATTATAAAGTCAAAAAACCTGAACTGAAACCCTTTTTTGAACAGACTAAAGAACTACGAAATAATTTTGAATATGTTGAATTTATTCATATTCGTAGGGAATTTAACCAATATGCTGATAGTTTGGTAAATGAATGTTTAAATAATAAACATGATATTTATATCTAATTTGCTATTTAAATTTGCTATTTATCCTAAGTTTTAGATCAATTTTCTAATTGAACAATTTTGTTTATCTTATCCATAAGAGACAAGCTTATACTAGAATTATCTAAAATAGGTATGAAAAGTAAACCTTGTGTAACTTTTTTTTGATCTAAGTCAAACAAACATCTGTAAAAATTTTTTGCAATTTCTGCTATTCTCTCGCCGAGATAAATGGTATTATGGATAGATTTTATCTTTTCAAGATCACTTAAAGAACCTCCAAAAATAACCGTTTGACCGTGCTTATATTGTTCAAGCTCAATAAAACTTTTCACCCAAATTATTGGTGTTATTGGAGCATAGTGTTTGTATTTACTGCCAGGAATAACCATTTTAGTTTGGGTTGAGCTGTTATCCAGTATTTGAACATGTCTAAATTTAGTTTTTTGCACAGCTTTAGCTAATTCCGGCTTACCAATTATACCTTGTCTGAAAATTTTTATAGTGTTGTTATCTCTGGCATCTATTATAGTTGATTCCATTCCTATTTGACATTTCCCCCCGTCTAAAATTCCTGCAATTTTATTGCCCAAGTCTTGTTGTATCATTTCTACATCAGTTCCACTAAATTTGCCTGAAGTATTAGCTGAAGGACCTACTAGGGGTAAGTCAATTTTCCGAAGCAATTCTAGAGTTAATGGGTGACTAGGAATGCGAGCCACCATTGTAGGTAGACCGCAAGTAGCCGGCAAAAGGGGAGAATCAGTAGTTATATCAAGCAAAAAACTAATAGGTCCAGGACAAAATTTTTTCATCAAAAATTTAGTTAATTCTGGAATTTTAGCATATTTTCTAATCTGTTTTATGTCATAAAAATGACAAATTAAAGGATTATCTCTAGGGCGATTTTTAATTTTATACACATTTTCCACAGCTAATAGATTGCTAGCTACTGCACCCAACCCATAAACAGTTTCAGTAGGGAACACTACAACCTCGCCCGATCTAAGAAACTCAACTGCTTGATCTATAGTCAATAACATTTCTAAATTTTTGTATTTTTATATAGATATATAAAACAATGTTTAGTTACTACTCACAATTCCAATTATTCTGCTAAATTTTTCTGGCTTTAAAGAAGCTCCCCCAATCAAAAACCCGTCAATTTCCTCAATTTTCATTAATTCTACAACAGATTGATCATCTACACTACCTCCGTATAAAATTTTTGTTTTTGAATTTAATCCAAGCATTTTTAGCTCTTGTAAAATAAATTTAGTCACTTCAACAATAATACTATTATCAGCCGTTTTGCCGGTACCAATAGCCCAGACTGGTTCATATGCAAGATATATTATTTGGTCGTCTTCTAGTCTTATATCTTGCAGACCTTGCTGAATTTGCTCGGATAATTCTGTATGGTTAATATCTGTGGTTGTTTTATCTTCTTGATAACCTATACAAAATATAGGGGTTAGTTTAGATTGTAAACAATGTCTTATTTTTTTATTAACATCTTGATTTGTCAGATGATTGATTTCTCTAGTTTCTGAATGGCCAATAATACTGTATTGACAACCCAAATCAACTAGCATAGGCCCACTAATTTCGCTTGTCAAAGATCCAGAATCTTGGGTAGAAATGTCTTGAGAACCTATTTTAATATTTGTTTTTTTAGACATTTCACAAACTAACGGAAGATAAACAAAAGGAGGACACACAACAACGTGAACAGACAAAGATTTGCTTGATTTTATAACCTCTTCAAAAAGATTAGTAGCTTGAAAACTACTTGTAGGATTCATTTTCCAATTGAAAAAAAGCTTTTTGGGCATGTTTTATTCTATAATTTTATTCTATAAATGATTAAAGCAAATTTATAAACATTCAGTTATTTTGTTTTTTGTTTCACTCTTAACAAGGTTTTGATGATAATCACTTTTTAATTATTTAATCTAAATAACTAATTTTATAGATTTTACGAGTTGTTCAATTTTTAACTGTTAAGTACTCTTATAATTTTATTTATAATTCTATATATTTTGGTGCGGTCGAGAGGACTTGAACCTCCACACCATAACTGGTACTACCACCTCAAAGTAGCGTGTCTACCATTCCACCACGACCGCTCAGTCGAAAAAAGCTATTTTACTAACGGAATTTTGTCAAGATGATTGGTCCTGAATTCCTCCTAAAAACTCTAAGACTTCTATAGGGTTTTTTATAGGATTAACATTTTCAAAAACTTTAACAATCTTACCCTCTGGGTTGATAACATAAGTATTTCTCTTGATGCTTTGATAAGTTTTTCCCATTAATTTTTTTTCACTAAGTGCTCCAAAAGCTTTGGCTACAGATTTGTCTAAATCAGATAAAAGAGGGAAGTTGAGATTATATTTTTGAGCAAATTTTTTATGTGATTCAGGGTTATCTGCCGATATACCAATAATTTTAGCATTACTATTAGCAAAAGTCCGAATAAGATCTCTAAAACCACAAGCTTCTTTGGTGCAACCGGGAGTATCATCCTTGGGATAAAAATAAACAATAAGCCAACACCCAGCATAGTCATCTAGTTTATGCAAAGCATTATCTTGATCTAGCAAATTAAAATTTGGAGATTGAAGCATAAACATTAGGTTTAAACCTGGACTGGGACTAGCTTATTTGTCTTAATTTGTCAATTAATTTGTCAAATATATTTGAATTGTTTTAACCTAGATTAAATTTATAATTTATAGAGTTATGTTTGAGTTTTAATTTGTTATGATCTAGTAAAATTTTAAGAACTAAGGCAGTGGTTGTAATTAGAGCTATGACATTGTTGATTGTTACGAATTGAAATAAAGATAAACCAGCTAAGCCAATTAACACTGGATTGATTAAAACTACTGTTTGAATGATTAAGAAAAAAACCAAAATAAAAATTGTACCATAGTCATTTTGACTAACTAGATATTGAGAAGAAACAAAAATGATATTGTACAGAGCTACAAAAATTGAAAAGTAGAGTATGGTATAAATCTGAGAAATATATTCTGTACTGTTCATTATAGCTAGCAGAATTGGCCCAAATAGCCAAAACCCAATACCGATTGCAAGTGCGATCATACTAACCGCAGCAACTGAAGTAAGATAAAGCTTAATATTTCTACCTTTGGCTGAATAAGCTACAAAAGCACCTAAAAAAGCTATTGATCCGAAGTGAATAATTTGACCAAAAGTGAATAATACTGCAAATAGATCACGATCTTCGTTTTGTAAATTTCTTTCAGCGATGATCGCAGAAACATTTAAAAAAGCAGATAAGACAAAAAAGACAAAAACTGTTTTAGAAATACTAATAAATTCTGTTGTAAGGTCAAAAACGGTAGTTTTATCTGATGATGGATTTTTGCAAACAAAATTTTTATCTTCTTGAAGTTTTTTCTCGCGATCATATCTTCGGATAACCCAAAGACTGTGACTAAGTAAAACTAAGGCAAAAATCATATAACCTAACGGTAAAGCATATAGATCTAAGCCAACAAGTAACATTGCAGTGGTAGCTAAAGGTCTGGAAAAAGTAGACAGTAATATCCCGATCGAAAAATCTTTGATTTTTAGCATACCTAAAAGGTAGCTACTATGTAGCACCGCATAACTTTGTAAAAACAAGTTTGCGACTATAGTTGTAGCTAGTATCCAACTATCTGAAGGGCTAGCAAATCGCACAACCCAAATTATGAAAGGTAGAATTGGGATAGAAAACAGAAAAATTTTCAGCAACCCTCTTTTCATAAAATTGAGGTAGTTTTTAGCAGTTATATCACTATTTTGCGTATGGTGGGCTGAAATTTTTTTGGTAAATTCTGCTTGTAAAGCTACATAAATAACCAAACTAATTGCAATAGTACTATTAAGAGCAATCCATTTAGGGAAAAAATCTTTATCTGTGATATTTCTAACAATAATTGGGACTGTATAATTTATAGTCGCCACTATTAGGTTAACTATAAAAACAATTCCCGAGGATTTTAAAAAAGAGTTTGATTGAACTTTAAAGTTCAATTGTTTTAAAAAAATATTTTGTAAAAATTTATCAAAAATAACCAATAAAGACATGTAAGTAAGCACAAAAAACTAGCAAGTGTTAAGAATAACCTGCTTATTGTCAATTAGACTAAAATTTTGAATGGATGATCCGTTGAAATTTATATTCTTTAAACAACAGTCTAAAAATTATTGATTTTGGTATGAAGCTTTTGTAGGACTCTTGACAAAATCAAATAGATCTTGAATAACGAGCAATGTTAATTGCTACCTATTTAATTAGGTTTCGATGGTTGTTATTGATTTTGGTAAGTTTTTATGGTTATGGCTAATATGGCTAATAAAAAAACTACGAAGACCTCAACAAAAGATAAGCCATATTTTTATGGTTGTGGTAGAAGGAAAACTTCTACGGCTAGGGCAAAATATTATATTTCTGATGAACCATTAAAAATTACCGTTAATAAACGAGCTTTTGAAACTTATTTTCCAGAGTTATTTAGGAAAAATATAGAGATTTTGGTTGCTAATGTTGGAATTAAAAGTGGTAATATTGATTTTTTCATTAATGGGGGAGGTTTGTCCTCACAGTCCCAAGCAGCTAGGTTGGCTCTAGCCAAGGCTCTATTAGCTAAAGACGAAGGATATAAACCAATTCTAAGATCTTTTGGTTATCTTACGACAGATATTAGAATTGTGGAACCAAAAAAAGCTGGTTTAAGAAAAGCTAGAAAAAGAGAACAGTGGTCGAAACGTTAGTTTTTATTTTAAAGTTAAAAGTCGTAAAGATTTATGGCTCATAAAAAGGCAGCAGGTGCAGCAAAAAAGAACAAGGATTCAATTTCTAAGAGAAGAGGTGTCAAGGTGTTTGGTGGTCATAAAGTTTTACCCGGACAGATTCTAGTCAGACAGCTGGGGACCAAGTTTCATCCTGGTTTAAATGTTAAAAGAACTTCTGACGATTCCTTGATTGCTTTGAAGTCTGGGATTGTTCAATTTTCTAAAAAGAAGGTTATAGCGTTTACTGGCAATATAACCACAAGAAGATTTGTTAACGTTATTGAGACAGAGTAGTTGTTAAAGTTTTTAATGACCGAAGAATCTCTGAAAAACGATGAAGAGACTAGTTATGCTAGTCTTTCTTCTCGTATCCTGGCAAAAATTATAGACTTGTTTATAGTTTTCTTACTTACATTAAGTATCGCTATTCCTTTAAATGGAATTGTAGCAGCTGTAAAAGTAAATGATTTTAGAATTTACATTAATTATATTTCTCAAAATCCAATTAGCTTAATTCAAGCTAGAGACCAAGCAATTAATAATGATAATTTTTTGTTTTCTTGTAAAAACACTGAAGATCCAGAAAAGTGCAAAATTGCTCTACAATATGCCAAAAACCAAACAGCAATAGTTATAGGTATTTTAATTTTTGTCTACATTTTATATTTTAGTCTATTGACAAATTCAAAAATTGAAACTACCCTCGGGAAGTTTCTACTAAAAATACGGGTTGTTAGTAGTAATCTAGGAAGACCGTCTTTAATTCAAGCAATTACCAGGGAAGTTCTCATGATCTTGATATTTGTTGTGACACTTTTTAGTGTTTATTACCCAAGTATTAGAATTGTTGGAGAGGTTTTAGAATTACTGGTTTTTGCTAGCATCGCTAAGGTAGTCTTTTCAAAAGATAAAACTGCGATTCACGATAATTTAGCATACACTAAAGTAATTAAAAAATAATCAAAATAATCAAAAAATTTCATATGGCTGTACCTAAAAAAAGACTAACCCACAAAAGAGTTCGAGATAGAAGAAGCCAGGGTCACGGCAAAGTAAGGAAATCTCAACTCGCTGTTTGTGCCTATTCTGGAGCAAAAGTTAGACCCCATACCGTCTGTCCTATCTCTGGATACTATAAAGGCAAGAAAATAATTTCAAAATTAGCCTAAATGTCGGTTTTGGAAATGTGGACTAAAAATTTTGTTATTTGTTTGTTTAGTGCGGTATATCAAAATATTTTTTTACAAGATTCCAAAGATTTTATAGACATCGAAGAGAAAGCTCAAATGGGTTTTGATTGGTCTGTAGTTTTGGATACTTTAAATTTATCTCAAGACTTGCCAAACACAGATCTTTTGCAAGATTCACTAACAAAAATAGTCCAAAATGAATCAAAATTTGAGAACATTCTTCAAAAATACCTCTCAGACTCAAAGAAAACATATAAAATTGTTAAAGCTATTTTATTTACTTTTCTTCAAGAACTACAAGAAATAAAAAAATCTAAAGAAGAAATACCTACAACACTTTTAGAATATTATCAACCAATAGCTAAAAAATATGTCAGAATTGCTCAAGATTATATTGGTAGTGAAAATGCATCGTTGGTACATGCAATAACGATCAAAGTAATTCAAGATGATCCTTCAACTCTTCTCTGAAATTACTTTTTATATACTAGATTACACCTCTACTATTTAAAGTTCCATGGGATTATCATCTTTCCTCTTTCTTTTAAACAATTTTAAATATTCCAGAACTAAAAACCAAGTTTGAGTATATTCTGCAAGTTTATCACTTTAAAAAACATCCACAAGCCTACTACTCTTGTTAAAAAGAGTTTAGGGGGCTCAGGAATGAATCTAATGATAAATAATCCCCACGAAGTGTTACCAAAGTAACTCAAGGAGCTAGGACTTGGAATCAGGTGGAATTGACCG
>CAKZLR010000033.1 GCA_937127165.1 uncultured Candidatus Peregrinibacteria bacterium
TAGTAGCTCTAATTTTTTTACCGAGAAATCTCTACAATGTAGAGGCGGACCGGTGGCATTTAACAACTTGCCAACACCTTCGGTTGATGAAGTTAATACCATAATTCAACAATTTCGAACAAGTTGGGGTGTTAATCAATTCCTTGGGTCCATATCCCATCTTTCTCAAACAACAACAAATGACAATACAGATTACCTATTAGTTATAGCTTGGTTACATATTGAAGGTGGAGTAGATCCCTATTTTTTTAATTGTAGAGAAAATGCGCAGAAGTATAATATTGCAAGAGTATGTCAACAAGAACATACCAATTCAGGATACAATATGGTTCAAGTTGCTGGTTTTCAATTTCAAAATAGAATGACTGATTTTTCTGATGCATACAATACTTGTTATAGATCTGGAAATGGTAATGTAAGTGGTATTTTGCAAAGAGTGTTTGACAACTCTGTTAATGCTACAAAACCACAATGGAACTACAAAAGTAATTTACCTGGATATCAAGAATTTGTTGATCAATATCTATTTGGAGGTAGATTCCCTAACAATATTTATATTCAAACACCATCTTCCTCGATACCAGAAGGTGCAATAGTTATAGACATACAAAGAGCTTATAATAACCCTGAAGATCTTCAAAATCAGGCATTGGCTTTTTTGTTAGCAAAAGATCCTTGCATGGCAGTAGTTTTGAATAAAGCTGTTCACAGAAATATGACTAATGAGAATTGGTTTAATAACAGTTCTTATTATCAAAATAAAAAACAGCAACTATCTAATGCAGCAGAAGCTGTAAAATTTTATGCTTGCTCAAATCCGCAGGATGTTTGAGATGCAAAATATAAATGATAAATTATGAAATTCCGTAAACAAAAAATCTCACAGATTAAGATTTTTGTTAGTAGTTTTATTTTACTTATCATTACTTTTGTTTTTATACTTTCTATTGATATTAAAAATCGTCAAAGGTTTGTTGAAAATTTTGTCTTGATTAAAAAACAATTGCAAGAAGGAATAGAAAAATCAAAATTAAATTTGGATTTTATTAATACAGTTCGTTATACAGTCTTTGAAGACAGCCGAATTCCTTTTACTTTTAAGTATCCGACTGGTTGGCACATCAAGGTGTATCTATCTAAAGATAGAGAAAATTATTTTGATCGGATTTTGTTAGCTAACCCAGCTAGAGATTTTAGGATTTATATCAACTCTTTTTTATCTTTTAATCCACACTATACTAAAGCTGATGAATATATTTTGGAAAATAATTTTACACTAAACCCTTTTGAAGGAGAATTAATCAGGTTTAATTCGGAAGGTTTTGTTTTTATAGATAATTTCGTAGAACCTTTTGTTATTTCTCAACAGGGTGGAACTGTTTTTACTTTTGATACAAGAGATAATATTTATATTTTAAAACCATCGTTTTTGACTATCACCCAGAGGGAATTTGTATATCAAAAGAGAGGTAATTCGTTATCCAAAAAGTTAATTTTGGGAGATCCAGATGAACAAACAGTGATGACTCATATAGTCAATATTTCATTTGAAGTAGTTGATAATGCTCCTCAGTTGGTTTGGTTTTTAAATAGAAACATTCTAATTGAAATATTACATTCGATTCAAATAAAGTAAATTTGCACAAATACAAAATATATACTACACTCTAGATAGTATTGATTATGTTTAGCAAGATAAACATTAAAAATCTATTTTCAGCCTTTATAATATTTTATTTTGTTTTGGGAATTGGAGGGTTTTGGCAAAAAAGTGTTTTAGCCGCTGAATTTGTAGATCCTGGTCAAGAAGAGTTGGTAATTATTGATCCAGAGATTCAAAACCAAAATTTAGTTCAAAATACGGATCAAGCTAACATATCTCCAAATCTCAGAAACAAATTGACTCAACAACC
>CAKZLR010000034.1 GCA_937127165.1 uncultured Candidatus Peregrinibacteria bacterium
CTTGATACACATTTTGATATCTAAAGATAGATATACAAACCATATAAACTTAGCTAGAGTATAACGAAAAACGGGTTTTGTTGTCAAAATCAAGTGTCTTAGGTGTTTTTTGTCAATTATGCTGCAATATTACTTTACAAGCTTGTAGTTTTGATAAACTGTCATCGTTTAGGTGTATGAAATTATAAGATTATTTTAGGTTTAGACAATTCATTTCAAATTTTAGACTGGATCAAAATAAAAATCACCCTAAACTGGTAAACAGTAGAATGCCATTCTTAGGGTTACTTTGTTCTGTAATGGAAAAATTATCCAGAAGCCGGTATAACTGGTGATATTCGTTCTGCATCATTTACTGTTTTGATAGTTTTGTTTGGTTGTTGATTTTTGTAAATGTCGGAAAAGTTTTGTTTGTTTGATATACTACTCTAAATAGTGACTCTAATCTCTACACTTTTTTATAAATTTTTGTATATGTAATTAATTGATGAGATGATAGTTGATAATTTCAAATCTTATACTAATTCTTGGAGATAAAATTTAGCGAGGTTATAAAATCAAATTTATTTGGACACTATTTTTTGAAACGTTTTGGAGAAAATTTTATGGGCTTTGTTTACAAATTGGGATTATATATTGCCATATTTTTACCAAATTTGGTTTCAAATTTTTGGTATTACCAAACGATTTTTATTTTTATTACCTTCTTAATTTCTTTTATTATCCCAAGCTTAATCATTTTTCTGTTCCATGTAATAATCTTCTCTCGGCCTTCTTGAGAAACTGTTAATTTGTTTAATAACTTAATAACACCCCTTCAGCTTTATCCGGGAGAAGTTTCTTGTTAGATATTTTGTATTTTAGTTTTGCTAAGTTTCTACTTGCTATTATTTTTTATTTATCATTCAATGTAGTTATTTTGGTTGTTTTAATTTAGGTTATTGTGCTAGTAATTGTGGTTAAAAACATTTTGCAAAAATGTATGAAGAAATACGAGAGTGTGGTTATAAGGTTATAATTCTAAATTCTTACTATTACTACTCAAAATATGTCTTTACCTAAAGTCAAAAACTTGTCCAAAACTTTTCATGTTTTCCAAAGAAAAGACTTTTTTAAGCGAGAACATACTACTTGGATGCTTTGAACTACTTTAGTTTAGAAATTGAATAACCAATTATTTTTTAACCAATTATTTTTTGGACTTTTTAAACCAAACTGAGCTGGAAGACTACTTTTATCAAACACTGTCTTGGTCTGGTGGAAAAACTTCTAGAGAGATTTAATTTCCTGACCATTATCTCTTACGAACGGAAACCTGATTTTTTTTAGGTTGTTTGGTGTCTGGTTAAAAGCAAAACTTTGATCCTAATAAACTCTAAGAATAGTTCGGCTTAGCAGTTATCTGTATGATATAACCACCCCAGAGTTCATCGAAGGATGAATTATTTAGTAGAAATTTTTTGCGGTTGAAGAAAAAAATAGAAGTATCTATTCGCTAGCTTAGTTTGGGGTAAAGAATGAAGTTTGCAATTGTCTCTAGTGTCCTACACTCTCCCAAGTTTTTGTTTATAAATGAGCAACCATTGGTCTTGATTTGATACTCAATCCTACTATGCGTAATCTGTTTTTAAAGCTAAACAGAGAAAAAAGATTAACCGTACTTTTGACTAGTCATTATCTTCTTGACATAACTAAACTTTACGAGCGAATAGTTGTGGTTAAAAATAGTAAAAAAAGTTTATGGCGGTTCAACCTGACCTAATACAACAAACTAAAAAAGAAGGTTATTTAAAGACATTAATGTAAGATCTTAGTAAAGCGAAAAATTGGAAATTAAAACTCTAAATTAAGACTCTTATTTTTTCAGTTTTTTTATTTAAAATAGTATTTTTTCTTTTCAAGTAGTCAGTTTTTTATAAACTTGAATGTAGATTTGATATAAAAGATTGTAAACTTTATCTAAATCTTTCATCTAAATCTTTCTTTTTCTTTCATTCAGCTGAACAACATTATAAAGCTTCTTTTATGTGAATTTTCAAGATCTTGTACACACTAAACAAGAATACATTAAGGTTTGACAAGTATGTTAAATTTAACTTCGATTTTTTACGGTTATGAACTCAGATTTTTTGTCCAAAATACAAAAATTTCAACCAAAATTTGAAGAAAAACTAGCAAAATATACTACCTGGCAAATCGGTGGACCTGCCGAAGTTTTGGTAGAAACTAAATCATCTAGTGAATTGGAAGAGATTATTTTGACTTGTCGGCAATTTGGTCAGCAATATACTGTTTTGGGGGGCGGATCAAATGTATTGATAGCTGATTCTGGTTTAAGAGGTTTAGTAATTATCAATCGGTCTACTAAAATCGAAGTTTTGGACAGCCAAAATTTTAAACAGATGATCATTATCCCACCAGTTTATGGACAAGCAGCTCAGGAATATTATACTTTTAGTGATCTTGACTATGAAGAAAATGGCGATCCCGTACTGGTGAAATTTGATTCTGGTGTTAATTTACCATATTCTATTGGTTGGCTACACAAGAACAATATAACTGGATTGCAGTGGTTTGCCGGAATTCCGGGTACTATTGGTGGGGCTTTATTTAACAATATTCATGGGGGAACTCACCATTTTTCTGATTATTTTTACTCAGCAACAGTTTTGGAAGATGGTCAAAAAAAAGAAGTTGATTTTATTTATTTTGAATTTGGTTATGACCAGAGCATCATTAGACATAAAAGAAATATAATTATTCTTGATGTTACTTTACAGCTACAAAGAGGTAATGTTCAAAAAGCTAAAGAAGTTTATCGTGAGTGGAATAATCGTAAAAAAATTCAACCGAAAAACACTTGTGGTTGCTTGTTTAAAAATATCCCTCCTGAAGTACAAAAAAAATATAACTTTCCTACACCCAGCACAGGTTATATTATTGATAAGGTTCTGGGCTGGAAAGGCAAAACTCTTGGAAATTTACAAATATCTAATTGGCATGCTGCTTTTATGGAGAATTTGGGTGGTGGTAGAGCCTCTGATGCTTTGGAGTTAATTAGTCAGATTAAACAAGAAGTAAAAAAGAAATTAGATATAGACTTAGAATTAGAAATCAGTTTGCTTGGTTTTGATCAAAAAGATCTTGTCAAAATTCTCTAATAAACTTAGACTGTTAAAGTTTTTAACTACTATATTTTGTAATATGTATGTATTAGGTGTCGATGGCGGTGGTACAAAAATAGAATTCCTAGTGTCTGACTACAAACTTAATCCTGTAGTACAGTTTATCATAGAAAAAAATTCCAATCTAAAATATGTTGGCCCAGATAAGGTGATTGCCAATCTTAAAGAAGGTTTTGATCGTATAGCTGAATTTGTTAACTTTAGTGATATTGTGTATGGGTATTTCGGTATTGCTGAATGTGGTGATAAAGAGAATCCTAACAATCAAAAAGTTTTTCAGTTTATTGGTCAATATCTTAAAAAATATAGTTTAGCCGATGATCAGTACTCTTGTTTTAGATCTTTGTCAGATAGAGCTACAGGCGTTTTGGGGATTGCTGGAACTGGTTCGGCCATCAATCTATTTTCTCCTGAAGGTAATAAAATTAACAAAAGCTTGGGTCATGGAGGTCGCGATTTTGGGAGAATTTTATTGATTGAAGCAAAATACAACTACCTAAAGCCTGGTAGTGAAATTTACAGGACAGTAAAAAATTTTTTGGGTCAGGATCCGGTTGATTTTTATAACAACCTTACTCCAGAAGAAAGTATCAGGGGAGAAACAATTACTCAAATTCCTAAAGCCTTGTCTAACGAGTATAATTCAGGAAATAAGCAATTAAGAAAAGAATTAGATAATTATTTAGTAGTTATCGCTGGTCGTTGGGCCCACAAATTGACTACTTATTGTTATACTAATTTTGGTTTTGGAGAAGACGAGGATTTTGATATTGTTTTGACTGGAGGAATGTGGAATTGGAAAAGAGTATTAGATATTACTACTCAAGAAGTTCACAAAATTTTTCCTAAAGCTAATATTCTTCATGATGACAACACAAGACCAGTGATTGGTTGTGTTAAACTAGCCATAGAAAAAGGTATTGAGAAGGG
>CAKZLR010000035.1 GCA_937127165.1 uncultured Candidatus Peregrinibacteria bacterium
ATTATAGTAAATAAATAATTATAGTAAATAAATATTAATTATAGTAACAACTATAATTACTATAATAACAACTATAATTACTATAATTCAATTGTTAAATATTAAATTTAAATATTAAATAAAAAAATTTAAAAATTTATTAAATTTTATTATTTTTTTATATTTTCTATTATATTTTCTATATCTATATATTTATTGAAATCTATATCTCTATATTTATTTTATTGAAAATATTAAAAACAATTAAAAACACAATATTGAAACAAAATATTAAAAACTAACTGATTATTAATTATTACTATCTGACATAACTACGAAATTTTCTTAAACAAGCTCTGTCTATATATAATGAAGTGTTATAATAAAGAAGTTAATTTAGATTTGAATGTAGATTTGGATCAAGGGTAATTTTCTAAAATAAATAAAATAGTATTGACTAAACTTATTTGTTAGTGTGATAATAGTGGGACATAACTATGTCCCAAAAATGGAACACTAACGAAATAAAAATTAAGTTAAACAAAATTGAATATAAAATTACAAGGTTTGTTAAAGATTGTTGGCCTATAAATTGGTCCAGATTTAAAGAACCAAAAATTGTTTTCAAAGTCCTATTAAGTGCTAGTTATGCTTTCAAAGTATTTTTAGTAACTATTTTATTTGCTTTTTTGGTGTCGATTGGTTTTCTTGGGTATAGTAGCTACCTAGCTTTGACAACTGAAGTTGCTGCTAGGGGTGGAGCGATTCATGAGGGTTTTGTCGGATCAGAAATAAATGTATTCAATCCAGTTTTAGAGTTAAATAATTCCGTAGAAACAAGAATTTCTAGTTTACTTTTTCATCCGTTATATGAAGTTATATATCCAGATTTTCTAAACTCTAACGATGAGCCTAAAATCAATCCTATTTTACTCTCCAACCCACCTGAATGGTTGGATTATAACAACGAAAACCCGGAAAATCGTTTTAGGTTACTTAAATTTACTCTCAGAGAAGATATTCGTTGGTCGGATGGGTCAAAAATAACTTTAGATGACATTGAGTATACTGTTGAAAGACTTAAAGAGGATAGAGGGAATATTTTGTTTAGGGATATCTTAAAAAAATTAGAATTTGAAAGATTGAGCGACAGAGAATTTTTGTTTAGAAGCCCAGTACCTGATCCTCAACTCATATATAATTTGAATTTTAGGCCAATATCTCAAAACTATTTTTCTTTTCTCACAACACCACAACTTCTAGTTGATAATAGATCAAGAAAACCTACTATCACATCCGGTTTTTTTAGGTTTAGTGTTGGACAAGTACAAAATCCTAACACCACCAGAAAAGAGATGGTAGACAATCCAATTAAAGACGAAAACGGAAGAAATGCTATTGTGGTTTTAGAAAAAAATCCAATCCAAAATTATGAAAAGGAAGTTTTACTAGATAAATATATTTTAACTAGATACGATAATTTACTAGCAATACCTAATCAAAATAGTTTTTCCTTGGAAAAAGCTTCTTTGTTGAAAAATGTTGATTTTTATACTCGTTCACTAACTTCAAGTATAGCTAGCGATTTAACACCAGAAAATGTTCAAAAATCAATTAGATTAAATCAACAAGTCGTTCCGACAAACATTTATTATATTGCTTTTTTCAATACTGAATTAGGAATTCGCCAAAATTATACTGGATTTTTAGTTAACAAAAGTCTTCGCAATTATATTACTTGTTACTTACTCGAATACGAACCTCACAGTAATTTAAGACCTTTTGTAGATATAATTACTCCAGATAAGAGGATTGTTCCGCCACATTTTAATATAAGCTATTTACCAGACAACTGCAACAGTCGTGTGGAAAATCTTGATGAATTTTATTCAGTTTCTGTTGAAGAAAGAACTGGTATTAAGAGGGTATTTTTAAGTGGTAACGAAATTAGACTGATATTACTTGGGATAAACGAAAGTAATCAATTACTAACAGATCTACAGCTTTATTTTAGAGATGAAATCGGTATTCCGGTTGAACTTATTACTGATCCAGTAGAAGTTAGTAAAAGACTTGAGAGTAGACAATACAACATCGCTTTTCTACCCATAAAAATTACCAATAGAGATCCGATTACACTTTTTGGACAGGACTTTAAGAATTACTCGGGTCTTAATTTTAATAATAGAATAAAAAAATTTGATGTTAATAACAATCTTCTTAGATATTCTAGATCTAATTTAAAAGATACAGAATCTAAAAATACTCTGATAGATTTTTTCAAACAAGAGATGGTTGCTGTTAGTTTGTATCGTTCTAAACAAGAGTACAATTATTCCGATAAGGTCACCATTATGAGCCAGAATATACCCGAAGTCTCAACCTTTGTTGAAGATATATATCTTAATGCTAATCACTGGTTTGTTGAGACTCGTAGAGAGTGGCGGTGGAAAACTAAGAAGTAAAATATTTGTTAATTACCTACAATTGTAAGATCCTGTTTTTGAAAAATTAAAACAACACGATTTTACAACACCCAAAAATATAAAATCTTTTTTATATATTTTTTCACACAGTGCTTGTGGGGAGAGATGAGATAAGAACGTTACACTAAATTTAAAGGCTCTTTACATCAAAACAATCAAAAAATCTTAGGAATAGATTAGATAAAGTAGAAATTAATTTTTAGGATCTAACAGGATGACAAAAGCTTATATTACAATTACTAGTGTTTGTCTGAAAACAGCTTGACAAAACTCCTACTCAAAAATATACCCCCTTTCTCTAAACTCTCTCTAAAAGAGAAGGGGTATAGTTAAGTGGTATAATAAAGGTCTCCAAAACCTTAGTCACAGGTTCGATTCCTGTTGCCCCTGCCAGTTAAAGTTAAACCTAAACAGATCCAAAAGATATCTTCAATTTAATTTTTCTTTTATTTTTAATTTATTAAAATCAAATAATAGTTTATATTTTTCGGTTTATATTCAAATATTTTGGTTTTTACCCTAGTTTATCATCAAGTAACTTTGAAACTTTAAAAATTAAAATGTCCAATCATTCACCGATCGTGGGAAACAAGTAATGTTTTATGAAGCTACTGAACCGCCTTTTACTGATAAGTATGATAAGCATTTTGAAGATGAAGTGTATGTTAGTAAAAAATTGTCTTAGCTTGTTTTTTATAGTTGGGATAAATTTGATTCCGGGTGTGGGTGTGGTTGTGACCTGCTTTTGACGATTCAGCTACAGGAGTAATCTATAAATTACTTGATGTTGATGGCTATAGAATAGAAATTGTTTGTGCTAATTGTGGAATTCATCTAGACTATGTATTTGTATTTGGGGAATAAGCTTTTACCTCCTGAAATACTAGACATTGCGTTAATTCTACTAGCTTAGATTTCATTCCTGCCCATAATTTTCAAACCATAGTAGCAGGTGGAGGTTGCTTTTAGGGGTGTAGAATATCTTTTTAGAAAGCTTAATGGAGTAATTGTAGGGTAATATAGACAATCCGTCTTATAAACAAGTACGCTTAAGAACTACTGACCATTATGAAGTAGTCGGAGTCATATTTGAAAAACCGAAATCAATTTAGAGGAAGTTTTGAAATAGAAATATTTTTTGAAATACATAATTTTGAACAAATTAGGGATCAAGGTCTAGGTATAGGACAACAATACGAATTAGTAATTTTTTATCAACAAAACAACGGACAAAAATCAGTAGCCTAAAAATTGATAGATTAGTTATTTAGTATGAATTATACTGTAGCAACCAAGCTACTACCAACAAAAACTTTTTATCCGGCAGAAGTATCATCAAATGTATTATTATCAATATTATCAAAAACTCAAAAAACTCCCTACTGTCACTTTTACAAGAAAGTATTTTAAAAACTCATCTGACAAGTTGTTGCATTAAAACAAATTAAGTACAAATCTAAGAATTTCGGATAGTTACAATAGTAATCAGAATTCAGATTTTGGTAAGATTTCTAGTGTGTCGTTTAGATTTCCAACTCAAAACTTTGTTACTATAAGTAACCTTTTAACTGAATTTTATTATTGACATTTTGTCCAAGTTTGCATTTGTAATATAATATTTCCGGGTAATTGTAGTTCTACTGACTTAGATATTCTAATGTAGCTCCTCCACCAGTAGATACCCAAGAAAATTTTTCTAAATATTCTGAAGGCACAGCACTATTGATATCACCACCACCCGTGACTATGTAACAATCGGTTTGGTGTGTTAAAAACTTAGCAATTTCGACAGTGCCATGATTGAAAGGTGGCATCTCGTAAAAACCCAGTGGACCATTCCAAAAGACCGTCTTACAGTCCTTGAGAAAATCAGAAAAATACTCAATAGTTTTGTTACCTACATCATAGGCTAAAACTTTTCCATCTTCTGTTTGGTGATAAGCAAAATCAATGGGTAAAACAATTTTAGCTCCATAATTTTTTAACAAATCTTTAGCTCTTGGTAAAAAATCGGTTTCTATAAAAGAGTCTTTAAGATCTGGTAAACTTTCTAAATCAGGACTTTTACCTTGTTCCCAAAGTAGTTGCTTTTTACCTTCTATAAAAGTAAAACAAATCATGCCTCCAATCAAAATATAATCAGCTTTATCTAAAAACTTTTCTACCAAAGGAAGTTTAGTTTCAATTTTGTTACCACTAATTATCACAATGTACGGATGCTCTGGAGAAAATTTAATTCTATTAAGATTGTCTATCTCTTGCTGGTAATTTAGCCCTAAACAATTTGGCAACATTTTTTTTAGTTCGCAATTAGTTGCCTCCCGCCGATGACTAACCGCAAAAGCCTCGTCTACGAAAACATCCCCCAAAATGGTATATTTTGAAGCGAGTTCTGTTCTTTTTTGTTCGTCTTTAGATTGTTCTCTGGGATCGAATCTAGTGTTTTCTAGAATGAAAACTCGACAATTAGATGTGGCTATTTGCTGTTTAGCAAGTTCCATACTTTGATATTGATCAATAAACTCAACCTCCTGCTGTAAACGTGCTTTTAACAAATTTACCATATTACTAGTGGACCACTTTGGTTCAAAACCTTCTGGCCTACCCCAATGGGTAATTAGCACCACTTTGTTGTGATTTTGTAGCAAAAGCTTGATTGTAGGTAGTGTTGCTATAACCCTGGCATCATCTTTTAAGCTGGGTAAGTTTAAATCCGCCCTCAGCAGAACTATAGAGTTTTGAATAGTTTGAATTGTTGGCATAACTTCGACTTTTCAAAAACTACAATTGAATTTTTTTTGATGGGTTTGTTTGCTGAATTTGATCTTGTAGTCGAGTTTGATAGCTGTCAAATCTTCTACTCTCTGTAGAGTTACTTTGGTTCCCTTCTTTTTCAAAAAACTCTGAAGGAAACCTTTGTGGTTGTTCATTAGCTAAATCTGTGGTGTTAGACATAGCTTGCAAGTTTGATTGTTGAAATTGAGATTGAGAAAAATCTTGTATCGGTGGTTGCGATTGAAAGTGGGTTTGATCTTGGTAATAGTTAGTGTTGGGTGAGGGAGTAGCAGTCCAGTCTGGTTTGCTAAATTGCATTTGTCTCTTAAATTCACTATCAAAAGTTTTGGCTTTGTAATAATCTGGTTGATATTCTAAAATTTGTTGATTTTTAGCATACATTCCTCGTCTCGTTTGTTTGTATAAAAATTTCATCACAAAATATAAGAATACCGATACTATTGAGCAAGAGATTGCCCAAAAAACCATATTAAACACTAGATAAACTACGGTTAGCAATATCAAATTGATGACTTGATTTAGAGCAAAAACAGGAGAAATTAGGCCAAGTAAGGCAGCATTTAAATAAAAGCCACCACCCAAAAACAACATCAAAGAGAGTGATGCAATGATAATACCAGTAGATAAAGATCTAAAAAAAGTAGCCAATTCAAGATAAATGTCTTTTCTGATAAGAAAAGCTAGAATGATATATGTTCCAAACATTGCCAGACATACAATCAAAACTGCCAAAGTTGTATCCTTGGCGGCTAATAAAAAATCTCTGAAAAAATTGAGCGGGCCGTTGAAAAAATTTTTGATTTTTTGTGGCATTACCAGCTCGCTTGTTGAGTATCTATCTCTTTGCAAGGATAAAAAATTATTTTGTAATAATTGATCTAAGACTTCGTTCCATTCCGCCCCGAAAAAGCTCAAAAAACTCTGCTCACCTGATTTTACTTCTGCTGGAATACAGATTGTTTGACTTGGGTTAAAACCACCCTGTTGTTTGATTTGTTGAACCTCTTGTTCAGAACAAACTAAAAGACTATTTTCATTTTGATTGATCAATTCTTGAATATTATTATTCATTTTCTCTTTGACTATATTCTCAATTTGGCTGGTTGGAATATACAAAACAAGATAAGAAGATTCTCCTGAAAACCATTCAGTCAAAGCGTAAACATTCCCTTCAACCAAATTTTTCCATTGATTTTCATCAAAATTTTGTAAAATAGATAAAATAAGCAAATCTACAATTTTTATCTTTTGAGTATCTAAAGTTTCGACTCGAGCATTCTCTTTAGAGAGTTTAGACATTTCGGCATAAAAATTGGTCGTTTCAAACGCTCTAAAATAGGCACTGGGGTTAGAAATCGACCAAGCAAAGCTGTAAAAAATAATTATAAGTGGTAAAACCCATAAAACAAACGAACTGACGAGGTTATATATTATCCTCATAAAATTTTTTGTTTGAACAGAAAGGAAAAAAGAATCACAAAATGACGGTTGTCAAGTAAATACTCTTATCTGTGTACAAAATTTTATTTCTTATAAAATTTTTCTTATAAAACCTCATAAAATTTCAATGGATGTATTAGTATTGATGCTTATTTTTTATATATAATAAATATATACTTATTTCGTCTAATAACAATGATGAATATAGATTTTTATTTTTATATAGGCCTTATTATTTAAGTTTTTTAAAATTTGTCTTTAACTTTTTAACAAATATTTATTCAACTCTTAAAACAATTTTTGCAGTACAGATCTTTTTACTATTCTTGACTAAAAAATCGTTCTGTTAAATCTTACTGTTTACTTAACAGTTTTTAACTTAGTGAACTTAGTGTTATATGTTATAATTCTATATTAAACTTTAAATTATTCCACATGTCTAAAAAAATTAAAGTATCCATTGTTGGCGCTTCCGGTTATAGTGGTGGCGAAATATTAAGAATTTTGCTTAATCACCCATATGTAGAAATTCAACAAATTACTTCTCGTAAATTTGCCAAGTTTGCAGCTAGTTTAGCTCATCCTAATCTTCGTAAAAGGTGCTCCCTAAAATTTTGCCGGGTCGAGGAGCTTAAACCCTGTGATACACTTTTTGTTTGTCTACCAAACGGGGAATCCCAAAAATATATGACACATTTCAGAAAACTAGCTCCAAAAATTATCGATCTAGGTGCTGATTATCGATTGGATAGTGCGGAAAGTTATAATTATTGGTATGGAGAGCATGCATCACCCGAACAAATTTCAGATTTTGTTTACGGTATAGCAGAACTAAACCGATCTAAAATTAAACAGTCGAACTATGTTGCCTGTGGAGGTTGTGAGGCTACTTGTAGTATCTTAACTCTTTACCCCTTATTCAAATACAATTTGGCTGTACCTGACCGAACTGTTTTGGATATAAAAATGGGGTCTTCTGGAACTGGTGGCCAACCAAGTTTATCAACCCACCATCCAGAAAGATCTGGTGTTTTAAGAACTTACAAACCTACAGGTCATCGCCACACAGCAGAAATTGAACAAGAACTTACAAAACATAGTTCAGAACCAGTTAAGATTCATTTAACAGCCACTTCAGTTGAAGCCGTCAGAGGGATTTTGGTTACAGCACATGTCTTCCTAAGAGAGGGTGTTAGTGAAAATGATATCTGGAAAGCTTACCATCAAGAATATACCAACGAACCTTTTGTAAGACTTATTCAAGACAAAATAGGAGTGTACAGGATGCCTGAGCCGAAATTACTGGCCGGTACTAACTTTTGTGATATTGGTTTAGAAAAAGATAAGAATTCCAACCGGGCCGTGATTGTAGGAGCTATAGACAACCTCGGGAAAGGTACGGCAGGTCAAGCCGTACAAGCTTTTAATATAATGTACGGTTTTGAAGAAACTGTTGGTTTAGAATTTTGTGGACTACATCCAATCTAAGTTTCTTGTTAATTTTTAAAGCTTTCTGAATAAACTCTAGATTTTTTTATCTACCTATATTGAAACATAGTGGAAAATTAAGATTAAATTCCTTTAACCTAATTTCAAGTCTTAGCAAGATGTATAACTAGGTATGTGTAAGCAAAACTGTAGCTGGTGTACCTAATCAGTAGCTATTATTATTCTTGTTGAGATGATTTTACAGGTATTAAATGTGAGTATTAATTTATTTTCTGAAATCTTATTCTTTATAAACAGTCAGTTAACAAGCAGCTGAAAAATTGGGTATTAAGGTTCTTGACTTTAAAAGTAACTTATGGAAAAGCTTGAAATAGTTTTGTTAAAACAAGTTTTTTTAAATCAAAAAATCTTATGAAATTAAAAAACCAAACTGACATAAAAAATAATTCTAATCAGCAAAACTTGCAGAAGAATAGATTAAACTTTTTTTTACTGGTTATTTTTAATGGTGTTGTCATTGTACTGATACTGATCTTGTTATCTAAACCTAGCGTTCAGTCTAGTCTATCTGAGCTGCTTGGTCTAAGAGATGAAATTAGGCAAAATGTACCACAAAAAATTGATTACTCACAACTAGAAAAAGTGAAAGTGAATCGAGTTGTAGATGGAGATACTATAATTTTAGAAGACTCGAGAAGGGTCAGATATTTAAACATAGATACTCCAGAATCAGCACATCCAAACAAACCGGTGCAGTGTTTTGGTAAAGAAGCATTTACTATAAATCGAGATTTAGTGGAAGGCAAGGAAGTTTGGCTTAAATTTGATAAAGAAAAGGAAGATAGATACAATAGATTGCTAGCTTTTGTTTTTTTACCGGGAAAAAATACCAATGATATAAGTCAAAGTGTAAATGCCTACTTAGTGGAAATGGGTTTTGCTAGAGTAAATATCATTAAACCAAACGACACCTATTCAACAGAATTCGCCAAACTAGAAAGAGAGGCTAGAAAAAACAATAGAGGTGTGTGGAGGGCATGTCCAAAACCTTTTGAAGAATAAATAAGTAAAATAAAAAGTCTATTTTGAATTGTTTTAAACAAAACTTGACAAAACTCACAAAATTTACTTAGAGCTACACTATAGTGTTATCTTAACTCCTCTCTCTAAGAGAGGAAAACAAAAAACACTTTTTGATTCTTCCAAACACCCTTGCTTGCAGTTGAAAGTTTTTCAGCAACCCTAGCGGCGGGGTTTTCTTTTTGTGGTAAATTTACAATAAAGACAATATTTAGTTTTTGTATAATATAACCTCGAAAGAAAAAGTTTTAGATAATTTAAAATTTTTACTCTCATCTATAGTCACCGCTTAATAAAGGGATCTGTTGCAATCTTATCAAAAAAATTTTAAAACAAAATATTAAATTAAAGAATTTAAAACAACTTTCTTTTTTCTTTACCAACTTTTTGACAAAAAATAATTTCTAAACTCTTGTTAGGTGACAAGACAAGTCACCTTCTTGTCCACAACAATAACACTTTTGTCATATGGTTGGAATCAGGAAACAAGCCAACAAGCTTGCTGTTACTTTGGGCTTGTTAGCTATACTAGCTGCTCCTGTAGCTTTTGGTGCTACTCCTGTTCATGCCTGGCGCTGTTGGTTTGGATTTTTTAGGTGGTGTTAATTTGGGTGTGATATAAAAGCTATCGCCTAGTCTCTCATTATTTATATCACCAAAATTATACCATCCTTTTTAATCCCTGTCAAAACAAGTCTCTCTTTTATTGGAGAGCTTGTTTTTTGTGTTACATAGTTAAAAGTAGATGAATCCCCTTACCTATCACAATTGTAGTAATAAGTACTAAAAATATTACAATTTCCAACTTGTTTTCTTTTGTATATAAATTAGCATCAATTAGTATTTTGATATCTTTGGCTAAAATTGATAAAAGTAAGAACAAATTTGGCACTGTAAATGTAAGCAAAATTACCGTTTCCATACTGTTTCGAACCGTTTCCAAAGCTAGAAGCCCAAATATGATAAAGAAAAACAGTACTGACCATCTAGCATACCCTTCTGTTAAGATAATCTTTTTCAGAGGTCATATAATAAACTCCCATGACTAAAACCATATAAATAGAACCAGTAAGCATGTAGATTGTATCTAACAAAACTTTTATTGATGGAGAAAGTTGAAAATAATATGAACTAAGACCAGTGGGAATAAACAACAAAAAATTTAGGACAAGAAAAACAGCTGTAGCTATTTCTAGCTTATAATCATTGTAAGGTAAATTAGCTAACTGGGTTAATAAAAAATGAAACCCAGACACAGTAAACAACAACAAAGGAATCTGACCTAAAATTTCTAAGGTCGTGAAAAATTGTATTCTTTCTGGGGTTTCAGAAGTTTTAAGCAGTCCATAAAAAAGAAAATTAAAGAAGATGTACAAAACAAAGATAACAATATAGCTAAATAGCGAAAATACCATTATTTTTGTGCTAAGTTTTAGTTTTTGAAAATAGTTCAAAAACATACTTGCCTTTATTTTTTCAAATTTATTTATAAAATTGAAATGTTGTATTTTTAATCATCTTTTTAGCCATATTACATACTAATATAAATAAAAATAATAAGCACTTTTTGTCTTTTGGTCAAAAGAATCCGGCAAAATTCGTAAAATTTATATTTTTTATCAAAAGTAAATTCCGCTTTTGTCTGTTAAAAATATATTTTTTAGATTGTGCTTAATTTTTTTTCGACATCTGTAAATTTTGAAATATCAATTATTCAAACATTTTTTGCCACTCTGCAAAAATAATCAACTTTTCTTGTCCGTGCTTGATAAGTTCAGATTCTACATCCTCAAAACTGGTTTCTTGATAAAGGTTGTCAATATTTGATTTGGAAAAAAACAGATCTGCATAACTGATAATCTTTTCTTCTAAGGTGGTAGGAATATAGTTTTTAGCTGGTATTGGTAGTTTTTTACTAATTACATCCTCTTTAGTAATACCTACTCCAGTGTGAGTTTCTGCCACCTTGGCATGTTTAGGTAAACCCTCTTTTTGTAAGATATGTGAACCGATAATTATATGGGCTAGATAGGGTTGTTCTCCGAAACAAAAAATTTTTGGAGCCTGTACAAAATAAACTCCAATGTCGTGCAACATTGCCGCCTCGTAGATAAAATCTACGTCTACCTCAGGAAATTTTTGAGCAATCCTAAGAGCTTTGTCAGTTACGGCTTGACAGTGACTTAAAACAATTCTCAAAGCTTCAGCAGAGGTAGCATATTTTTCGTGTAAGGAAACTGGGTTTATAGGCATAGTGCGATGTTTTCAAATTAAGCAAATAAAGTCAAATTGAGATCTTGATATATTTTGACAAAAATACTCTTTTGTTCTATTTTATAAACCGATCACGGGGATGTCGTGGCAGGTTGACAGGTGGAGAAAGAGCAAGTTTTGCTGAGAGGTATCTTGGATACCTAAAACCAAGTCATATATTTAAATGCAAAATCTGATGTAGATGCTTTTGTAGCTGCAGGATATGGAAAATATTTTGCACTACAAGGTGTTCCACAATTCGCCTAAGATGATCTTAAGATAGCTTAGGTTGAATTAAGTCGGAACTTTCCAAACGATATTGGGTTGTGCTTGCATCCGTGTCGCTTTGGCTTAATTTATCCAAAACCCACAAGCACCTAACTTGGTTTTTGGTTTAGAAATCAAGTTTAGTATTCTAGAATAAACCTGTGAGTTGGAGTTTTTTGGTTTATTACCAACTCGAGAACTGTAAACCAAATATGTTCTCGGCCTGAAAAAGAAACTTGCTTAGACTCCATCTGGACGGGGGTGCAACTCCCCCCATCTCCACCAAATTAAAAATTGAAAGAGTTATTGATTTTATTTAGAAATTGATTTTATTTAGAAAATATACAGATTAGTTTATTTAACCGTAAATAAAATATTATTAGCGATTTGTTCAATTTCTTCTTCTGTAATTATTTGCTTGGGGTCGAAACGTTTGGTGATAACTTTCTGGATACTTTCTGACTCCTGTTTTGAAAACATCTGATTAAGGTTAGAATAGTTCAATTTAGTTTGCATTTTATTATAATAAAATATTTTTGGCGAGCAAACCCAACATAGCTTGGTGCTGTAAAGTTTTCCTTTCTAAGGAAGCAATATTAGTTCCAAAAACCCAAAACAAGGAAAAATATAAAACTAAAAATACAAAACCTCTTAAAACCACAAAAGCTTCTCCTGCAAGAATCCGAAAAACAAGATTTCTCAAAACCTCCCTTTCCACAACTGCTTGAAGATTCTGGGTGGTAGCTGTTGCAACTTACCACCAATCTTGTAAAAGATTGCCTGTTTGTGTTAACCCATTAATTTTATATTTCCACTTTTGGTAAAAACCTGTCGATTATGTTTGTTTGTACAGCTTCTTGATAATTTTCACCTAAAGTTAATATTGCTTGATATTGCTAAAAATGTGCAGATTACTAAAGTTACCACTAACCTGCCAATCATCAGTGTAGGATACTTAAAAAAATTTTCAAATAGGTTAAAATAAGGTAAGTTCGAAACAATAGTATTGTTCAAAACCTTCTTGCCAAAAGTACCTAGCTTAGGTGAAATAAATGGTGTAAATTGACCAATAACCCGAAAGATATTCATTACAGAAGTCTTAAAATTAAGATTATGATGTATATCTTACCATTAATATGAACTTGTTTGAATGTCAAGGCTTGACTTTTTACAAAAAACCAACTAAACCGACCAAAGGTCTTTGGAGATTCCACAAAAAACCATTTTGTATCTTGTTTTCTTAGAAAACTTAGATATTTTTGGAGATGTCGCATAGTGGTCTAGTGCGCACGCCTGGAGCGCGTGTTGGGTTAACAACCCTCGGGGGTTCGAATCCCCCCATCTCCGCCACCAATAACCAAATTTGATTTTTATATTTTTACTTTTCTGGTATCCTATTTATTAATATTAATAAATAATAAATTTAATTTTAAAGCTTTATTTCTGGAATTTACAGCTTTTCTAAAATGAGATAAGAAAATTACAGTGAGTTTATGATGAAGATGTTTTATGTAAGAATATGAGAATTAAACTTGTTATAAACGATCATCAAAAAAAAGTTCTTCCAGTTATATTTGTTGCTACAATTTGTTTGATAGCCCTTTTGGGAGTTAGTGCCTTGAAAACCTTCTCTTACCAGCAAAATATATACCAACAAATCTTGTTAAAATGGCGATCTGTTGAAATATATCAAAATTTTTTAAATAATAACGACTCGTTTCAAATTCCTTTGAATTTAAAACATATTGAAAAAAAAGATCTTGAAGACTTAACCAATATCCAAAATAACTATATTAGTCTGGCGGGAGCGATTGCCAACGATTTGAGCCTAAATTTTGATACTCAGTCTCAAATAGTGACAAAATTTTTGGAAAAACAAACGATTCTTCTACGTTCTCAAAAAAAACTTATAGATTATAGGCTTGAAATAATTAATTTTAAACTTTGTCTAAGCCAAAACACTCTAGACTTAATAACTGAACAACAAAATTTTGTAAAGGACACACAAGCTCTGTCCAATATAGAGGATACCGCACAATTAAAAGATTTGTTAAAACAAACCTCCAACCAAGCCGACCGAATTGCCAGGGTCATTCAAAACTTTAATGCTTGTTTTACAGAATTAGCACACAAAACTGAAGTAAAAGTAATCCTGGACGAATTTACACAACTATATCAACAATACAAGCAAGCGATTGCCATTTTTATTTCAGGGATAAAAGAGCTTAACATAGACAAAACTAAACAAGCTCTGGAGATAATTTCTCAATTAAATATTGACCCCCAAACCACTAAAAAATTTGACGAGTTCATAAAAAATACTTTACACGATATGTACACTTTTCAAAAATCTCTAGAAATCACTACACAACAACAATTTGAAGATCTTAAATTTGAATTTCGAAAAATAAGATTGCAAATATTTGTGGCACCTTTTAACAAAGATCTTTGTTTACTTTTATGTTTATTGTTCCTTCTACCTTAAAAGCCCACTACAAAAGAGATGGTAGTTTAGAGCTTAGAATAAATAAAGTGTTATCTGATACTGAAAGATTTAAACAAATCACAAAACAAGTCCCACCTTTTGTCTGGCATGCTGATTTTGTCCTTCCTAATTTTGCTAAAGCAAGGAACATAGAACCAAGTTTTGATCTTCAAACTTATTTTGATATATTTACCCAAAACTATCCAAATTCTGCCACTTTTCAAGTGCATCTGATGGGTGAAGATGTCGATCTTCAGGAATCATTAAGTTATTTTCAATCTCGCCACCTAAACCCAAATTGGAACTACCAAATTCTGGTTAGACCGCAAAATTTTGAGCTGTGGCAAAGTATTTTTGGTGTTCACAAAAATGTTCAAATTGGTGTTTGGTATGATCTAGGGCAGTGGGAAAATATAGAAGTTTTTGACTTTAATTTAGTTCTTCTAATGACGGTTTTAGCCGGGCAATCTGGTCAAAGTTTGACAGAAAAAACTGTTAATACTGCTTTAAATAAACTGGACAAAAACTACAATACTTTTTTTATTTTCGATGGTGGTTGGCCAGTTGACAATCAGTTTGATCATAAAAATCTCAATATTGTCAGCGACACGGCTTTTTGGAACATTTTTTAAGTTTTTTTATTAAAAATTAAAAAACTAATTTTTTGCATATGTCATCTGAACCCTCTCTTTCTCTAGCCAATATAGCAACTAACAAAGCTAATCAAAGGAACCAACCCAAAGTGGTTCAAATTCCCGATAAATTTTACCAAATATTTAACGAAGACGAAATAGTTGAAATAATTAATGATCTTAGATTTAAAAGACAAATAAAACTTAAATATAATTATTACGCTGACGGAGCTCAAGGATGGAGTGATTTTTATTTTGAATCTCCAATAACAAAAACTATAAATGATTTAAAAAATCTAATTTTAGACAATCTTCTCTATTTTGTAAGTGGTAGCAATCTATTGAATATAATTGATGTTGGCCCCGGTAATGCTTATCCTGTTAAAGAATGGTTAACAAGACTATATAACTCTGAAATTTTAGGTAAATATGTATCTGTTGATATTAGTGATGATATTAACAATTTGGTAGAAAAAAATGTTAAAGAGTGGTTTCCAAACATTAGGTTTGCTAAATACAGAGCCGATATAGAACAAACTGATATTGCTAGAGTTTTAATAGAAAGTAAAATACATGACGAGTTGCAGCCCAAAAATATTTCAAACATGATCTTGCTTTTAGGTAATACATTATGTAATTTTGACGATAGAATAGAAGTCTTCAAGAATTTTGTGAAAAGTATGGATATAAACGATATGCTAGTTTTTTCTTACACAAATGATATTGATAGTAATAAAATAGCTCATAACTACATTGCAAGTAAGACTTCCCATAGACATGTCGGATGGATTGCTAAAATGTTTGATTTAAACTATGACGATAAATATATCACTACTACATATGACAGCAAAATAAACTCAAGAGTAAAATTTTTGACTCTAAATAAAGATTATATCTTAAACTTCAAGATACTTAATCATACTGTCCCAGTTAAACTGAGAAAAGGTGAAACTATTAATTTATGGAAACATCATCTCATTAGCGAGGAATTGCTTAAAGAGCAACTTGACGAAGTTGGTTTAGAACTTGTATTCAAACAATATGATTATAAGAAATCAATTGCTATTGTTGCCTGCAGAATAAAGGACCCTTTCAATCAAAGATTGAGTGAATAAATTTAGATGTGAATATTTTGTATTTTATCTTCTAATTCCAACATATTCAAATCGATCAGTAATATTTTGTCGGATCTTTTCTAGGTCTAATGTTTTGCCTTTAGTTCTATTTGGTAAAGTTGGATCTAAAGTCTTTATATCTCTATACTCCTGTAAAAAGTATCTTTTTGAACCAGCTAACCAATCGGCAATTTCTTCAAAGTCGGATTCTTGATGAATAGTGGGAACACAAGTCGTACGAAACTCGTAGTCCACTCCAGAATTTTGAATAATCTTTACACTTTGACGAATATTCTCTATATTCACCTCTACACCTGTCGCTTGGTTATATTTTGAGGGGGAATGTTTGATATCCATTGCTACATAATCAATATTACCTTGTTTCAAAAGTTCTGACAAAATTTTATAATTATAACCATATGAATCTAACTTAACCAAAAAACCCATGCTTTTTATCTTTTTAATAAACTCTCCTAAGTCTTTTTGCAAAGTAGGTTCTCCGCCAGTTATAACCACACCATCTAACTTACCAACTCTCTTTTGCAAAAATTCCAAAACTTCAGTGTCTGGTCTGGCATTTTTAGCTTGTTTTGCGCTCAAAACTTTAATCAATTCTGGATTGTGACAAAACGGACAACGAAACGAACAACCTTGCGTGAATACTACCGCGGCAAGTTTACCCGGATAATCAATTAACGAAAATTTGTTCAAACCAGCTATAATCATAACTTTATGAAATAAAGCTTTTAACATATTTCGGTCAAGGAGATTGGTTTTAAAAAGTTCGGCTAAAAAGATAACTATAATATTTTCTTCTAGTCTTTTTTGGTTTGCCAATTCCTCTCTAGAGAGAGTCGCTCTTTAAAGCGGGGGGAATTTATAGGTCCGTAAGGAAAAGATAATTGCATTTTTATTACTCAACTTCTCTGAGAAAAGGAATAACCCTTCAACTTACGGTTAACAGCCCTTTAAGAAAAGGGGCTTCACCGAAGGGTGAATCAAGCAACCTATCAAGACTTTACCTACTACTATTGTGGTATTTTTTAATTTTTTTTAAAAAAAAAGACAGATTTAGAACTAAAGAGTTGTTTGAAATGCTTACTATTTCGTCTTAGTTGTTGTAAACACACAAGGACTACTCTGTTACTGTAGTAATAATTAGATAAATTGTTTTTTGACAACAAGCTACATCTCTGTTTTCTTTCACCATCATTTTATGATAACAGACTTTCAAAAAAGATTTTCTACACAAGAAATAAATAAGCTAAAAACTGCTAAAATATATAGTTTATACGATTTAATAACTTTTTTGCCAAGTAGAGTGATCCGAGTTTTGCCCTTACGTCAGTTCAGTCCAAAAATCATAGACAGACCAAAGTATTTAGATCAAGCTGTACTGCAAAAAATCACTCACAAAACCAGCAAAATAAAGTTTCTCGTTTTAGATTGGTACAGTCAAATCTGTAATAGATTTTATCAAACTTATTTATTTTCGATAACCAAATTTACCCTGAAGACTTTACAAGTAAACAAAGAATATCAACTACTTTTGTCTTACCAAAATGGATTTTGGAGGTTAGACAAATATGCCCTCTTTACTGGTGACACCAACGATCAACTGTTTAAATTAGGAAAAAATAAAATTAAAGATTATTTGGAAGTCTACTACCCTAAAGTTAATTTTTTGCAATTAAATTTTTTTAAATCCATTCACAACAAACTAAGTCCACAAGACTATATCCTGAATTTAGAGGGTTTAGTGCCACCAAATGACATATTCCCCACAATTATTGACCTACAAAATATACACAAACCTACCAGTTATAATTCGTATAAACAAACATTAGATCATTGGATAAGTTTTCAGGTGTATCTAAAAGTTGCTGTAAATCACTTTTTAAGCAGTCAAATAAGTCAAAAACAAGGCTTAGCTTCTAAAATTGATATAGGTTTTCTAAAAAACATTGTTACACAACTCCCATTCGAGCTATCTTACAGTCAAAAAATAGCAATTTGGGAGCTTTTGCAGAACCTTTCTCAAAAAACTAAATAGTAAAGTAAAATATTTCAAACTAGTATCAATTTTGTTTGTACTTTTAATTTAAATTTAAAATCTCGGTATTAACAAAAGACTAAATTTTAAGATATCCAAAAAAATCATAACACCATATTTCCTCGATCAACTTAAAAACCGGATGTTTGACATTTGTTAGTAAATTTACTTGAGTCAAGGCTATTTGCAGTAATTTTATGCTTGTGGAAAAAAGAAAAGAGATAATCAACATTCTCAAAACTGTATTTGACCCAGAACTTAATATAAACATATATGATTTAGGATTAGTTTATGGTGTTGATGTAGATAAAGAATATAATGTTCATCTCATAGTTACTTTTACCAGTCCCGCCTGCCCGTTTGCCGACACACTTTTAAGTGAAATTAAAGAAAAAATAGAAAGTCTAGACTGGATAAAAGAATATTCTGTGGAGGTTACTTTTGACCCACCATGGAATACAAACATGATGAGCGAAGAAGCTTTACTATCTGCAGGTTTACTTTAATTCATTAATTATTCAACTTGTATGCTTTTGGTGAAAGTTGGAGGTGGAAAAAGTATAAATTGGAACTTGATCGCTCAGGATTTGGCTAACATTGTAAAAAGAAGACAAATAATCATAGTTCATGGAGCCAATGCAATTAGAGACGAACTTGGGCATAGAATGGGAATCAAAACTCAAACCGTAGTGTCACCTTCTGGAGTAAGTAGTGTTTTTACCAATAGAGAGTTCATAGATCTTTTTCTGATGGCTTATCCGGGACTAGCCAACAAAACGATCGTTGCCAAATTACAGTCTGTTGGTGTTAACGCTGTAGGTCTCTGTGGAATTGATGGTAATCTGTGGCAAGCTCAAAGAAAACCAAAATTGATGGTCAAAGAAGGAGACAAAATCAAAATGCTCGACGGTAACTACAGCGGAAAAGTGGTCAAAGTTAACCCAAAACTGGTTACAAGTCTACTAGACAACGGTTTCGTGCCTGTCATTACAGCTCCAGCAATATCAGAGCAAGGGGAAATAATCAATTGTGATAACGATACAGCAGCGGCAGTTTTGGTAAAAGCAATGCAAATCAAAGAAGTGGTATTTTTGTTTGAAGCTCCGGGAATGTTGAAAGACTATAGAGATCCAAATACTTTGATTAAAACTGTTCGCAGAAATGAGGTGGCTCAAATGCTCGAACTAGCTGATGGTAGAATGAAAAAAAAGATTCTAGCAGTTAAACAAATGTTAGAAGCAGGCACCCAAAAAATCTATTTTGGTGATGCTAGAGTAGTGGAACCTGTTACAAAAGCTCTTGCAGGAGAAGGCACAACCATTTTAGCCAAAAATTAGTTTATATATTTTTCCAGCTTTATGTGGGGCTACCATTCCCCTCTTCTGTAGTGGTCCTCTCGTCAGAGCGAGGGTGGTTTATGATTTCCTTAAGAAGGAATACTCCACCAACCTATGGTGACATCCTTTTAAGTAAGGAGAATTCACTCTCAACCGTATAATTTTCTCACTCTTTGCTCAATCTCGTTGTCAATTATTTTATCAATCCTTACCTGCAACTTCTAAATCTTTAGCTTCAAAATAATCAATTAGTTAAGCTTGTTCACCTAAACTAATTTGTGCTTCGGCTTTTTTAGTCTATGCAAAAATTCTGTGACTTCTAGGGTGTGTCGTTTTTGGACTTTGGTTGCAACTTTGGAATTTCTCTCTTTAGAAGCAACAAAAGAATTCTGACGGAGTGATTTTAGGTACTTAGTTCTATCAATTTTAAAAACTACCCACCAATTTTTAACTTTCTTTTTTTAGCTCCATTATCTCATCCACAAGCTCAACAATTTGAGCTTGCTCACCTGAGACAGCTCTGGGAATAAGGAGTTGAGAAATTGTGGAATTATAAACTACATAGTTCTGATCGCTTTTCCTAAAACAAAACGATAAACATGCCGATTACAAATTTTTGAATTTAAAACTGCCTAAACTAATTTATTTGAATTAGGCTTTCTAACAATAATTGAATTTACAGCTTTTGCCAAAGTTAGTTTCTATATATTCTTCTTTGGAATACATGTGATAATTTAAAATATGAGACTTTGGTTATTCAATGTGAACAATTATTCTTTAAACCAAAACCAAATTTTCAACCACAAAAGCTTCATTAAAACCTTCCACCCATTTTTAATTAATCTTACTTTTTATTCCTTTAATTTCATAACGGTCAAACTCTGTACCACCAATTATTTCATAATCTGGATTACCTTCGTTAATATATTTTTTGGTTTGGAACACCCGGAACATTCTCCGCAATATCATTCAACATTACCGAATTTTGCTTGATAATTCTTGCTTTTTTAAAATCCTCTTCACTCTTGCACTTTTTAGAAAAAATCCAAACTCTCTAGCTATTCCTTTTTCAATCTTAACAACCGTTTCAAACTTCTCACCATTTCTAGTTTTATTCTCATAAAAAGAATTTTAACCTTTTTGTACAATCATTTTGTACAATCAAAATAATTTGGTTTGGCTTGATCCCTTGCCAAACCTTGCCACAATTCACAATTTAATTTGAGTTACATTGTCCTAAATTTCCTCATGAAGGAAAGCATAATTACTGGCAAAACAAAAACTTTTTGGAATAATAAACCCAAAATAATCTTTATTTCAAGCAAACTTAAAGATTGTTCGATAGATAAAAATTCCTGTTCTTCTCTAGAAGGTTTAGCTGCATATATCGGATTGCTCACAATTACATTAAACCCACCAGAAGATATTCCATCACCCTCGGTGCCACCCTTTTAAGAAAAGGGAAACATTTGCGGAAATTCTTTCTCTCAATCAGAAATCTTGTCTCCAGGAATTTTCGGAGTCATCAATTAACGAATTACCGCATTTTATATGTCATCCAAATTATTCAGTTTTTGGTCTTTACGGACTATTTTTAACCACAAACTCAGTTTGACGATCTCCACATTCTCGGACTAGAGATCAATCATAAAAAGGTTTTTTAAAAAAATAGATTTTTCAATGAAAACCTCATCAAAAATCAGCCAAAGCTTCTAGGCTACTATCCAGTGCGATTTGATTCATCTTCTCCATCCATTTTTTAGTTAGATATTTATGGACTTGGTCAAAAAAGTACCGCTGTTACCTGCCGGATCTAGGATTTTGATAAATTCTAGTAGGTTGATGTCTCCTTTTTCCAAATTCCCCTACTTTGAGGAAGTGCCTGCGATATCTACAAAAGCCAAAACCTCCTTTTCTAAATTCCCCTTCTCTGAAGTGGTGTAGCCGTTAGGCAACGAGGTAGTCTTTCGTAATAAATCCCTACAAAAATCATAAATTCCTTACACTACACTATCCAAATCGTTTTTGGTTTTCTAATATCCTCAAATGAATTATATTCAAACCTAAACTTTATAGATATGTTTTTCTTTAACATCATATTTTTCCTTAAAATCATGACTTTAATCATCTATCTCTAACAACTAAATTTAGTCTATAACAACAAAAGTCCACAATATAAATATAATTACCAATAACAAATTAAGGTTTAAAACCAGGCTCTAATAATTATTTGTTTTTAACCCTATTCCCAAAAAGTACTTCTGATAAACTACTAACTTTTCTTAATTCTTTAGTTTTTCTTTAGTTTTTATGTTGAGATCATGGTTTTGAGACAATTCTTGAGCATGCACCGTCAGACTTTGACTATCAACCCTTTCAATAAAAGAAAAATTATTCTCCACTAA
>CAKZLR010000036.1 GCA_937127165.1 uncultured Candidatus Peregrinibacteria bacterium
GTTGATTTTATAAGTTCCAGTAAGTTCTAATTTAGTTTTATATTCGTAATTAATAATACTTGCATTTTTGGCTTTGATAGTAATTCCTCTCTTTTTCTTGATCTAAATCATCCATAATCAAATCACCCAGATTTTTTAGATTTCTGATTTCTAGAGTTTGTCTAAAAAGACCATCTACCAAAGTAGTCTTGCCATGGTCAACATGAGCAATAATCGCAATATTTTTGATTTTATCAGCTGTAAAATTAGTCATAACTGGTAGCTAAACTCACAGTTAATGAGAATTGTCAACAACTCAGACAACACATTACTTAGAAGATATTGTTATTATACTACTAGTAAACAATGTATAAGATCTTTGCTACTTTATACACACTTTAAATCAAAGCTAAGGTTACTTCAAGACCATCCTCTCTCTTCGAAATTTAATTTGGTTTTTACCATTTTCTAAAGACTCAATTAGATCCCCAATGGCTTGGTTAATTTGAGTTACAAATATCTCTGAAGGATCTGGGTTAATGTTTAACTCTACAGTAAATTCCGTGATTTTTTTAGATATTTGTAAAATTTCTTCGTCGTTCTGTGCTTCAAATGCTCGCTTATACTGGGAGTACAAATCTTTTAGTTCAAAAAACCCAACAGAGGCCTTATCTAAAGCCATTATCAGGTTTTCATTTTTGAAAAAAGTGTCGTTCTGAAAACAGTAACTATGATTTGAAGCTATTACCGAAAGGTCTTGCAAATTACCGATCAAACTGTCCAAACTCTGTAAATATGATTTTAAATTTTTATTTTGTAAACTTTGGTTAGATTGTTCGACGGTTTTTTTAAAATTGTTAGTTGCAGTTTGTAGATGAAAAACTGAACGATTGTGGCACTCTAATGTTTTGTAGGCCTGCTGTAGCAGGGTAAGTTTTTCGATCGTAGTTTTCATCTCTTGTTCTATTTGATTAGCTAGATCTACAGACTCCTTACTACCCGATTTGTCTATAGACATTAGGGATTGTTGATTTTTTAATATCAAATTGTCCAAAATTAATGACTGCTGATTTTGCTCAATTTTTTCTGGAGAAGTTTCTAACTTTTTTAAAGTTTCGATAGTTGCTCGTTTGTTTTGCTCAAAAAGTTGAATGTTTTTATCTACACTAGCCAATACTTTTTGCTGATCTTGTTGATTAACTATATTTAAAAATAATCCGCCACCTAAAAGTATTAACACCAAAATTATAACTCCAATAACCACTGGCATGAGTTTGCGTCGTTTTTTGGTTTTGGTTGATTTTAATCTTAGTGTAGAAAGTTTTTCTTGAAAATTGTTAGAGATAGGCTTGAGATTAAAAAAGTTTTGATTTTGATTTGAATCAACTTGAACGAAACTAGGTCTAGAAAGTTTGGGTTCTAACCTGTTGGGAACACAACTTTTAGGTCTTGGGGCTAATTCAGAATGATATGAGTAATTTTTTTGGCGAAGTTGCTGTAAAAGAACTTTTTTATTTTGTTTTTTATTTTGATGTAATTGTCTAAATCTTTGATCAACAAAATTTTTATAATCTCCTTCCAGAGGATGCAAATTTTTGTAAGGTTTTTGTGCCAAAAAGTTTTCATAGTCTCTTCTCAACTGGTCTTCTTTGCTCCAACCTGTTTGATTATTTCGTTGATTTTGGTAATTAGGCAAATCGTCCATCATAAAAAACCAAAAAAGTTTTTGTTTTTGTGGGAGTATATAACAGTGTGACTATTTTACCTCAGTTTTGTGTTGATGTCAACAACAATATTGATACATCTTCAAAGCGATTCAAAAAATTAAAAATCTTTTTAAGAGTACAAATTCAATCCCAAGGTTACAACTTAAATTTTAGTAGTCTTTAGATAAATCTATCATAATTTCGTATCACTTAATACTCCGATTGTGGTGTCTTCTATAGCCTTAGTTTTTGCAAGACCACCAATTTGTTCTGTAATTTTATATCTAAATAAATGAATTGTTACGAGTTTGTGACCTTCAGAAAAATTTGATTTGGCTATATGAAAAATATCAATCTATAACTCTAAGTCATTCTAAATTTATAAAATTTAACATAAATTTCAAAAATCAACTATATCTCCATAAAATAACACAACACAAAACTAGTATCTAGTTTCATCTTTGAAATTTGATTCATACTGATTAGTTAAATTTTAAGAATTTTAAGTTTACATATTTATATAAATCAGAGATACCAAAAAAATCATTTTTATTGGAGCGGGTAACGGGAATCGAACCCGCATCTCAACCTTGGGAAGGTTGTATTCTACCACTGAACTATACCCGCAAAAAATAATGAACACAACTAAATTAAAAGAAAAATTTTAGTCAACTTGCAATTGATGGACGAAGTCTAAGATTGTCCCAAATTAGTCTTTTATAAACCCATTACAATAACAAATTCACTTCTTACCAAATTACCAAATTACAAAAATTCAGAACAAAATTAAAAATCTACATTTATCTAGTCAGCAAGTTTACTACCTGAGTTCTGCTGTACTATATCCAATTAAACTAGAAGTTACAAGTATCTCTAATTTTTAAATTAAACACATAAGAATTAATTGCTTAAAAAAATTATTTAAACTAAAACAAATGAATTTTAATGACTTTCCACCAGATTGATCACCAAATACTCTTCTGCCGCTTCTAAGCCATATTTTGCTCCAATTTTGGAGGCTCTATTGGTAATGCAGCTAGCTGAACCTCCGGTAAAAATATATTCTTGGGAACAGTGTTGAGAGATTGCCTTAATCTTGGTTTGTAAGACCTCCTGAATGTCTACAAAGTAGTTGGGTAAATCAGTATCAAAATACATCAATCTGTGAGCTTGCCACGTTTCCAATCCTTCTAGGTTGATTTGCTCCGGATAACAATTACAAATTTCACTTATTGGAAATGCCGCATCTCGCACAACCTCACCAACCGTGCGGTGATCAGAATGCACTCTTTTTAATCTAGTCATCGGATCGTGTGTGACCAAAATCTCTGGTTTAAAACGACGAATTTGCCTAACTATATCAGACTGTAAATTCCTTTTATTAGCAAAAACTAACTCACCATCAGGATAATGTAAAAACACCACCTCTTGGATGCCGACTATTTTAGCACTAGCTAATTGTTCTTGTTCTCTAGTAAGAACTAATCTTTGTGGATCAGTGCCAAATACATTACTTCCTTTATCACCAGAGGTAACAACTACTAAATTTACTTCTGTTCCTTGTTTTATCCACTTTGCCAAAAGTCCAGAACAATAAAAATCCATATCGTCAGCATGAGCCACTATTACTAAAACAGAAGCTGGCACTGGGAACTCAATGAAGTGGGAATGTATAGGTGAATTTGGACTTATTTTGTTTGATTTTGGTGGTTGTTGGTATTCTGGCATAAACTAGATTAATTGGTTTGAAAAAGTTTGTGTGTGATTTTTAAAAAAATAAAAAACTCCCTTAAAGGGAGTAGATGCAAAACTTAAACTTTAAAAAATGCTAAAAAATAAACCAAAAACCAGATCTACTCCCTAGAACAAGGGTACAGCAACAAGCAGATCTAGAAAAATAATTTTTCATACTATGAAAACTCGATAATTTTGAAATACA
>CAKZLR010000037.1 GCA_937127165.1 uncultured Candidatus Peregrinibacteria bacterium
TAGGCCTCATAACAACCTTTTTCATAAACTAAACTAAAGAAAAAAGAGGTAAGGTATTCGTTTAAAATACATAAAAAATTTGAATAAAACAAAAATACAGTGTATAATTCTCTCAACAAACGAAATTTTTTTACAAAAAACAAATAGCAATATGTCCCTAAAAGATAAGTTTGTCCAAAATTTACTCAAATTTGGTACTGTTTTACTTTGTGCAATTACGGTATTTTTAGTTAGTTTTACATCTTTTCCAAAGATAGATGTTTTTGCTTCAGACGGCTCACTAGACACTAGTTTCAATCCAGGAAGCGTAGCTAATAGTGGTGTTCTTTCTATCGCCTCACAACCAGACGGTAAAATTCTGATTGGTGGATGGCTTACCCAATACAACGGTACAACTAGAAACGATATTGCCAGACTTAACTCAGACGGCTCACTAGACACTAGTTTTAATCCAGGAAGTGGAGTTCATGGTAGTATTTCTTCTATCGCCTTACAACCAGACGGTAAAATCCTGATTGGTGGAGAGTTTACCCAATACAACGGTACAACTAGAAACAATATTGCCAGACTTAACCCAGACGGCTCACTAGACACTAGTTTCAATCCAGGAGGTGGAGCTAATGGTGAGGTTTATTCTATCGCCTTACAACCAGACGGTAAAATTCTGATTGGTGGATGGTTTTTCGAATACAACGGTACATCTAGAAACAATATTGCCAGACTTAACCCAGACGGCTCACTAGACACTAGTTTCAATCCAGGAAGTGGAACTAATATTAGTATTAATTCTATCGCCTTACAACCAGACGGTAAAATTCTGATTGGTGGAGGGTTTACCCAATACAACGGTACACCTAGAAACGGTATTGCTAGACTTAACTCTTCTGGTGGCTCATCTTCTGGCAGTTGTGTTGGAGGTTTGGCTATATTTGTATTCTTCCCGGTACCTTATCTGCCACTGTTAACGATTGTACCATGCAAAGACCTGATGGTCAGCCTATTAGAGTATCTGATAGTGACCAAACAGTAAGATGTACCACTACAGCCACTTTTGTAGATCTTAGAGGAAGTGGTGCTGGTTGGTCAGCTACAGCTACTATGACCAATTTTAGAGGACATATTGA
>CAKZLR010000038.1 GCA_937127165.1 uncultured Candidatus Peregrinibacteria bacterium
CAACGGTACACCTATAAACAGAATTGCCAGACTTAACCCAGACGGCTCACTAGACACTAATTTCAATCAAGGAGGAAGTGGAGCTAATGATCGTGTTATTTCTATCGCCTTACAACCAGACGGTAAAATTCTGATTGGTGGACGGTTTACCGAATACAACGGTACACCTAGAAACAGAATTGCCAGACTAGGAGAGCAAATTGCAGAGACTCCTCCTTCTGTAACTATTGACGGTAATCCTTGTACTAATGTGGTTTTGGTATCATCTACCCAACTTACTTGCACTACTCCTGCAGGCACAATTGGATCTAAGGATGTAGTGGTTACCAACGGAAATGGACAAGCGCGAACTTTGGCAGGTGGCTTTACTTATTATACCGTCTTACCACTACAAAATAGCAATATAACTTTAATGTATTGTGATACTCCTAAAAAAGCTGGTCAAACAGTAGATTGTACTTTGTTTGTGGATACAGATTTTATGTATTATACGGGATCGTTGGAAGTAAAAGTAGCTGATGAACAAATAACAACTTGCAATTTGCCAGTCAGTGGTAACTTTGTAGTTTGTTCTGGAGTAGTTTTGCCAAATCAAGTTGGTTCTTATCAATCACAATTTAGAGTTAGCGGTGAAACAAATTGGCAAAACGGAAATAGAGTAAATGTAATTACTGATATTCATACGTAGGGTTTAAATTTGTACTACGATGCAGGACACCCTGGTAGTTACAGCGGAACCGGGCAAGATGTGTTAGATCTTTCAGGAGCTAATAAACATGGCTTTTTAGGTCAAAACTTTTTCGTGGAAGATAATGACCCAGTGTGGGTAAATGACCAGTATAAGACTTTTGCTTTTGATGGTGTTGATGATATGATTGATACTACTTTAAATTCTAATTTTTCTAATGATCTGACTATTGAAGTCTGGTTTAGAAGAGCTAGTAATGCTATTACTAACAATAAACAAACCTTGGTAAATCTATATCAACCAGACCAAACAACAAATTGTAGTTATGGAGAACTTGGTAATGGATATTGGAGTTTTGGCGGTAATGCTTGTGGAAACCGACTTAGTCTTGAGATTCGCCAACAGACTATTCAAGCGACTGTTAATGCTAATAATACAATTAACTCTACTTTTATACCAAATAATTTGTGGCAGATGGCAACAATAACTTACTCATCGAATACAAATGAGACTAGACTTTTTGTAAATGGAGTTTTACACCAAACGACCAATCAAGAGCTTGTTGTAGGTTCGGACGGGGTTATCAAGATAGGTACGTATCTTGATGGAATCGGTGCTTTTGAAGGTAATATTGCAGTAGTTCGAATTTATAATAGAGCTTTGAGCCAGTCGGAAATTAAGCATAATTTTAACCAAGAGAAAACTAGATTTGGTTTTACTAACTCGACAGTCTTTGTAAGCGGAGTTCCAGAAGTAACTAATTTTGGTGTACTTACGGTGTCCGACCAAGAACAAACTGTGTCGGCAACCTTAGAAGGTTTAAATTTCTTTGATCGTAGACAATTTTTTGTTCCTTGGGCTGCAACTATTAGAATAACCCATCTAACTTCTGGAGATAACATGATTACCGCAGATAAAATCTCTATTAATCCCCAGTTTTCCCAGCAAACTGTAATCACTGGATCAGGCTTATATAATATCTTACCAGAAGCTGGTTATTTTGAGGGGGCTAATATACCTCGACCTTTGTTGCAAAATCTTGATTTAAATGGTGGAGGTGAGTTCGTGATTTCACCAGAAATTTTAGTGAATGTTCCACCTTTTACAAGGCCTGGCGTTTACACCGGGGTGGTGACAGTAGATATAGTTTAGTTTTGAAATGATATCTTTCTTATTTAATAAGAGCCGAATATCAATTAATCTTTAAAAAATATCTACATCAGTAAGTAAAAAAAGTTGTTTATTTATAATTTATATAATATATGTAATATTTTATATAATAAATAAATAAGAGGCTAATTTTATTTTTCGAATACTTGAAATATTAAATTTTTCAGTTTCTAAAATATTTTTTATCTAATTTTGTAGTTATTAAACTTGATAAAATTAAATATGTTTAAGGCTATTTCTTTTTTTTAAGGTCAAAAGTGATAATTTAGTTTTTAGGCGTCTAAATTGGTGTTTTTTGAAAAAACTGACTTTTAATAGTTTATGTACTTTTAATAATTTATGTACTTGACAAATATATATACATGAAGTAGAATAGAAGGCAGTGAATACTTTCTGCTTTTTAAGCCCTAAAAAGCGTTTGCAGTAAACAAAAGGAAATAGAATTTAGGTATTCACAGTCTTGATATGTCCACTTCTATTGAAGTCTTTGCCTTAGAATCTAAAAGTAGCCATAGTAATAGTAAAATTAACAACCAAGCAAAACAAACAGTTAGTGACGAATATTCTGAAGTAGCTAAAGTAGCTAATTTTGTAGAAAATCTATATAAGCCTAACTTTATTTTAAGGGAATCTCGGGTTAACCGATTAGTTTTAATTGCATCTGGTGGCGGAACTAGTGTCTTCGGTGATATATTACCGTTTTATAAATCTCAAAAACAGTTAGCTGAGGTTATAGTTTTAACTAGGGAAAGTTTAATCACTTTTTTGCTAAGCAGTCGGACTTTTTTTGTCTGTACTTTTAGTTTTTTTTCACAAATAATTAATAGTGCTACATATCAATCGTATTTGATATTTATGGTGGGTTATGACCATGTATTGAACCTGCCAGAGAGATATAACTATCTAAGAGATAAATTTTATTCTTTGGTAGAAACATTTGCTATTCAAAAAAATAGGGAGCTTTGGTGGTTAAGTCTCAAAATTGAGTCTAAGGTTTATTTGGATAAATTGATTGCTTTATTGAAAGAAGTTTTGTCTATAGTTCAAAAATTTTACCTTGCAACTTTTGTTTTGGTATGTTTGTTTGGCCTCTTTTTTGCCGGTCAAGCTAACATTATTCAATCAACTAATTCGGTTAGGACAAATAGTAGTCTTTCTAAGTTTGTTGATAGCCAGAGTGTAGTTATTGCCCAGTTTACCAATGATAGTGATATTTCAGAGTCAGATATTGCTCGGTTATCCACAACTTCTTTATCCACAAATAAAGAACAAAAAGATATAAAAGTGATTTTTGAACATACAGTAAAGGAAGGAGAAACTGTTTCTCAAATCGCCGCTTTTTATGGCTTGAAACCAACCACGGTTCGATTTAATAACCGTATAGCAGATGGTAAAGAGCCAGAAGTTGGTAATAAACTCTTTTTACCATGGTTTGACAGTTACATATATAAAACAGAGGATGTGGTTACAGCTGAATATTTATCAAATTTATATGCTATTAATAAAGACGAAATAATACAAAGAAACATAAACATAATAAATCGGGAAAAACAACATTTCGAAAAAGGATCGCTTGTTTTAATACCTAGTGAAGATTTTACCAAAATAGAATTGGCTAATAAACAGGAAGAAGAAAGAAAAGAGAACCTTAGAAAAGCAGAAGAGGAAAGAAAAAGAAGATCTATTTCTAGTTTTGGCAATACTTATAGAGGCGTCACTGTTGACCAAGCTCGTAGTGAGGGGTTGATTTGGCCAGTATCTGGAAACTTTATAATTTCTAGATGTGTTCAACCGGGTCATATTGCTTGTGATTTTGCTGATCCTTCAGAACCCCCTATTTTTGCGGCTAAAGATGGTGTTGTATCAGCTGTTTATAGATATACAGTCGTAGGTTATGGTTTAGCTGTTGTTATAGATCATGGGAACGGTTTGAAAACTCTTTATGCTCACTTGTCCGAAATATATGTTGAACCCGGTGACTTTGTGAAACAAGGAGCTTCTATTGGTAGAATGGGCTGTACTGGTTGGTGTACAGGTACTCATCTGCATTTTGAGGTTATTCAAAATGGTGTCAAACAAAATCCATTATTATATTTATCATGATGAATAATTTTCCCTCTTAGAAAAATAGAGTCTCTAATTAAATCTTAATTTTTTGTAACTTTGATAAGTTTGTATTAGTGATTAGTGAAAGTTGAGAATTTACAGAAAATTTTAGAATTTCAGGCGGGAAACAATACTCTCTTGACAAAACCAAAAATCTTATTCTTTTTGGTCGAGCTAGATTCGTGGTAAAAACGAACTTTTGTTTTTTATCCTAAGTAAGGTTAACTTGTGTTTTTATGTCTAAAGTTGATGATATTATTAAGCAGTTACAAGAACTTTCTTTAATGGAAGCTTCAGAATTAGTAAAAGCAATTGAAGAAACTTTTGGCGTTTCTGCTGCTGCTCCTGTTGCTGTAGCTGCTACTGTTCCTGCTGGGGATGTTGGTACTGCAAGCGCCCCCACCGAAGAAAAAACTTCATTTAACGTTAAAATTACAGAAGTACCAGCTGATAAAAAAATTCCAGTTATTAAAGTTGTTAAGAATATACTAAATATCGGTCTAGCAGATGCTAAAACAAAAGTTGAATCAGCTCCCTTTGTACTTTTGGAAAATGTTAGTAAGGAAGATGCAGAAAAATATAAAAAAGAGCTGGTTGAAGCTGGGGCTACAGTACAATTAGAATAATAAAGGAATTTAAAATCAGAATTTTCTGCAATGTCTATAAGAGTTGAACAAATTAGTTTGATGCACCTTTTTTCTTTAGGTACTCACCGGGGGAATAGAAAATCTGCTTTAAATCCTAAATTGAAGAAAAAAGTTTATGGTGTTAATAAAGGTCTTTCTGTAATTGATCTAGTGGAAACTAAAGCCTCTTTAGAGAGAAGTGCTAAATTATTAGAAAAAATTGGTCAAAAAAAAGGTCAATTACTGGTCGTAGGAACTTCTGTACATACAAAAAATATTGTGGAAGATTTTGTTTCTAGAGTTCCTAATAATCAAGCAGCATATGTAAACCATAGATGGCTTGGGGGGACTTTAACTAATTGGTCGACCATTCGCAAAACTTTAAAGACTCTTGATAAAACCAAAAACATGGTTAAGGATAAAGATTTTTTTAGTCGTCTTAGTCGTAATGAGCAATTGGCTTTGAATAGAAAACTAGTTAAACTTGAGAGATTTTTTAATGGTTTAACAGTACTTAAAAATAATAAGCCGTCGGCTGTTATAGTTCTTGATGCTAAAGATAATCCGGTCGCCATAAGAGAAGCTGAAGCAATGAAAATTCCGGTTATAGCAATTACGAACACAAATGTCGATGTTTTGCCTGAGGATTTACAATACACAATTGTGTGTAATACTTCTTCTATCAACTGTTTAAAGTTTATCATGGAAGTTTTGTCTGATGCCTACAATGAGGGGGTTAATAAGGTTAATTTAACGATTACCACCACACAAAAAGAGAAAAATAATCAAAAACAAGTTAGACAACCTGTTGTTAATTAATCTAATTTGGATTATGGCTTGGCAGAAAAATAAGATTTTGCTCGTTTCTACAACTACCACACCAGATGGTAAGAAGGTTGTTTATAGATATATCAAAAACAAATCTAAAGGTGGTGGTAAAGCGAAAGGTGCTGTTTCGCAATTAAAGTTAAAAAAATATAATCCAAAAACAAATTCTCACACATTATTTGTAGAAACTAAATATAAATAAGGTATGGCTCTAAAAAAAATGAGAGCGAAATCTCACGGCGGTTTGACTAAAAGAATTCAGAAAACGGGTGGTAAAAAACCTAAACTTCTCTCCAAGAGAGTTAATGTTGCTCATAGAATGATTAAAAAATCTAGGGAAAGAGTTCTTCGAGCGAGAAGAAAAACTACTTTGAGTAATGCTCATGATAAATTTATTAAAGCTCTTTAAAGCTGATTTAACTAGTAACTAGACTATGTCCAGAATCAAAAGAGGTACAATTGCACATAAACGAAGAAAGTATCTTTTAGCTAGAGCTAAAGGTTATTTAGGCAGAGCCAAAACTAACTTTAGAGCAGCTAAGGAGAGGCTATTGCATGCTGAAAAAAATGCTTACAAAAGTCGTAAATTAAGAAAAAGAGAACTTAGAAGACTTTGGATTGCTAGGATAAATGGTGCTTTAGATCAAATTGGTTCAACTATAAGTTACAGTAGATTTATGGATCAGCTAAAAAAAGCTGGTAATAGGTTGAACAGAAAATCATTATCTGAGATCGCCATTAGAGACATAGAATCTTTTAGAAAGATTGTGGAATCGTTAAGTGTTCCAAAATAACAACGTTTTTTATAGTTTATCTTTTCATAAATCTTTGAGTTAGAGATTTTTGGTATGTTTCTTAAACTTTTTCCAGGTTAGAGGAATTGTCTGTTTAAATCAATATTTTGGAATTGCTATTGAGGTTTTATGTTCTGATTCTAAGATTAAGAAATTTTAAAAATCTACAATTTTTCAGAATGTCGATAAAGTTAGCTAATATTATCTCGTTTATCTCGTTTTTATAAGACTATAACTAAAGGTAAACTTGGATAACAAGCTGTTTTTTATCTTAATCCACTGACTAAATATATTTGTTGAGATTTTTGATTTTCTGGTGATAACAAAGAAGGTTTTAAAGGATTAGATTCCCATAAAATTCGTTCAGTTGAGACATTTGAAATATAGTCAATTAAATATTCTGAATTAAAGGACTGAGTCCAACTTTCTTGATTTCCTTCATAGTTTATTATGTTGATAGTACTCTCGCTAGAATAACCGTCGCTAGTGGTAGTTGATAATATCATTTGATTTTTAGCTGGTTCAACATGTAAAGTTACAGATTTATTGTTAGTATTCATTTTTGCTAAATAAAAGACCTGCCTTAAAGCATCTAGAGCTTCTTTTGTGTTTATCATAAAACTGCAAGCAAAACTTTGAGGCAGTATTTTATCGTAGTCTGGATAAATACCTTCTCCATATCTTATAGCTAACTGGCTTTCTTCAATTCTCACCCACAATAATTCACTCTCAAAAGTCATTTCTATTTCAGAAGATGAATTAACCATACTAGCAGTAATATTTAGACTTTTGGGATTAATAAGGTAATTTCTTTGACTTAGCTTTAAGTCTTCCACAACTTCTTCAACTCGCACATCTACAAGCATCTTAGCCATTCGATATCTATCTGTAGATACCACAGCAATCTGGTTTTTACCTAAGTTTAAAGTATAACAAATGTGCAAAAACTCTGGTTGATAAACGGTTCTAGGATTACCTACCGATACTTGAGCTATTTTATTAGTCTGAATAAAGGAATTACTATTTATAAAAAATTTAGCTTGAACTTTTTCTGGATTATTTTGAGGGGTAGTAAAATTAGATA
>CAKZLR010000039.1 GCA_937127165.1 uncultured Candidatus Peregrinibacteria bacterium
ACCAAACTTACAGGTAGAGATGTTTATTTAGATTATGTTTTTGCAATTGCTACCGATTACGTTGCTAGCAATCTAGTCAAATATCCTAACAATACCAAACTTTGGGAAGAGTCGATTGAAACTTTAAAGGAGATGAATAAGATTTTCATGTCTAAATACTTAAATTGTCCAACATAACCCAAAAGTCTTTGATTACAAGTTTCAATTATTAACCGTAGAAAATTAATTCTTTTCAAAACCTAGATTTTAAGCTTAAATATAACGAATTTAGTCTTTTTATGGTGTTAGTTTAAAAAAATTTTAATTTTCAAAAGCTAGCTATTAAATCAGTTTTTAAAAATAACAGAAACACTTAGCTTGTTGAACTTATATTTAATTTACTTATATGTTACTTATATGTTTAATTTACTTATAGGTAATATCTATCTGAAAAAGTCTTTTCTAAATTAATCCGCATACTTGTCAATTTTAATTTTTTTATAAAAACGTTGTTCCAACTTTAAAAGTTGGATAGTTTTTTATGTCTAATACTAAAAAAGTAGCTATCATTGGGTCCGGACCAGCTGGCTTGACTGCGGCAATTTATACCTCTAGAGCTCAACTTCACACTACTGTCTATACAGGGATGCAACCCGGAGGGCAACTCACTACCACCACTGAAGTAGAAAATTTTCCCGGTTTTCCTGATGGTATAATGGGTAGTGATTTAATGGATAATATGCAAAAACAAGCTGAAAAATTTGGGGCAAAAATTAAAATAGAACAAGTAGAAAAACTTTACAAAGATTCTAACAAAAAACCAAGATTCATAATTCAAACATCTACTAGCGAAGATTCTTTTGATGCGGTTATCATCGCTTCGGGATCAAGTGCTAAATATTTAGGCTTACCCGGAGAAGAAAGGTTCATAGGTCGGGGATACCATAGTTGTGCCACTTGTGATGGTTTTTTTTACAGAGATAAGATTGTGGCTGTAGTTGGAGGCGGTGATAGTGCTATGGAAGAATCTAATTTTTTAACCAAGTTTGCTGAAAAAGTCTATTTAATCCACAGACGAGATGAGTTTAAAGCCTCCAAGATAATGCTTCAAAGAGCTAAAAACAACCCAAAAATAGAATTTTTATTAAACCAGAGAATAATTGAATTTTTAGGTGTGGATAAAGTGGAGGGAGTAAAACTAGAAAATTTAAAGACGGGTGAAATTACAGAATTAAATTTAGATGGTGTATTTGTAGCCATTGGGCACACTCCTAATAGTAAGTTTGTTCAAGACCTATTAGAGACAGACTCGGATGGTTATCTAATTCCTAAACATAGAACAATGAGCCAAGTTGAAGGGATTTTTATTGCTGGAGATATTGAAGACAAAATCTACCGTCAAGCAATCACAGCAGCTGGTAGTGGTTGTAAAGCTGCTATAGATTGTGAAAGGTGGTTAGAAAATCAAACTGACTAAATCAACAGATAACTATGTATAATTTTCAAGGCAGTCTATTCGTGATTCGTAAGAAACTTTCGAGCCTCGTAAATCTTAGAACTCTAAAAGATACCACATGCCTAAAAAACTTGTCTTTCTTTCGTATATACGATTTAATTCATTCTTGTATCTAAGAGATTCCTTTTGCATATCAATCACAGCATTCTCCAAAATAGAAACATTTTTTTGAATATTTGGAACAAAAGCTGTTAGTTTACCATAACTTGATAACCAAGAAATTTGCCATTCCAAAAAATTAACCCGACCTTCAACTATACGGTTACATATGCTCTGATTTTCTTCAATTAATGGTTGTAAATCAGACCAAAAAGAGGGGTTATGGTTCGTGTGATATTCTTTGGATTTGTTTGGTAATTCTACACAAAAATCTATGATTCTTTGAGTTCGGGAAGAATCCTTTGAAATCATCATACACCCTTCAATTAAGAAGTTTCGGTAATTAGCGAATAAGATCAAATCTTTAGAATCTTCTAGAACAGTGTTTTTCAAATTTTCTAAACTAACTGTGTAATAATCAAAAAACTGGGCATACTCAAGCCTTATCGATCGTTCACCAAAACCTTTAAATTTAGGGATTTCTTTAAATTTTGGATTAGCAAATAAAGATCTTTCAACATTCTCAAGGTTTTGTAGATCTTGTACTAAAGTGGTATACTTTTGCGCTTCAGAGCAGTCGGCTAACAAGTTGTAAGTTGTGTTCTTTACCACATTTTCCTGTAGGATACTTAAACCATTGACTTGATTTACAAAAGTTTGTCCGACTTCGTTAATATTTTGTTTGGCATTATTGATGTAATTTCTCAAAATTAATGGTTGTAACCCACCAAATACAAAATAAATTACTCCAATTATACAACCAACAGCAATTCCGAACCAAATTATATCATTGTTTATAACTTTTTCTTTTCCTAAATTTCTTTTTATATAGTCTTGAAAAACTACCCAAGCACTAGGAGAAAGCCCTATTTTTTTCTTAGTTATTTTTTCGTATAGGATTGGCACATTTTGGTTATTTTTGTCTTCTTTTATTTTAGTTGGCATTTTTAATTTTTTTTAATTTTTTTAATTTTAAAAGTTTATTTACCTTATCAGGGTAAGGGAGAAAATCTTTTTAAGAACAAATTGTCAACTCTATTGATATAATTTTGCTTTTATTAACTAGTTATTAACTAATTCACAACACAAAAAATAGACATAACTTATTATTTAATTTACCAAATAAGTGTAAAATGCAAGCTTAAACTTAATTTTAATTACAGTGTAGTATAGTGTAGTAGTCACAAAAAACTATTTTGGTAAAATAATTTTTGTCTACACAGATTTATGTTCATCCTACTATATAAATTTATACTGTCTAATACTGTCTAATTTTTTTATTTTTTTATTTTTTATTTTTTTTTATTTTTTTTATTATTTTTTTTTATTATTTTTTTATTTTTTATTTTTTTTTTTTTTTTTTTTTTTTTTTTTTTTTTTTTTTTTTATTTTT
>CAKZLR010000040.1 GCA_937127165.1 uncultured Candidatus Peregrinibacteria bacterium
AGTTTTAATTTTTTAATTAAGTTTGAAGTTAAAGATAACGATGAATAATTTTGCTTTGCGAGGATATATGCTATTTTTTAAGCCACTCAAATATTTTAAAGAATAAAAGTATACTGTTGCTTCTGACAGAGGGTACAGTTTGGTTGCACTCCTAATGGATAAATTCCCTAAACCGTTCGCCTGATTGAACTAGGGTAGATGCTGGTTTTTACAGATTCCAAAAAGAAAAAAGGTGATAGTAATGCAACAATTTATGTGTTAGTTCTGATGGTAGTGTCTGTACCTATTCTGGGCGGTTTTTAAACCTTCTAGGCGCGTTGTTCCTAAATAAATAGCTTAAACCGACCTCTTTACAGTCTACAACAAGTTGAACGAAGAGACCGGATGACTGATAGCCACGTGAATATTAGTCTTGACAGTATCCTGGGTGGTATACTCAATATCTAGTCTATCTACTAAATGACAGTAGGTTCAGGATCTCACACTTTTGCTCGGAAAGCGCGAGGAATTTTTTTTGAATCTATTAAGCTATTCACCGAATAATGAGACACTGATAAATAATCAAGTTTTTTGGTGGAAGTGGACACAAACCAATTTGCTTTTTGTAGAATATTTTGAAACACTATTTGCTCTCTTTGAGAGTCTAGTTCATTAAAAATATCATCTACCAACCAAATCAAATAAGGTTTTGGGGCTAGAGTTGATGCTAAATTTTTGATAAATAAAACCAAACTTCTCATTTCTCCTCTTGACAACACGGATTGACAATCTAACCCGTTACATTTTAAGCTAAAATCATCTCTACTTGCTCCATACAAAATTTTTTCAGCGACAACCTCTGTTCTATAAAACTGCTGCCAATCCGGCTTAGCGTTCTGTGTTAGAGTCGATTGTTTTTGTCTTTGACTTAAAGAGTCCGTAATTTGCCAAACTATTTGCCAATTTTTAAATTTGCTGTCTATCCAACTTACAAACTCAAATAAGTGATTTTGCCAAAAAGCAAAAAATTTTGCTCTAAAATTCCACAAAATTTGCGATTGAGCAAAAATTAACTCACTAAAAGTTAGATACAAAGTATAATCAACAGGAATTTCTTTCTGTTTGGAGTTCTTAATCAAGGATAGCTTTTGTGTGCAAGCCTGTTGTAGTTTTTTGAGAGCTTCCGTGTATGGTTTACCGTATATTTGCGACAACAAATCGTCCAAAATTTTTAATTTTTGAGTACGATTTTCAAATAACCAAGTGTTGTCGGTAGGTAGATACGTAAATATCTGTAAATCATCTAAAGATACTTTAGCTTGATTGTTTTTTAAGAAGTTGAGTTTCACAAACTCTGGGTGTTCAAATTTTATAGTCAACCTACCACTTGGACTAATTTTCCCGTTAAGAAACCACTGATCAGAGTAGTTTTGAACTTGCAAACCAAAATAATCTTTTTGAAACTTTAATGAATGGGTAAATTTTGTATTGGGGAAAGGTGCTCCGGTTAAAAGACTGTAAAGTGCAGACAAAATACTCGTCTTGCCGCTGCCATTTTGATCTATAATAATAAAAGCATCCTGAGGTAAGTTTATAGTCAGAGAATCAAAACATCTCCAATTATTTAGCTGTAGAATCATCAAGTTAGGACTTTTTCAAAAAATATGTAATGTCAAACCAAAGATAATAGCTATTTTACCCAGGAAGCCTAAGAAACCTTAACAGTTACCTTTGTAAGGAATTGAAACTTCGTGATTTTAAGTGTTCTAGTTTATCTTGTTTTAAACAAAACTCAAATTAAGTTTCTCCATAAGTCATCATCTAGTTCGTTACAATTAAATATAACAACAAGTTGAAGTGGTTACTTAACTTCAGTAATTTGATGGAGCCAACAACCGGGATCGAACCGGCGACCTCATCCTTACCATGGATGTGCTCTACCTACTGAGCTATGTTGGCAATCTAAAAATCGCAGTTTGTTTAAATTTTCTTTTAAGATGGGGAAAAACCAAAAAACTTGTTTTGGTTGCCCCAAACAATAAGTAGTTGATTTTTAAAAAGATTGTGGTTGTCAAGTAATAATCAAGCCCATTTAAACAAAATTACCAAAAAATTTAAATAAAATTACAACTAACAACCAGCCTTATAATCACTTCTGTAAATTTTGAGAAAAATTTTTACTACAGATTAGCACAAAACACAACCAAGATAAAGTCCAATAAAGAGCTACAGTTTGATTCTCCCAAACGTGCAAAAGTAAATTACCCAAAATTACCCCAAAAAAACCTAATCCGAAAAATATTTTGGAAAAATTGACTTCTTTATTCATCTCAAAACCAACGATACTTTGCCACAACCCACGAAGCGGCAACAAAACCAACATAGAATAAAATAAAAAATAAATCAAACCTCCGTTAAGAATCAGTTGTAAAAACCAGTTTTCAGGAACTGCCAAACGGTCTGGTAAAATGCCGTTTAAGTAAGCAATTTCTAAATTAGACATAATCATTTTGTTTTCGTAGTGATCGATATATTCCTCTTTAGCAGCAGAACCAGCTGAAGGTAGGCCCCAGCCAATCAACAATTTATCAGGATTATTTAAAATAATTTGCACTGCCGCCGCAGTATGCCTTGCATGCAAACTTGTGGAGGACGGTTTAAGTAAACCTTCAGGTAATGGTAAAGCATTGATTGTCTCAGTGTTTAGATTGACCGCAATTATAGCTATAAACAAAGGAATTAATAAAATTAAAAACCAACTTGTTTTGACGACCCAGTTGGACCAACTTACTTCGGGTAACCAACGACGAGCCAATAAAATTAAAGCAAATCCAATAAACACAGCTAATCCCAGCCAAGCAAATCTAGAGTAAGACAATAAAATGAATAAAACAATCAGTACAACTGCTAATATCTCAAACCAAAATTTAGCTATTTTAAAAAAACTAGTTTTATCGTGTGAATTCAAATTTTTTGATAACTCAATAGTCTCTTTTAATAAATCTCGTTTATTAGTGGTGTAAATGATATTAACCAAAAAAATTGGTAAAACCAAAAGCAAGTAAGCTACTAAATGATTTGGGGTACCAAAAGCTCCTGACAGACGACAAGTATTAATTCCATAATCAATTAAATGACACTTCGGAGCTATATGCACAATTTGAGACTGTTCTTCAGTACCTAACCACAGTGATGATACCAGCGGCTGACCAAAAAAAATACTGGCGATAGCAACGACGGCACTTAGAAAAAATCCTAGATAAATTGATAGTAAAAATTTTGGTAAAAATTCGAGGGCAACTTTCTTTGTGTCCACAAACCTAAGCCAAGTAGCCACTACCCCAAAAAACCACAACCACCACAATTCAAATCTAAAACCCCAAATAAAGTGAATTAATGATTTATCATTAAAAACAAAACTACTCACCAAAATAATCAAAGTTGATAACAAAACTAAAACTAAAGGTAATTTTGTAGTTAAATTAAATTTATAATTTGAGTGTTTGAGTTTTATGACTAAATCGGACAAAAAATAGATCAATAAAGCTGCTACCACTCCCTCTTTCCAAAGGCTTATCCATTCAGGTAACTGTAAACGAAAAACCAGCAATCCCACAAGCATATTCTGAATGGGCAACAAAATTGCTAAAATGAAAATGAGAATTTGAACAAGTTTAAGCATTTAATTGTTACGTGTTGTAATTTGCTATGATTTTTTAGGATCAAAAACCCTGATAAGTTTGACTTTTTCAAAGCTTTATAAAATCGTGAATATAAGTAAGTACTGTTCAATCTCAATTAAGATTGAAACTATGAGAACTAAAATTAACTCTTTGTTTAAGTTCGTTTGGTGAGTGTATATTTCTAAACACAATTCCAGTTGTGTCATTGCCAGTACTAATGATAACTGTACCAAAATTAAAAATCCTTCCTAAAATACTTTGTTTGATATGTATCGAATTAACTTTGGAATATGGTACCTCAATTTTTTCTACTACTAAGATTCCTCTTTTCATTTCCAAAGAATCCGGAGTAGTGGTTATGGTTTCTGAATAATAGTATATTAAATTGCGAATAAAAGTGTAAAAACCAATCAGAATTGGCATCAAAAGAATGTCGCCAAGAAAAATAATCTTACTAGTTTTAAAGACTTGAATCGAGTTATTTAGTTGCGACTGTGAAGTTTCCATATTTTATTATCAAAAAATTTAAAAAATAATTTGCCTTTTATAATAAAATTTGGTATACTATGGAAGTCAATTGTTGAAGTTATCTATTTACTTCTAACTTAAAGAAGGAGTATCTAATATGAAAAAAAATTTTTTAGCAAGAATAAATAGATTTCTGAGTAAAATTACTACTATCAGTTTTGTTATTTTTTGTGTTGTACAAATATTTTTAAGTATCGTCGCATCGATCACTTCTATTGAAGTTAATGCCGAAAGCCAACAAAGTAACAATATCTTCACTGGTACATTTACTGCCTGCGAATTTGCAGATACTGGCACAGCCGCTTTTTTGGAGTGTATTTCTCAAATAACTGGTTATGCGTTGCTTATTGGTATTGTCTATTTTTTTGCTAAAATAGGTTACCTGTTTCTTATTAACTTTAGCTTTTTTGATAGCAGTAAAGCTAGTGTATACCAAATCTTTAAAGAATCAATTAACGATCTTATTGTAGGTATTGTGTTAATCGGTATGCCTGTAACTATCTTAGGAGCTATAAACCCTTTATCCAGATTACTCACTTTTAGTTTCATTCAAGAAATGAATTTGGGAGAAAGAGCAAACTTAATCGATGTTACTCCAAATTTAAGAGGTTGCCCAGGTTTTGCTGCCTGTATTCAAAATTGTAAATTCTCTAGAGAAGGAAATAGTCTTAGACAGTGTGTTACCAAATGCAAGTCTGATTATGTTGACTGCCAACTTTGTCATGAGTTTATTGACGAAGAAGGTAATGGGTTGAGAGACGCGGATTTTTTAGGTTGTATAAACCCTCAAGTGCCAAGTAACAGAGATGAATTACCTAATCAAAATGGATCAAGTCTTAGCTGCGGTGAGAATAGTGCTGTTGTAGACAATAGAAACGGTTTTGTTAAGTTAAGATATACACCATATATCAGCCAAAACAAAAAACCAAATGGAGAAGATGCTCCTAGTCCTTATAAAAACAACTCTTGCGGAGCCGCTTCTGCAGTTATGATAGTAGAAGCAGCTAGGCCGGGGACTTTTCCTTGCTTGGATAGTCAAAAACTGAGCAATTTTACAGGAGATCAAAACGATTATTGCTTGTACACGTACATGTGGCGAAATGACAATTATCAAGTTGTTAATATGGCTGATAATAAAAGAAGTGCTTTATATAACAAAACATCAGGTCGATCGTGTAAAGGCGCTTTTGGTATAACCACAGGTAGTCAGGAGTGCAGGATGAGTGATCACGCTGGTAGGGATGAATTTTTGAAATATTTTGATTTAACTATTAGTCATAGAATGCAAACAGCAGATTTTGATGCTATTAGAGATCAAATAAATTCTGGACTGCCCTTGTTTATATCGGTTGCTTTTTCATCAGGTAGTTCTCATATTATGACTATTGTAGGCTATAGAGGATCTGACAGATCTTTACTATTAAATGATCCCTGGCAATATGAGAACAGGAATGTATGGGGAAGTAGTCGTCTAATGGAGGTAAAATTAAGTGCCGACGGTAAAAATATAACTGGCTATCCTATGGCAACAACAGGAATTTTATATATTGAAACTATTTCTAAAACTCCTGATTTTCAACCTGTTCCCTGCTCATCTTCAACTAACTTAATTTGAAAAATCAATTATTTTAATTATTGATTATGTCTGGTAAAAAAAAATTAATTATCGTCGTTTCTGTTATTGTTATATTACTTGCGGTAGCGATTCTTTTAATATTCTATTCTGGAATCAAAAATGAAAATCTAACTCCCGACACCCCACTATCTGGTCGAAATCCGGACTTTTCTGTAGCTGTACCTCCAGAACAACAACCGACCAACATTCAAAGAAGGATTGAAGAAAAACAATTTAAAGTAGTCGTTCCTTCTGGATGGAATATTCAAAGAAATGAATGTTTTGAGGAAGGTTGCTCGAATATCAGTTTAAAAAAGGACGGATTTATCATAAACATTTCAACAAATGCCTTATTCACTGGAGGGGGATTGCCGGGAGACCCTTTTGCAGGAGCTTGTAGTTCTAACTATAGCACCGTTGTGCCTATAACCTCAAAAATAGGTAGAATAGATTTTACTGCAAAAAGTGATTGTGTATCTAAGATAATTCCAGGAGTAAGTACCCCAGAAGTGGTGGATATTTGGATAGGCTCGACCATAGTCAATTATACCGGAAATCCGGATTTTGATCCTATCGATACTATGTTCTCTATTAGTCCAACTCTATTTAACGAAAATTATATTCGAAACGATAATGGTAATTATATTGTAGTAACTTATTATTACGAAAGCAATCTACCCTTTAGCGAACTTCCAGAAGAAAATCAAAAACCCCTGCGATTAGATTCTCCTGAACTTCAAACAGTATTGAAAGAAATGGACGAAATTTTAAAAACTTTTTACCTTATTCCATAGAAAAAACTTAAAAAATTAATTACTTTATAGAGACTTCAAATACTTCAATCACATCTAAAATTACCAAACCTTTCAACTTTCTATCCGGATGAATTTGTTTTACATACCCTTTAGCGTTTTCAAAATCTGCTCCAGAGTCGAAATAGCTAGCCACGCCTTTCAATTGAAAACCCTGCAAACCACTCCAACAAACTAAAGAAACTTTGTTGTTATTGTTATTACACTTTATGTTTTGAGCAGTTTTTTCCATAAAATAATCAAAAAGCCAAATCTTACCGTCCTTGATTTGAATTGTAGAAACTGGAACCACATTTAGACCATTTACTCCGGTGGTAGCTAAAGCTTTTGAGCTAGCATCTAGAACAAATTTTTGGATTTTTTGGTTAAATGAAATCATATGTTAAATGAAATCATATAGCAGTACATTTTAGGCTTCACAAGCCACACAATTAGCTTCTTTAACTTTCATTCTACCAAATTCTTGAGCGGCATTAACACTATGCTGGTAGTATAAAGTTTTAATTCCCAGTCTCCAAGCATAAATATAAAGCTCGTTGAGATCTTTGATTTTGATTTTTGGGTTGATGGCTAAATTGAGCGACTGACTTTGATCGATAAACTCTTGTCGAATTGCCGCTTGCTCAATCAATACTCTTTGGTTAATTTCTTGGAAGGTTTTAAAGACCTCTTTTTCATGCTCACTCAAAAAATTTAGATGTTGTACCGAACCATCGTTATCACGAATACTGTTCCAAACTTCCTTGGTATTTTTACCTTTTTGCTCAAGCACTTCTTCCAGTTTTTTGTTCTTGATTGTTACTTTCATTTTATCGATGTCCTTGACATAACAATTTGACCAAATTGGCTCAATGCTTTGAGAAACTTGTCCTAAAATAAAGGCTGAAGAAGTAGTAGGAGCTACCGCAAGTAGAGTGGCATTTCGTCTGCCGTAACCTTTTAAAATCTCTGGTTCACCATATTCTTTAGCAAGTTTGACTGAAGCTTCATAAGCTTGATCTCTAATTAACCTAAAAATTTCTACATTCAATTTAGCTGCTTCTTTGCTTTCTATAGGAATCATTTTAGATTGTAAATAAGAATGCCAACCCAAAACCCCCAGTCCAATTGCTCGGTTAGCCACTGCAAAATTATAGGCTCTTCGCATAAAATGAAACACTTGCTTGTGTCTAGGGTCTGTGCTGTCTCTATATTCCTCCAAACGGTTGATAAACTCACTCATTACTGCATCCAAAAAGTAGACCATAACCTCAACGGCATCAGTATTTTTCCATTCATCATAATACAAAAGATTCATTGAGGATAAATCACAAACAAACGACCACTCTTCGTTAGTTGGTAAAACTACTTCGCTACACAAATTGCTAGCTAAAATTTTTAATCCTTTGTCTTTATAAACATCAACAGTATTGCGGTTAACTGTATCTACAAACATTATATAAGGGTAGCCAATCTCAATTCTTCGCTGTAAAATTTTCGCCCAAATGGTTCTTTTTTCCGTGTTTCCTGAGATCATATCTTCCATCCAATCATCAGTAACTGTAACCGCATATGTCATCTCTTGAATTGGGTTACCTTCGGTGCCAATTTCCAAAAATTCTTGAATATCTGAATGTTCTACGGGTAAATATGGAGTAAAATGACCTCGTCTAACTGAGCCTTGACTAACCACATTGATCAAAGTTTCAAATAATCTCATAAAATGCACAGATCCAGAAGAATAACCATTGTCTTTAATAGGAGCCCCACGAGGACGAAGATCACCAAAATAACCCGCAGTTCCCCCACCAAATTTACTCATCATACCAACCTCTGCCTGAGCAAACAAGATTTGCCCCATATCATCTCCAATATAGCAAGAGAAACAACTGATCGGCAAACCTTTCCTAAGACCAAAATTTGACCAAATTGGGGATGACAAGGAATAGTAACCCTTACTCATATAGCCTAAAAATCTATCAGCAAATCCAGGCTTATTTAAAATTTTTTCAGCATGATTAGCGATATATTCTAACCTTTCCTCAGCACTCACTCCGGATGCTAAATAACCTTTTGCTAAAAAAGCTCGAGAATAATCTGTTAGCCAATGCATAATGTGAAATTTTTAATTTGAAATAATTATAAAAATAAAAAAGTTAATTTCTATTAAAAAAGCTAGAGTTTTTTAAAAATTTACGAAAATATTTAAATATAATTTTTAAAACAGGTCATCTGCGGTTACACTCTGAATATGCTTGCTATAATTAATCGATCGTTTTACAAAGAAATCGACATGTTTGCTAGCTATAATCTCCTGATCAAACCAGTCTGTCTGTTCTACCAAAGCCTCATCTACTTCAAACAATTTTGGTAAGCCAATATTGACAAGTGAATTGTTAAATCTGTTTTTGATAAATTCCAAAATGATTATTTTCGGTAAAAAGTCCAATTCTCCAGCTTCTAAAATCCAGTCAACTACTTGTTTTTCCGTTTCAAAAGCTTCATTACAAGTATCTACGATAAGACTCTCAAATTCTTTACCAAACCACTCTGGTTTTTCTTGGCGAATTACTTTAATCAAATCAATACCAAACAAACCATGGATTTGCTCTTCTTTAGAAGTGGCTTCAATGGCATTAGAAATACCTTTAAATAAATTGCGATACTTATTAAACGACATTATGATCAAAAATTGTGAAAACAGAGAAACATGTTCGATAAACAAAGAAAATAAAGCTATGGAGCGAGCATATTCTTGATTATCTTCACTGCGAGATCGTTGAATAGCGGAATCCAAATAATTAACTCTTTTCATCAAGGCTGGTATATCTTTAATTTTAGCAAATTCTTCGTTAAGTCCCAAAATTTCTAATAAATGAGAATAAGCATCCATATGGCGAACCTCGCTTTCTGCAAAAGTAAAACCAACTGCCGCTAGTTCTGGTTTCGGCATTTTTTTGTATAAATCACCCCAAAAAGTTTTAACGGCAACCTCAATTTGAGCAATCGCAATCATCGCATTTTTGATCGCACTTCTCTCAACATCATTTATATTAACTTTAAAATCTTGAACATCACTAGTATAGTTAAACTCTGTATGAATCCAGTAGGAGTGACGAATAGCATTTGTATATTCATAGAGATCAGGGTATTCATATGGTTTTAGGTTGACTCTTCGTTTGAACAGACTTTTTTGTCTCAGCTTGGCTCTTTCTGCTCGGTATAAAATGTAGGCTTTAGCAACATCATGAAAATTGCTAGACATCAACTCATTTTCTACCAAATCCTGAATTTGCTCTACAGTTGGGGAAAACTCTTGTTTTTGTAATTTGGCTTCAAAAAACTGTTGTCTGATGACCTCAAACACCCTCTTACTAATTTCTCGAGCATCTTCTATAGTCCCATTCCCCTGTGCTTGCATTGCTCGAAAAATAGCATTTTCAATTTTCTTAATATTAAAAACATCATACGAACCATCCCGCTTTTGCACTAACAAATTAGGTTGAGATCTCGTAAGTGTAGTATCAAAAGCTAGTAAGTCCTGACTACTAGCACTTGTAGGTAGAATGTCTTGTGTGATAGTAATATTTGAACTAGACATAGCAAATTTTCAAGTTTTGAATAAAATAAAAAACCCAAGCAAAAACAAGAACAGCTTCGAATTGTGCAAGCTAGCGACATTATCCACTATATATAGTGGTTATAAGAGTTGCTAAACTACTTGGACTAGTAGTAAGAAACAAAAAAAAACTACTGTCAAGCAAAAATTAATCCAAAAAACAATAAGCTAGCTTGCAGTCTAGATAAACTAAAAATCAACCTAAAAATGTTTTTAGATTTTGCGAAGTCATAGCCAAAAAGCCTTTTTCAGACTAACTTTTTAGACAGTCTAGTGCTTCAAAAGCAATTGAAAAACAAGAACAGTTTTGACTCTTAAAGACTTAAAAAATGGGCAACAAATAAAACTATTAAGATAAACACAAAAAGTTGTAAATTTTAGTAAAATTATTAAGCTTTTTTCTTTTTCTTAGCTTTCTCAGTATTTCCACCTGTCTGATGGGCACTGTTGGAATTATTTTTTAAACCGTTTAAATGAATTCTGGTTTTATTTACAATTTCGTTGATAATTACGGTATAGTCTTTTTTTGGAGATCTAATCTAGAAATTTCATTTTTTGAATAGACGACTATTGTTTTTATTTATCGTGATGATCACCACTATTGAAAAGTAGTTATTGTCTTTCCTTTTTTCGTTCTTAACTTTAAATTCAATCTGAGCCCCAGCTTGATCCAGCTTTTTTTACTTAGAGGAGCGCTCTCCTTCTGAGGTTATTTTCAGGATTTTTTATAGCAAGCAATAACTCTAAAGTAAATAACCGAACTACCAGTAGGGTCATTAAAATTTAACTTAAAAGTAATTTAGCCTTATCAAGAGTTCCTCCTCTAACCTCTGGAATTGCTTTTGTTCCAAATCTTGTTTCTTCAAACCCTTACTGATTTATTCTTCGAATACTTATCTGATAATATATGATAATATAATACAAACTAGTAAGTTGTAATAACATATCAAATTTTTTCCATTTATGTCGAAAAATTTATCGAGATAAAGCTGAAAATAAATTATCCTGAAAACAAAAAATAACCGGAGGGATTTATTTATTTCCTTGTTGATTTGATTTGATTTGATTTGTGCAAACTTAATAAAGAATAAAGATTTTATTTTTCTTCAGTTATGGTTTTTACATTTTTAGTAGCTAAACTTTCCGACCATTCGGTTACCTTACGAATTTCACTAGTGTAAGTTGGGTCAGCTATCAAAATACCTTCCTCTGTTTCTACAAAAAGCAGGTTGGATACGCCCACAAAAGCAATTTTTTTATTTGGATAAATTGTTTTGACTTTGTTTCCATGTCCAGCAAACTGAATATGATGATCGTGGCTACCCACTTCAGGTAGATAATTTGACAAAGTCTCCCAAGTGCCAATATCTTCCCACACTTCAAAGTCAATACCTATAACCCCAAGATTTTTAACTTTTTCTAAAACAGCATAGTCAAAAGTAATTTTCGGCAGTTGTCGAAAATCCTCCAGCTCTATTTTACCTATTTTTTGGATATTTTCCACAACTGGAAGAATGTCTGGGTATAAGTTCGAAATAATTTTTTTGAGTCGAACAAAACAAAAAGAAAAAGCTCCAAAATTCCACAAATAATTGCCACTATTTAGAAATTTTTCGGCAGTCTCTTTATCCGGTTTTTCCTTGAAAGAAAGCACTTTAACTACATTTTGTAGGTAATTCCCGCGATCTTTTGGATCGATTTGAATATAGCCATACTGAGTAGCGGCAAAAGTTGGTTGAATACCAATCACAGCCAGGTCAAATTGTTTGTCCAGTAAACTTTGAGCAATAATCTTTATCGCATAGTTTTGTTTTTGACTAGATTCATACTCTGGTAAAGTAAGATGGTCAGCATGCAAAAATATGATTGGTTCGTCATCACTAGTAAAATGACTTACTACAGCTGAATGAGCTACGACTGCAGCAAAAGTATCTCTTTTTTCTGGTTCCGCTAGAATATGGTGATCAAGAAACTCACTAGGTAAAATCTGTTTGGCCAAACTAAAATGGCTACTATTGACAGTTACCCAGATATTTCGAGGATCAAAGGTTTGTCTTAAACGACTATAAGTCTTAGAAAGTAGTGTCTGATTGTCAAAAAGTTCTACAAATTGCTTTGGGTTGTTTTTGGTGGATATTGGCCAAAGCCTAGTACCTGTTCCACCTGCATTGATGACGATTTGCATAGAATTTTAAATTTAGTAAATGTTGATTTTTAAAATTTTTAATTTCTTCGATTGTGCTATGATCTAATTCAACAAATTTGGTTAAATAAAAACGATTTTCAAAAAATATCAAGATATTTAGTATTAAGTTTGGTTAGATGTAAAATTAATTTTTATCAAGAAGATCTTTGTTTTAAAGATGGTGCAATCGGCAGGACTCGAACCTGCGACCTTCTGGACCGCAACCAGATGCTCTAATCCACTGAGCTACGACTGCTAAACAATCCGAAATTGACACTTGTACAACAAATTGTCAAACTAGCAATATTACTAGTTTTATCAGAACTAAATCAATTTTTTCAAAAGTTTTTTCATATAAAAAATCTCTCAAGAGAGAAATATTCTAAATTGAAACAATTAAAACAATTAATTAAATATAAAAAACTTTATCACCTGCCTTACAGATAAAAACTAAACATAAATCAGATATATTTTCTCGATAACGAGATAAAAACCACAAAATTCAAATTACTCTATTTTTTATTTTCGAGTTTCTGATTTAACCAAGAAATTATTTATAACTACTAACCTTCATAATACAAATCATTTAGCTCAGGTTGCATTAAAATGTAATGCTTTTCAGGGTCAAACTTGGCTTTTATTATCTGCCATGCTTCAATCATACTGCCAGCAGTATAAATATTTTGAAAATTTAATTTCTGTAGAGCTGCTTTGGTAGCTCCAGTAAGAATAGTCTCAAGTAAAATAATATGTTTAGCTTTGGATACCATTTGTTTGGCAATTTCGTAATTAGCTAACAAATTCTCACTACCCAACTCGGGTATTCCAGCAAAAATTACTACTAAATCTTTTTTAGCCTTCTTTGCCAACTTAGCAGCTCTTTCAAGTCCAGCTATAGCTGTAGTAAAACTTATATTATAAGAATCATCAAGGGTTTCAAACCCAAACAGTTCTATTTGGTCTTGTCGTCTTTCTGGAAGTTCCAGTTTAAACACAGTATCTTGTACAAAGTCTAAAGGAATATCAAATTGTTCAGCCAAAGTCAAAGCAAGTAGTAAATTAGTTTTGTTACTACTAGACAAATCTACAATTGAAAGCTTTTGTTTTTTGTAAGTAAGCTTTTGAACTAGTTCAACTTGAATAATTTTTCTAGGAGCAAGTTCCTTAAAAAGGTCAATTCCCCAACAAGCATAATCTTCAACAATCTTAGACGAAACCACAACAGTTCCGTTTACTTTCGAATTTTTGGGGAATTGCAAAATAGCTTTAGCTAAGTTTTTCATTGTACCAAACCTTTCCAAATGTTGATCACCAATATTAGTAATAATTATAAAATCCGGCTGAACAATAGTTGCTGTAGATACATACTCTCTGGCATCATATCCATCGGCTTCTACCAACAAAACTTCAGTAGATGGTTCAAATTTGGTTAAAATCCAGTGGGCGATACCAGTCGCAGTATTGATATTACCTGGAATCATCTGTATTTTATAATTGTATTTGAGCAATTGGTAAATAAAATTTTTGGTTGTAGTTTTGCCATAACTCCCTACCACCGCAATCACTTTGAGATCTTTGGAAACAGTTTGAAGGTATTTTTGAGCTTTTTGATAGAGAATTCTTTTAGCTATAAAAAAAATCGGAGTTAAAAGTATATTTGCCAGACCTATCCAAATCGGAATTAAAACCACCGATAAAGCAAATAACAAAATTACTACTTGTAAAACTGCTAATATGCCGGATAATCGCAAAAAAGAAAATAGAGTTGATAAAAACAAAAACAAAAACCAACTAAAACGACCTTTTTTAGGGAAACTGGATTTGCCATAAAAACCACTTAATAATAAAGCTAAAAACAAAAGTGTAACGTAACCCCAACTAAGATAAACTCCAATTGTTTGTAAAATAGGAGTGTCAAAACCTAGATTGAATATAATTAAAAATAAATTAAAAATTGCAGACCACAACAAAATTACAGTCCAAAACCAGTTTGGTCCATTCTTATTAAAAACAAAATAAATCATCAAAGTAACATAAAATACATAAAAAGGATAAATCAAAAAAATCCCGAAAAATACCAACAGTGCCGCTAAAACTGCCGTTAGTTTAGCTCTAGTGGTCCATTTTAGTGGTTCCAACCTTTGTAAATCTCGCTTTAAAAATAAATACCTAAGTCTACTTAAGTATCTTTTAGTTTCATAGTTTTCCAACTGTAAAATATGTAAAAAATCAGCAAAAGGAAAAATTCTAAAAATTATTTGTAAGAATTTGTTTGAGCGTTCCATAAAACAAGTTTGGGTTACTTAAATGAATATTGTGTCCTTCATGAGGTAAAATTACAAGAGTTGAGTTAGTGGTTTTTTGTTGTATTTCTTTGGCAATTGCAACCGAAACACTCCTATCTTCACTACCCCACAATAAAACCGTAGGGTATTTATTGTATTTCAAAAGCTCGGTTTGGTCAAACCCAACTACTTTCCTAAAAATCTTCTCTTTGCCGGTTATCAGGCTATTTTTTAGATCGTCGCTATAAAATAAATGTTTCCACGATTGTGGAATAATTTTTGTAGGAATTATGTTGTCGATGACTTTGGTTAAAATATTTTGAATTTTGACTAGCAAACTTGGTCTATACAACACTGGAGCAGCGTACAAAATTAAGCCCTTAAGCCAATTTGGTTGATATGTGCAAGCCAAATAATGACCTACTCTGCCGCCAAAAGAATGGCCAAGTAAAATAAGTTTTTGATCTTTTTTAACTTCGTATAATATATTACTTTCAATCTTACACTTTACCCAGTCAGCATAGTCTGATACCTCCCAGTCTTGGCTGATCAACTGTTCCTTACCAAAACCCGGCATATCAATAACTTCAACCTCAAAATCACTTTGCAGCTTATCAACTACACCTTGCCAGTGTAAAGTACACTGTTCCCAACCGGGTAGAATAATCAATTTTATATTTGCTCTATTGTTTGAGGAAACCACCTCCCTATCCTAAAAACAAAAAAATAAATTGTCCACAGTGAAAATTAGCTATTAAGATTATAGTGTGGATCTTACTTCAAAAAATTATTCTAAAAATTTATTTAACCTAAAAAATATCAAAAAAATCCATGGATAAAAACATTACCAATTCCTTTGTTTTTTATATCTAATAATTTGAAAACATTTTCATCTAAAAATTAGAAAAATCTGGACACAATTCTTTTAATAGTTCCTAAATTAGGAATAGAAAGTTCAAGTATCTAATTTAGACAAAATACCATCTGAACCACTCAATTGCCAAAACACTACACCCTTTAATCCCTTTTGTTTAGCTAATTCTAGCCTATCTGACACACCTTGTGAGTCTATATACACTAAAATTCTGTTTTCTAAAACACCTGTTACAGGATTAACTTTACGATATCTAAAAATTTTTTCTCCTTGATACTCTTCTATTTGACCTTGATTTTGCTCTAATAACTGCTCTACAATATCAAAAGTATAAGATCTGGCTTGTGTTTGTGACGTACTATTTTCTCTAAAACTGTTTTTGAATTGCAAAGATGGATGATCAAAACCTTTATCAAGTGAGGGATTAGGAACCTCTACCCATCTCTCATATGAGTATAAATGAATACCTAAAACAAATTTATTAGCCTCTGTTTTAGTCAAAGCATAATCAACAACTTCTTCTACCCAATCTATTGGTGCTATAGGTCCGGGGTAAAGAGCAGAAGCTGGAGTATAATCATATGTCATAATTCTGATTTCGTCTGCATATTGGGCAATTCTTGACCAGTCTTGCACTTGCCTAGTTTGTGGAAGATAAGAATATCTAACATCATCCCCCCACTTTGCTAACACACTAACAGCTAAAATTTTTTCTTCAGATTTAAGTTTAGAAGACAATCGCTCCAAAAATTCAAAATATTTTTCTTTATCGCTAAGTTTTGTAGACTCGTAATCAATATCAATGCCGTCATATTGATTATCCACTACTGTTTGCACGATTGTCTTTATATGCCGATCTAAATTAGTTTCGTTTTGTAAAATTTGAGTAAAAATCTCGTGATCAAACATGGCTATGGAAGGTACGACTTTTATCTTATTTTGTCTAGCTAATTTTACTATTTCCCTACTATTAACCGGTTTGGTCTCTTTTAAGTTACCGTCTGGTAAAACTTCATACCAAACCGGAGATATATTATCAAACAATTGTATGTTCTTCTCAAAAACACTAAAACCGCCCTGGCTAGCCCAAGCTGGTATCCAGCCACCAATAGTTAAACTTTGTTCGGATTCTGTATGAACTAAATTTTCGTTATGATAATATGACTGGTTTGTTTGATTTGGCTGATTTTGCTGGTTTTGTGGGGATACAATAAATGTGTAATGAAACCACAAAAATAAAGATCCGATCACCAAAATTACAAGAGAAAAGTTATTTTTCATAACTTATGTTTCGACAATTGTTAGAACAAATAAATAACTTCTGAAAAAACTTATCTTAGATACAACAAACAACATTACAAAAAAATATTGATAATAACAATAATAACAAGTTCGTTTTTTGATCAAATAAGATCATAACCTATATCAAACCTCCAGCTGTTTTGGTGAAATGTAACTTTGTATTAATATTATTCGAGTAGTCTTCCTTTGGAGCAAACCCAAGCTTTTGAAGTAGGCTAAGTTCAAATAGATTTATATCTAAAGTTTCTAGATCTATCAACGATAATTTGTTGACTAAAAAAGACAGTAAATCAACCTGTTGCCCTTCATAACAAAATTTATTGACCAACAAAAACACTTCGGCTAGCTTAAGATAACATTGATAAGTTTTAGGATGACAAAAAGGTTGATAATGCAGAATACCTTTAAGAATCCAGTTTTTCCTAGTTTTCACAACTTCAATATCTAAAATAAAATTGGGCCTAAGCAAGTGTTGTAATCTATAATTCGACAGCGCAGTTGGTAACTTAATACTTTCAACAGCGACCTCAGTTAAAATTTTAAGATATGTTACATTAATTAAATCATCTGTGTAACAACTTACAACTATCGCCTTTAAATTACGAGTTTCCATACATCAATGGTTTTGGTCAAAAAACAAGGATTTCGGATTTTTGAGAAAGATAGGGTTCTATACTAAAATCCATTTAATTGTCTTTACTTTTAAACCTTTTGGTAAATCTGTCGTAGTCAATCGACGTAGCTTGGGCTATAATTTGAGATAAAGATTCTATGGTAACAGATACTAAAATGAGAAGTGTAGTTCCTCCCACAATAGCACTAATAGAATTAGCTCCAATTTGGAGGTTATTACCAATAACAATAGGAAGTATGGCGATCACAGCCAGAAATACACTACCTACAACATTAAGCCTATTAGAGATATATTTCAAATAAGCTTGAGTTTGTTCTCCAGGTCTATATCCGGGAATATAGATTCCACCTTTTTGTAAATCCTCTGATATTTCTTCGGTTTTGAAAGCTACATTAGCAGTATAAAAATATGTAAAGAAGATAATTAAAACGAAATAAAAGAAATTATACGCCAAAACACCTTTCCAATGAATAGCAAAAGTTGGCAGCAAATCAATGTTAGCACATGGAAGACTAAAATTCAAAAAAGTACCATTCAAAAAAGAATTTTTGGTATTTTCGTTACACTGATCTTTTAAGTTGGAAATAGTAAAACCAAAAAGCTCCTGACCCTCAGTGGTATCAAAATTTTGAGCGGCAATCAGACTATCAGCATTATCCGCTTTATAAAATCCTAAAAAATTACTTGGTAAATTTTCTGGAGGAAAAGTAGGAATTTGGTTACTGCTTAAAAAAGTTTGTATGCGCAAAGCGGTTTGCTCTATTTGTGGTAAAGTGGAAGTACTAAAAAATGTAGCAATTACGCTGGGAAACAAAATAAAAGATATGGCAAAAATAATAGGAATAACTCCAGCCATATTAACCTTTACCGGTAAATTAGCTTTAACTTGATTCAAAGTTCTACTATTTCCTTCATTATGACCTCTTCGTGAGTGAACCACAGGAATTTTTCGCATAGCCTCGCCTACAAAAATCACCAAAACTAGAGTCAACAAAAAACTAAACAAAATAATGAAGAAGCTTCTAGATGTAGCCCATTCTGAGTTTTGCCATAAAATTTGCTTCCATGTTTCCCTGTTAAAAGGAGATATAAACAAAGAGTCAAACATCGAAATCAAATTAGGCCAAACAAATTTCCAAAATTCTAAAAATTGCTTCGGCAAACTCGCCACAATACCAGCTAGAATTATTAACGAAATACCGTTACCCATTTTATACTCGGTTATAATTTCTCCAATCCAAGTCATTATCAAACTACCAGCCACCATAGATGCTATAACCACAAACCATGCCCAGATAGTTTCATTGGTTATTTCACTTTGGTAAAAAATATCAGGCAGAATTCTACCCTGTCCTGTATCACCAGAAATAGCTAAAAACCTAATAATACCCCAAGCTTGAAGAGCAGCAAGAGGGACCACTAAATACCTAGTCCAACGATTGATTTTTGTCCTACCAGCTTCACCTTCTTCTCTTCTAATTTCATTAAGTTTAGGTATAATAACCCCTAGCAATTGCATTACTATAGAAGCAGTAATGTAAGGAGCTACCCCAAGCATAATAAAAGAAAGACCATTATAGGCTCCTCCAGAAATCGTATTTAAGAGACTAAATACAGCATCAGAGCCTAAAATACCCGAAATATCGCTAATTCCTAGTGTAGGAATAGGGATATAAGATAAGAACCTGATTATTATCAGAAGAGCAATTATTTTAATAATTTTTGTTCTTAATTCTGGATCTGTAAAAACTAATAAAAATCTGCGGAACATATATGAAAAGTGTTTAATAAAAAATAAACATGCAAAACGATTAAATATCCAAATTCAAAATATTTATAAACTAAAAAAATTAGAAATACTAAAAAGTAGCCTAAAGGTTTAATACCCTTTTTTAAAATTAGTCAAGTTGACTGTAAAAAATCAGTATTTATTTTTCTGTAAGTGTCTTAAAATTTTTTTAATTTTTATCTAATTAGTCTAAAATCAGACTAAAAAATTCTTCTTAGATTTTAAAAAAATGGTTGTATATTTTTAATTGTAATTGTATTAATAATGTTCTTCTCAAAAAATAGCAAATTTTATTTTCTATTTTCAATTACTGAGAGTTATGAAAAATAAAAGTTTTTTAAACATAAAATAGTCTATTAAAAACCCATAAACTATCCCCTCAAAACAAATTTTGACTCATTTATATTCTTCATTTTTTTATATTATTTATTTTAAGGATTGATAAAATTCTTTAAGTTCCTAAATTCAAATTAGGTTGACAAATTTTAGTAAATAAGTTTTCACATTATCGATGTAATTTTTAAGGAAATTCTAATTTTTCTAATTAGATTAGAATAGATTTTAACTTTTAAAAAGTTACTGTACTTCGGTTTACCGAGGTATTTTTTTTATCAAATTTAACCTAAAACAGTTATGCAAAATCAAGACGATCTAAAACAACAAATAGAACTTCTTTGCATAGAGAAAGGAGTAGAGCCAGAAGAAGTTATAAAGGCTATAGAAAATGCTATAGCCGGAGCTTACCGCAAAGAATATGGTGGTAAAAACAAACTATATGAGGCTGAATTTGACCAAACAAGTCGTGGTTATAAAATATACCAAATTATTAATGTTGTAGAAAAAGTAGAAATTCCAGAAAGGGAGATCTCTGTTATAGATGCAAGACTTGAAAATCCTTCTGCTAAAGTGGGGGATATAATCAGAAAAGAAATTAAAGTAGCCGACGAAATTCGCTTTGGTAGAATTGCTAGTCAAGTCGCTAAACAAATTTTAGTACAAACAATCAATAACTTCCGCCACACTAGAGTTTTGCAGAAATTTAAAGACCAAATTGGTGATATTGTAAAAGTAGAAATAGATTGTTACCGTAAGGGCGGGTATATGGTTAAATTAGACAAAACTATGGGTTATATCAACCAAGAAAATATCCTGCCGATAGATAAGTTTAGACCCGGTCAAATAGTTAATGCTTTGATTGTGGATATTATAGAAGACAAGAGAGGAGCATCTCAAATTATCCTATCCCGTACACACCCAAACTTTGTGAAAGCTATAATCAAAAAAGAGGTTCCAGAGGTGGCTTCAGAGATTGTAACCATAGATAAAATCGTCAGAGATCCTGGTGTTCGAACAAAAATTTTGGTTTCTGCAGCTGAAGAGGAAAGTGGTATTGACCCTGTAGGTACTATTTTAGGTAGAAAAAATATTAGACTCATTAATATAATGAGAGAGATATCAAGCTCTTTACAAGAAAAAGTAGATATTATTGAGTATAACCCTGACGATCTTGAACTAATGGTTATGGATGCTTTAGAACCAGCAGAGATAGAAAAAATAGATATTGATGAGGTAAACAAAAAAATTACAGTCTTCTGCTTTCCCGAAGAGGCGTCTTTGGCAGTAGGCAAAAAAGGTTCTAATGTTCGTCTAGCTTCGGAATTACTTGGTTATGAAATTGAGGTTAAAACTATTAAAGAAGAAGATATGGAAGAAGGAGGTTATAGCAAAAGCCCAGAAATAATTTTAGATTAAACAATAATCTATCAATCTTTATAAAAAAGCTTGATTTTGTAATTTTTTTATCATTTAATTTAAAATGATTAATCATGTCTTAAACTTTTTTTTAAATTTTTCAAAAGGTATCGTTAGATATTTTATAATCCGATAATCCGTTTTATTAAAAAATCAATATTTTGGTTTGGAATTTTACTTTCTAAAAACAAAAAGTGTTTATTTTTATTTTATATAAAAATAAGGTGGTAAGCGATTACCACCTCCTTGTGACACTATCTACATCTACATATATATAAATGTAATAAGTATAATAAATTAATAAATACGATAATATAGTGCAAATACCAAAATACTGTTACATTGTATTATATTTATATTATCATTATATTATATATATTATAAAATTAAAAAAATTTAAATTAAAATTAAAAAATTAAATAAATATATATATTTATAACTTATATATTTTAATTTATATTATAATTTTATTTTTTATATAACTAATTATTTATATATTTCAT
>CAKZLR010000041.1 GCA_937127165.1 uncultured Candidatus Peregrinibacteria bacterium
GTAATGAAAAAATTATAAACAACAATTGTTTTCAACAAACACTTAAAACACCCTAATCAAACAGAAAAATTTTTATTTATTATTCTAAAATATTCTAAAATGTTTTAAAATATCTAATGATAACACCAAATTTATCCAAAAATTTTCAAAAAACCAAAAATAAAGAAAAAGGATAGCATAATTAAAAGTACTCCAAGAAGTTGATATGCTGCTGAACTAGATCCTCCGGTTATTTTAGCTCCAAACTCAAAAGGAATGATGTCGGTAAGTTTTGTTGCCCAAACAATCATGACAATTCCCACGCCCATCAAGCCTAAACCAAACAATATATCAAACATAACTATCTATTCAAATTTTTGACTAATTGCTCTATTTCAAAAGCCAACTTATAAATTTTATCGTCACCAAATTCTGGACCCAAAACTTGGCAACCAATTGGCAGTTTTGAGCTTTCTAAAGCTTGATTATCAAAATAAGTTACCAAACCTGCAGGTACACTAATTGCTGGTGTTCTAGTTAGATTAGAACTAATAGTCATTATATCAGACAAATACATAGCTAATGGGTTATTCGATTTATAACCTATTCGAAAAGGAAATTCCGGGCTAGTTGGGGTCAAAATCAAATCTACTTTTTCAAAAGCTTGCTGGAACTGTTGTCTCAGAATCATCATTACTTTTTCAGCCCTATTGTAATAAGCATCATAAAAACCCGATGACGATGAATAAGTGCCTAACATAATTCTTCTCTTTGGCTCATCTCCAAAACCAACATCTCTGGCTGTAAAGAATAATTCTGGATCTTTTATTTCTGAAATAACTTTGGAAGCGTACCTTATTCCATCATACCTTTCCAAGTTTGAAGCAACCTCTACAGTCATTAAAGTATAATAAATTGCCAAGGCATATTTGGTTAAAGGTAGATCTAATTCTGCTATTTCATGACCAAAATTATGTAGTTCAAGAGCTATTTCTTTTATTCTGTTTCTAATTTCTGGCTCTACACCCTCGCCAAGTAACTCTTTAATAAGACCAATTTTAAATGGTTGATCAGTTTTGACCATTTTTTTCGTATTGAAAATTTTCTGATTTATATAGTCAATTAACTGACTCATACTTTTTTCTAGTTCTGGTACAAATAGGGAGGTATTGTCGTTAGGATCTTTACCCATTAAAACTCTCAACACAAGAAGGTTGTCATAAACATTGTTGGTAAGAGGACCAACCTGATCAAGGGAAGAAGCCATAGCCATCACACCATATCTTGAAACCATCCCATACGTTGGTTTAACACCTACCAAATTGCAAAAGGCAGCGGGCTGTCTAATTGAACCTCCTGTATCAGAACCTAAAGCAAATACTGCTTGACCAGAAGCCACCACTGCGGCGGATCCGCCAGAAGAACCACCAGGAACCCTCTTTGTATCTAAAGGATTGTGAGTGGTTTGGTAAGCACTATTTTCTGTGCTAGACCCCATAGCAAACTCATCTTGGTTTGTCTGCGAAATCAAAATACCTCCAGCTTGTTTTATCTTCAAATAAACCGTGGCAGAATAAGCTGATTTGTAATCCTGTAAAATTTTAGACCCAGAGGTGACTACTTCACCCTCAACTAAAATATTGTCTTTTATACTATAAGGAATACCAAAAAGGGGATAATCTTTTATTAATTCTTCAAACCAAGCAGAACCTTTTTCTTCTTTGTATTGATTCATTAAATTATCACAAAACTCAGCTTCAATAGCAGCTAAATCTTCTGTATACCTAAGAACCGCCTTGATTTCTTTATCAACCTGTTTTGAGCGATTAAGAAAAAACTGAGTTACCTGACTAGGAGTAGCTTTGTTTTGTTTATAAAGAAGTTGAATTTCTCTGATTGTGGGATTTTTGGAAACAGAAAACATATTATAGTCTAACCAATAATTAGTACAGATTAAAAGATAATAAATACAGATTAAAAGATAATACTACAAAATTGACAAGTTTCAAAATCACCTTAAACCTGTTTTTAGATTTTTATGCGAGTTATCCAATGACTATATTTGGAGACTTTTCCTTGAGTGATATCATTAAATTTAGCTTTAATTTTGTCTGTAATTGGTCGATCATTAGGTAGCAAAAATTGCTCTATTTGCTTAACAGGAGTTACTTTGGCGGCTGTTCCAGTTAGAAAAACTTCGTCAGCAATCATCAATTCAGTCTTGTCTACAGATCGCTCTATAACTTCTAAGCCGAGTTCTTCCCTAGCAATTTGAATAATACTATCTCTTGTAATACCTTCCAAAATGTCCTGATCCACTCCAGGAGTAATAAGCTTGCCATCCCTCACCAAAAATAAGTTCATACCACTAGCTTCACACACTTTACCGTTACTATTAATTAGTAAAGCTTCATCAAAACCCCTACTTAAAGCTTCTGTTTTAGCTAAACAAGAAGTGATATAAGTACCAGTGATTTTACCTCTTAATGGTAGGGAAACATCTGCTTGTCTTTGCCAAGAAGCAATGGAACAACGTACACCATCAGGTGGTAGATAATCATCTAACTCAAGACCATAAATTAAAAAATCGCTTTCATCTTGTATTTTTGGAGTAATTCCGAGACTAGAGTTGTAGACCAAAGGGCGAATATAGAAGGATTTATTTGGTTTGTTTTGTTTTACAAACTCAACAATTGTACTAGCTATATAATCAGGCGAGATATCATAATTAATATACTTAGAACTATTACTTAACCTTTTTGCATGTTTATCAAGTCTAAAAAGTAAAATTTCGTTTTTCTCTGGAAAAACTGTACCTCTCATACCACCAAAAGCTGCTGTACCATAGTGAAGAGCATGAACAGCTATAGATAATTTGGCATCCTGAAAAGGTATAAACTGTTTTTGTAAAAAGGCAATTGGCAAAAAATTCCATTTTGACATACAAACAAGTTAACAAATATACAAACTACCGAAGCTATCTAGGCCAATATTACTAGATAACAATTAAAATTAAAATAATTCAAAGTATTAATTTTTAACTTAACTAAAAACCTTTTAAGTTGAAGGTTAATTGGTGGAATACTTGAAATTGTCAAGATATTATTCTTCAAAAAAGGCTATAAAAGACTCTTTATTGTGCATTTAAAATACAGATTATCAAAGATTATCAAAAATAATGATCCACTGTGCAGTGGGAAAATTGCTCTAAATCAGAAAAACTTGTACAACGCTATATTTAATTTTAAAAGAAAAACTTTTTAAACAACCATAATTTAATTGATTCCGAAAAATTGTTTTCCCTAAAAAACTCCCTAAAAGGGATAATCATATCCCGTTTCTCAGGTTCAACACATAATTAAATATACCCAAACCTTTGTTTCCGTCAAACTAATAGATGATTATACACTATCTAAAATGTATTACCTACCAGGCTCCCTAGGAACTCCAAGATAATCAAGAGTCCAACCCATCATTTTAGAAAAACCGGGTCCAAGTGTGTTCACAGCATAATTTCTAATTACTCCAGGATTTGGTTCTGACAATTTTATAAGAATAATAACTTCCGGGTTTCTAGCTGGACCGTAACCAATAAAAGTATGATCATAAATTCCTCTCATAGTATTGCAGTTATACCCACAAGGTATACCGTTATATGGTCTAGAAACTTGAGCAGTCCCTGTTTTTCCAGCTACTGTATAACCAGGTACTCTTCCTTTACTAGAAGCTATTCCCAAATAACCTTGATCTATTGCATTGACTAAATATTCAGTAACTAACCTTGCTACATCCGGTTCGATCACTTGCATTTGAGCTCTTCGGGCTATAGATGACGGGGCGTCTAATGATTTAGAATCAATTACCCTATTATTGGAATCAACTATTTTATCTACCAAAAAAGGTTCGATAATTTTACCTTGATTAGCTAAAGGAGTATAACTACGAACAAGTTGTAAAGGAGACATAGTAAAACCTTGGCCAAACCCAAAAGTAGCATATGCAAAATCAGAAAAAATATTTTCTTCAAAAGGCTTAACATTATCATGAGTATCACCCGGTAAAGAAATCAGGGTAGGCTTACCTATCAAAAACAGGTCTTGAAAATAATATTTAGTTCTTACATTACCTATAGTTGATTGTATATCAGCCAAACATGTATTAATAGAATCACGAAGACAGTCAGAAATTGACTGTTCCCCTCTGTTTAGATACGCCATTCCGTCAGCGTTTCTTATGTATAACACATTCCCGTTATTTTCTAAAAAAGGTTTGCCTCGCTCATCATAACCTAAAAACTTTTGATTAGGAGATATACCTCTTCTATTGCCTTTAGAATCAACTTGACCAGTAAAATATTCGTTTAAAGCAGCTGCAACGGTAATTGGTTTTATTACTGACCCTACTTCGTAGTCCACGCTAGTGGCAGTATTTCTAAAACCTTCAATACCTTTATAATATTCGTTAGGATTAGCTTTAGGATAATTAGCCATAGCTAAAATAGCTCCGGGATCTCTTTTCAGGTCCATTACAATGATAGTACCATCTCGTGGCCCACCTTGCTCGTTTGTATTAGCTTTAACCAAATCATCTAAAATTTCCTGAGCTTTTAGTTGTATATTACGATCAATCGTTAAAAACAAATCAGATCCGTGCACTACCTCGACATCTTGTTGGGTTTTGATACCTATTTCGCTTCCCAGGAGTTGTCTACCGTTAAGTCCCCCGAGCTCGCTACAAAATTTTTGCTCAATACCATAAATGCCAACAATATATCTACCGTCTTCCGCTCTTCCTGTAAAAGAATTTACGGTATTTCTTTGCTCATTTTTTTCAACTAAAGCATGACAACCTTTAATTTTAAGAGCTTCATCTCTGGTCACTGGTTCCCTTTGCACATAACCTAAAACAGCGCCTAAAGACTCTAAAAATTGCTCTTCAGGATAAGACCTAACTTCTACCTGTTCAATTCCCAACCAACTACTAAATCCTTTAATACCTTTATATCCAAATAATCTAAGATGTTCTACTGCATCTTTTTGGTTCTTAGTAACAAATTTTCTAAGTATCCGATATTGAGATAAATTAGGCTTAGATAACTCCCCGTCAATTATTTCTTGAACTTGTTGGTAAGGTAAATTCAAGGAACCAGATATAATAGATATTGCCTGCTCTTTTGTAATTAAACCTTGATTTATTTGAGTATTCAGAGTGTGAGGTTCAATAAATACATTGAACAAAACTCGTGAACTGGTCACTTCTATTGGTCTGTTGTTAGCTTTAATATCTCTTATAAAAATACTACCTCTTATAGATGGGGTAATATTCAATAACAGATTAGATCTCTCTCTTGAGAGGAGATTATTGTTGGCTATAACTTGCAAATTGATAAGACTCAAAATCAAAATTCCAAAAATTCCAAAAAATAAAATTTTAATAACAGATTCTCGACTAAAACCAGAAAAAGCCTGCCCAACACCTGTAGATAAAGTAGAAAAAATAAAAATTGGTAATTTAAAAATACTTTTTGTTAAATTAAAAACAGAGTTTGTTAAACTAAACCTAGTTTTTAGTGATTTCTTGGATAAAGATCCTTTATATTTTGGTTCCAATTTTGGGTTAATTGTTTTTGGTAGTTTTTCAGTTTGAATATTTTTAGAATTATTAAATTTATTAAACAACTCAATTAGCCAGTTTTTGTTTGTTGATTGACCGTTATTTTTTTGCTTATTCGTAGAGTTAAAAGTTTTTTGGGAGCCAAAAATAAACTCTAAGGAAGATCTTTTTTTAGGAGGTTTAGCTAATTTTTTAAAGTCTTTGGTGGCTTTGGTTTTCATAAACTTCTAAAGTTATATATTTTTGTTAAATGTTAAAAACAAGGAACTCAGACTATTCAATTATTTTTTAAATTAGTCAAATGTTCCAAATTACTAAACATCTCTAATTAGCAAGAACACATACAAATTTGACCAAAACCAAATTTCAATTAAGATTTGTACCTAGTATGAACTTTATTACTTTTGATATTGAGACTTACCATCCAGACAAGCTGGATGAGATGGACACTAACAAACTTAGAGTTTCAGTAGTTGGAGCTTATTTTAGCTGGTTAAACGAATACATTGCCTTTTTGGAAGGTGATGTTATCGAATTTTTAAGACTTTTGAAGGGGGTTGACTTAGTGGTCGGTTACAATCATATCTGGTTTGACTTACCAGTGCTTCAAAAATATGCTAATTTTGACCTACAAACTCTCCCTAACTACGATATTTTATTAGAAATTGAAAAGCGAATTGGCTATAAAATCAAACTTAATGATATATGCAAAGCTAATTTAGGGGAGTCCAAAACTGATTCTTTCGAACAATTTAAAAATTACTATTGGGACCAAAATTGGCTACCCTTAATTGATTATTGTATGCATGATGTCCGTTTAACAAACCAAATTTTTGAACAAATCCGGCAAACAGGTAAGCTTAAATATCCAGATATGCACCAAATCAAAGAAATCGAAATGGGCAAACCGGAACCTCTAAAGAGACAATCTAACCAAACACAAATCGAAGGTATTTTCTAAAAATTCTAAAAAAAATTAAGTATATAAAAGTATATAAAAATGTCTAAAAAAGTAACAATTGTAAGGACAGGTGGCTGGGCCTATCTGCGGAAATTCGTTTAGCTCAAAAAGGAAACAAAGTAACTAATCTAAAAAACGACTTCGTCGGTGGCAAAGCAGGAATATAGCAAAAAAATGGTTTTGTTTTTGATACTGAACCTAGTTTGCTGACGATGAAATTTATTTTGGATGATTTGTTTGAGGAAACTGGTTAAAAACTTGAGGGTCGCTTGAATCTAATCGAAATACTAATTTCGGATAAATTAATAATATAATAATATTTTTATAACGATTGTCAACACATCATGGCTACAGTAACTCTCAAAAATTTACCAAAAAAATTCAGTCCAAAATACTGATATGCTGAACAAGTATTAGATTTTTTAAAATACTGCAGAGCTCTAAATAACATCTCAGCTGATTTTTTAGTTTATAATGAATTTAGTTTTTGGCAAGTCTTTACCCCCAAATTTTTACAAGCTTTCTTACAAATCAACACTATTAGACCTTAGAAAACTAAGGTTGATATTATAAACCTATTTTCAAGATCCAACCACAAGAAATATTTTTTATCGTTATGTTACCTACAACGACTCCTTCTCTTTTTTGGTTTTCAGTGTTTTTAAAACTACAGCTCATGTTGAACATAATTTGCCTGTTTTTTACCCAAAAATAGGATTTATGACTTGCCTGGTTAGGTCAAATTGCTAAAACTACAAGAAGTAGAGATCAAATAAAACACGGTAGTAAGTAAAATTATAACCAAACACAAACAGTCACAGGGTTTTAGTTTGAAGACACCCAAGAAAATTTTGATGCGATAATTTATGCTGGCGACTATTGGTAACTTAACCAGATTTTAGCTCAACATATGCTCAAGAAGTCAAGACCTCAAGAGCTTTCTACTCCGGCCGTTTTATTTTATTGGGAAATTAAAGGCCAGTAGGAAGAAATCGATTTACACAACATTATTTTAGCAATTGATTACAAAAACGAATTTGAACAGTTAGCTCAAGCAAAAGTACCAGACAATTTAACTATTTTATTAACGCAGCTCCTATAGGTTACCAAAATTGGTTTGTGATACTCAACACTCCGCCAGATTCGGGCCAAAATTGGAAAGAAATTGTTAAAAAATTAAAACCTCAAATAATTGAAAAAATTAAACAAGTAGTCAGTTTTGATGTAAGCGACCGAATTTTTGTAGAAAAAATCGTCAACCCTACAAATCTAGTCAAGAATACCAACAGTTATACAGGTAGTTTACATGACAAAAGCAAAACCCAATAATAAGCTTATTAAGCCTAGACCAGATTTGTTAGGTTACAAAAATTTATTTTTGGCGGGTGATACAGTTTATCCCAGAGCAAGAATACCTTTAGTCATTTTAAGTGGCAAGTCTGCCGTAAGACGTGTTTAAATTATTTTGTTATTAATATTTAAAAATTAAAATAGTTTTTACAAAATATTTACAAAAAATTAATTCTATAAAGGCTTTTCAACTAAATTGACAACTAGATATTTTCTGTCTTAATTAGATCTGTTTAGATTCTTTTTTCTATGCCTAACAAAAACTTAACTAAAACTTTTAATGTTGTTGTTTTACTGGTTTTATTTCTCACCTCTAATTTAATTTTTCACAATCTCACCTTCCAAATTGAGGCAAAAAAAGAAACTACTGGTGTACCGACTTTAAGTAAGCAAGAACAATTTGCCAGATTTCTAGCTAATCAATTAACCAGTAACCACAATTTTCAGGAAGATCAGTTAATCCTGCAAACCATAAAACCAGTGACCAATGAAACTTTGAAAACAAAGTTTGGAATTGAAAATGTTGTTAGTAGGAAAAACACAGCGTATGACACAGTTCGTTTTTTACAGTTGCCAGAAAATCAAAATTTAACGGACCAACTGGAAAAGATCCCTCGAGACTCTGTTGTAGATTTTTTTCAACCTGTTTATGAGTATAAACTTTTAGAAACTTCACCACACACACCCGAAGATCCAGAATTTAATTCTCAATGGCAATTACAAAACGGATTTCCCGGAATCAGAATGCCTACCGCTTGGTCGTTCTTCGGTCAAGCTAAAAGCTTAGTTAATTGTCAAAACGGAGCTTGTGGCGGCTCTCCAGAAATTAAAGTAGCCATTATTGATACAGGAGTTAATACTAATGTAATTGACTTCGCAGGTGCCAATTTCGCTCCTCAATCCGAGTGGAGAAGTTATTACTGGGCAAGTAATACTGGAGTATGTAGTCAAAATGGAGACACTTATCTAGGTGACTGGCCTGACAATCAACCAGGGGTGATTTGTGTTGGTTTAGGTAAGCAAGAAGATCAAAACAGTCATGGCACAGCCGTTGCTAGTGTTATAGCCATGCAACACAATAACTTTGGAGGAGCAGGAGTAGCCCCAAAGATTACGATTTTACCAATAGAACTAAGGGATTGTCAAAGAGATAACAGCGGTAATTGTACCGAAGGGAAAAGAAGTGCACTGAATACTTTTACTATCGAAAAAGCGATTGACCATGCTAGAGAAAGTGGAGCTAGAATTATTAACCTTTCCTTAGGAAGTTATACATTTGATCCATATTTAGATCGAGCTATTAACAGATTTAACCAACAAGGTGGTATTGTAATAGCGGCTGCGGGTAATGATGCTACAAATGGTAATAATAGATTTTATCCAGCTTATTCCGAAAACACGATTGCCGTGGGTGCAATTACAAAAAACGGAACTAGAGCTATATATTCCACTTATCACGACAAAATAGACATTGTAGCCCCCGTCGATGGAATACAACAAGGAGGTACAGATTATATGCTCGTTCAGAATAATAATGGGGATCTTTTGAGAGTTGCTGGCACTTCTTTTGCGACACCTCAAGTAACTGCAGTCGTAGCTATGATGCTTAGTATCAACCCAGACATTACCTTTTTTGATATCAAAGAAAATTTTTTACCACAAGGTTGGATGACCGTAGATATTGGCCCTTTAGGTAAAGATGACGAAACCGGTTATGGCAGGCTTGATGCTGCTTTAGCCATAACAAAGGCGGCTGATCCAGAAACTCCAACTTCGTGTTTTTTGGATGTACGATTTGATCATTCATTTAACCGAACCATATGTAATTTAAAAAAAGCCCAAATAATTAGTGGTTATCCTGACCGCACTTACAGACCAAGTAATAATGTAACTCGCGGAGAAATGGCAAAGTTTATTAAAAATGGAGCCAATATACCTACAAATACAAGCTGTGAGCCTTTCCCAGATGTTCAACCTGGTGCACCATTTTATGAAGAAATAACTTCTCTAAAATGTGCTGGTATCGTTTTAGGATATCCTGTAGGTAATGGTGTAAGACATTACAGACTTAATAATAGCGTAACTCGGGGAGAAATGGCGGCATTTATTTTTAGAGCCTTTAACATAGATAACAAAACCACAGACCCATCTTGTGAGCCTTTCCCAGATGTTCAACCTGGTGCACCATTTTATGAAGAAATAACTTCTCTAAAATGTGCTGGTATTATTCGGGGTTATCCTATTAATCAAACTGGTACTATAAGACACTACAGACCCGGCAATAATGTAACCCGTGCAGAAATGTCAGTGTTTATTGATAATGCTAGAAAATATAATAACCCAAATTAAATTAGCTATAAATCTTCCTAATGGGAGCCGTTGGTTACAGATTTACAGATATATAAGTACAGACGACAAGAGAAAATAGTCTACTATTAGTGTTGCACACCCGCTTCCTCATTTAGACAAAACCTGTAAAAACCTAAACTGCAAAATAAAACATTCTGCTAACCCGTACTCAAACTAAACTTCTACTTCACTCATAGACATTGCTTTACGAATCAACTCCTCTCCATCTTTTTCCACTTCCTCTACAGTTTTGTTGTATTTAAGATTAGCCAGTTTATTACGAACCGCCGGCACAAAAAAGTCAGCCACCAACGTTTCATGTTCTGGATTATTTTCAATTGCTTGCTCTAAAGCCCTATGAACCCCCATAATCACAGCCAACATAGCTTGAGTTTTTTCAAAACTGCAATAAGTATCTGTAGCATCAAACCCATTTTGTTGTAGATAATCTTCTCTAATAGACCTTGAAGTTTCTAGAACCAAACGATCTATATTATCCAAACCGTCCATACCTACAAGTTTTACCATTTCCAGTAACTCGTCTTCTTTGCTAAGCAGTTTTTTAGCTAATTTTCTGTCTTCTACAAACTGTTTACCCATATCGCTCTCCGAGACTAGCTCATTGAATTGATCTTCATACAAACTATAGCTAGTTTGCCAGTTAATAGCTGGATAATGTCTTTTAGAAGCTAGCTTCTCGTCCAAAGCTAGAAACACCTGAGTACTTTTAAGGCTAGCTTGAGTTACCGGTTCCGAAAAATCACCACCAGCAGGAGACACTGTACCAATGGCGGTTACCGAACCTTCTACCCCATTAAGAGTTTGCACCACACCTGCTCTCTCATAAAAAGCAGCTATTCTGGAGGATAAATAGGCCGGATAACCTTCTTCGGAAGGCATTTCACCCATTCTAGAAGAAATTTCCCTCATAGCTTCAGCCCAACGACTAGTAGAATCAGCCATTAACACTACATCATAACCCATATCACGAAAATATTCAGCAATTGTCATTCCGGTATAAATACTAGCTTCACGGGCAGCAATCGGCATATTTGAAGTATTGGCTATCAATACGGTCCTTTCCATTAAAGGTCTACCGGTGCGAGGGTCCTCCAGTTTTGGAAAAAGTTTAACCATTTCGGTCATTTCGTTACCTCTTTCACCACAACCCACATAAACCACAATCTGGGCATTACTCCACTTAGCAAATTGTTGTTGAGTAAAAGTTTTACCTGCTCCAAAAGGTCCAGGAGTAGAAACCGTTCCTCCAAGCATTATTGGAAAGAAGGAATCAACCACTCTCTGACCTGTTTGAAAAATCTTTTTAGGAGACAATCTTGTTCGTATTGGACGCGCAACCTTAACTGGCCACTTGTGCATCATCTTAATTTGGTGCTTATTACCTTGATCATCCTCTACTTCGGCAATTATGTCCTCAACAGTAAAAGCTCCAGAATCGATTTTAGTAATTGTGCCTTGAATACCAACAGGAATCAGAATTTTGTGTTCTAACAATTCTGTTTCCATCACTTTACCAATTTGAGTTCCCGGAAAGACTTTTTCTCCAATTTCAACGATAGCTTCAAAATTCCACTTTTTATTTCTATCCAAAGATGGAACGTGAAGTCCGGCGCCAATAAAAATCGGGGTAATTTTGTCTATTGCCTCTAACGGTCTTTGGATTCCATCAAAAATAGTTCCAAGCATACCGGGACCCAACTCTACACTAAGCAACTCGCCTCTCAGTTCCACAGGCTCACCCACCTGCAACCCAGCAGTTTCTTCATAAACCTGAATTTTACACTCATCTCCAAGAATTTTGACAATTTCACCAAGTAGTTTTTTGTGTCCTACATAGACAGTTTCGAGTAGTTGAGGGGATTTTCCTCCCAGCTCAATCTGGGCCGTGACCAAAGGGCCTGAAATTTGGGTGATTTTAAGCATAACATAGAAAAAGTTCCTTAACAGTAGATTAGGATACTAATGGTAAGAAAATAAAATATGCTAAATTGTCAACAAAGTCTTACAAGCCGGAACTTTAACTACAAAATCTGCTTTTGTATAAACTTTTTTTAAAATACATCACCACCAAAATATTTGGACAAAAATTCAAACACCCTTATTTTTTAGAAAAACAAAAAAATGTAAACAAAAATCGGTAAAAAGAGGTAATAGTTTCTTTTAATTTCTAAACTCATTAGAATCAGCTAAAAGCTATTAGAAACAGATTTTAGAACAAGCTAACAAGTTCTAAACACCAATTCTTCTAAATTCTTCTATGATAAGCCTATAAACTAGGGAAAGAAAAATAAACCAAAAGTATCAGAACAACTCCAACATTTACTTAAAAAAACATAGCCAAAAACTTTTTTACAAGCTACTTTACACGTCCGTCTGGTATCCGTATGCAACAACGGCTACATTGTCAGATTTTACACATTCTGGATAATCTCTAGACAATCCCTTAAGATGCCCAATTAAATTTTCAACAAAATTAAGTGGTGATCGTACTCCTGATTTTAGTGATAATTCCCATAGTAAACGGCGGGATCATTACTCCTGTTAATAGGATTGTTGTAATCCTGTAAAATCCTTTCTCAAGAAGTTCTAATAATCTACCAAATCTACCAGACCTAGTTTTAGGTAGAGGAAGTAAATTATCATAAAATCCGTCCGTCATACAGATGATAATATCACCTCCCTCTATATTTTCAATACGAACATGGATTTTACCTGGTGGAGGTACACGATCCCCCGCAACAAAGTTAGTAACCTGTGGGTCTGTTTTTGCTCCTTTAGACTTACCTTTCACTCCTTGAGGTGAAGTTATAAATGACTTTTGACGATCTCTAGAAATTCTAGCTACAACAGAGTTGCCAACCTGAAAGATATATGCTCGATTTTCCACAATTACAAAACCAGCAAAAACACATCCAGGCTCTTTACCTAATTCTTTAAATATTCTCCCACTGGCACTTTCAGCAGCTCTATGAACCATATATCTTACACCCTCTTCTCCTAACTATTCTAACTCGCTCAATTCACGAAATTCATTTTCTAATTGTTGCGCAAAAATTTCTGCAGCTTTATCTCCGAATGCATATTCACCCATCCCATCAACAACACAACATAATCTGACTCCGATTCCTCCTACTTCTTTTTCGAGAATTAAGCTCAGATCTTGTTGGTTTTTTCTTTCTTCTCCCATTTTCTCCCATTTCTTCTCCCCAATTTATTAGATTTATTACCATAAACACAAAAATATGGTTTAGGAGATGCCGGTTCATCAACCTCATAATAAAATTGGTTAACTTTTTGTAAATCCCCATGCACTTTTTTATATTTTTCAGCATCTGATATTCTGGCTTCTCTTTCTTCACCTGCTAACCTTATTTGATCTTCTAGTCCATTTTCATTCATTCTTTCATACCCACCTCTACTAGCTATTTCTTTTTCTAGATATTTTGGAGGTTCATATTTATACATCTCTGCACATCTTTTTACATGATCAAGATTTCTCCATTCCCTTACTCTTCTCCCACGCAAATAGGAATATCTTTCGATAAATACAGAATATTACAGAACATTCCTCCGGATTTCCTGATCCACCTTTGAGTGGGTATATACCCTTAATAGTAACAGGGCAAATTACTTGAGTAAACTTAACGTCACCTGAGGGTTAATGCGACTTCACGATCCTTGGCTCCTTATAAACACCTTCAACATGTAAACCGTCATATTCTAGTACTCCTCCACGTGATCCCTCAGGGAGTGAAGCCCTAACTTCTGCCACAAATTGTTCTAAAGCTTGTTTAAACATAGTACTTATATATTTTACTAAATCTTTTTATTAAAATGGATGCGTTTATACAATAAAACACGATTACATTATACACCACTCTTCTATTTTGTGCAAAAGTTAATTTTTCGTCTGTTTATAACCTTATTTTACTTTACTTTTTTACTTTTTTGCTGTCTAACACTTCTTCTGGCCGCAAAAAATTTGACAAAAAAATGGTTTGAGAAGTAAAAACAACGTCTGTATTTTAATTTTTAAACCTCAAATATATTTTTTATGTCTATAAAAGTTGCCATCAACGGTTTTGGTAGGATTGGTAGGAATGTATTTCGTGCCGCCTTTGATGATTCTAATATCGAAGTTGTGGCGGTAAACGATCTGGCAGATGCTAAAACTTTAGCTCACTTACTCAAGTATGATTCAATTATTGGTAATTTCAAAGCTCAAGTAGATATCGATGGGGATTACTTAGTGATAAATAATAATAGACAAGTCAAAGTTTTCTCTCAAAGAGATTACACCCAATTAAATTGGGCTGAATTTGGTGTTGAGGTTGTAGTCGAGTCTACTGGGCTTAAGTTTTTTACCGATCAGAGAGAAGCCGAATGGCACCTTAAAAACGGAGCTAAAAAAGTAATCATCTCCGCTCCAGCCAAACAGCCAGATGTGACCCTAGTTTTGGGAGTCAACGAAAATGATTACGATAAAGCCAAGCACCATATCATCTCTAATGCTTCTTGTACTACAAATTGTTTGGCACCAGTTGCCAAAGTCTTGCATGAGAAATTTGAAATTATTAAAGGGTCAATGACTACTGTTCATTCCTACACTAACGACCAAAATATTTTGGATTTACCTCATTCTGATCTTCGCCGTGCTAGAGCCGCCGCTTTGAGCATGATCCCAACTTCCACAGGAGCAGCCAAAGCGATTGGTTTGGTGTTACCAGAACTCAAAGGTAAGCTAGATGGAATGGCTATTAGAGTACCTACTCCGAATGTATCTTTGGTGGATTTAGTAGTACAAGTTAACAAGCCTACCACTATTAAGGAAGTTAACCAAGTGTTGCAAACTGCTGCAGAAAACGAGCTAAAAGGAATTATGGACTTTTCTATGGAACCACTTGTATCAATAGATTATCGAGGTAATCCTCACTCTAGTATCGTGGATGGCTTGTCGACAATGGTGATCGAAGAAAACTTAGTCAAAGTATTAGCTTGGTATGACAACGAGTGGGGTTATTCCAACAGAGTAGTGGACTTGATTAAAAAGATTATTTAAGTCTTAATTCTTAAAGTTTTTTGCTATCTAGCTAGTTAGATAGTTTCGACCAAACTCCATCCGTGTATGAAAGTGCAAGAAACACTGAGTTGGTTCGGAGGTCTACGGAGAATCTGTTTTTTAGTTTGTTGAGGATTTCAAAAATCTCGGTTTAAGATTGGTTTTTTTATATATTCCAAAATATCTTCCAAATAAAATGGTCTACCGTTCCACTTAAGAAGTTTACCTACAAATCTAAGACCGGTTTCTTTAGCAATTAGTTGACCAAGCTGACCAGTAGCATTTCCTTCAATAAGGTGAACATTCGGATTATTAGCAAAAAATTCTTTTAGTCTATCAGTTTTCAGAGGCCAGAGGTAAGTAAAGTGTAAATAGTTAATTTTATAATCTAAAGATTGTTCAATAGCATCTAATACTGCATTTTTACTACTTCCCCAACCAACAAAAGAAATATCTGTATTGCTTGGTTGCCCAAAAATTTCTGGCTCTGGCAGAGCCTGCCTGATAGCTTCGATCTTTTTAACTCTTTTCCAAATCATGTCGCTAACCCCTTCGGTTTCGTCCAAGCTACCATCTTCATGGTGTTCATCTCCATTAGCAAAGTAAATAGTTTTTGACTTTCCCGGTAACCATCTTTTGGATACTCCACTATCTGTAATCTCATAACGATCACTAGGTTTGACTGTTTCTAACTCTTTCTGACTCACTAAACCTCTCAAGATTGGTATATTGTTTTGGGGAAATTCCGGCACAGTAGTTTTTGATTCAGCTATGGTTTTCTCGGTAAGTAAAATAGTTGGACATTGAAAATTTTCGGCTACATTGAAAGCATGTTGAATATTTTCAAAAGCAGAAGATGGATCGCTACAAGCCATTACCACTCTGGCAAATTCTCCATGTGAGGAATAGATAGCTAGATTTAAATCACCTTGCCCTGTCCAAGTAGGTAGACCGGTTGCTGGTCCCGGTCTTTGTGCAATTACAACTACCATCGGAGTTTCAATCATTCCGGCTAGCGACACTGTCTCAGTCATCAGATCGTATCCGCCTCCAGAAGTAGCTGTAAAAGCTCTAGCTCCAACATGCATCGAACCCAAAGCCATTTGAGCGGCAGTAATTTCATCCTCAGCTTGTTTAACCACTATTCCCGTATCAAAAGCGGTTTTGGCTAGATAGCTCAAAATCGAACTAGCTGGACTCATCGGATAGGCATAATAAGCTCTCACTCCACAATGAATTGCTCCTAAACTAAGAGCTATATTACCATCAATAAGTAGATTTTGATTGCCGTCCTCTGGATTTGGATGAATCTTATTTAAATCTGATAAGTCAAGATTGGGAGGAGTTTGCACAAAATCATAACCACTTTGTAGACATCTTAAATTGATTTCCAGTAAATGTAGTCTTTTACCGAATTGTCTAGTAACTTGCTCTTTAAGTACATTTAAATCAAAACCTAAAACCCTCCACAAAGTTCCAAGCACAACCGTATTAACCATCAAACCGCTTCCACCATTATCTTTGGCAATAGTAGTAGCCGGTAAATGAATAATCTCAATTTGTTTTTCTTGGGCCTCTTTTTCCATATTCTTAATCACTCTTGGCCACCTTTCAAATCCGTTAATCAACAAGCTACCTGGCTGTAAAGTCTCTAAACAACTTTTTACACCTTCTCGATCGACAGCTACTCCGATACGGTGGTTTTTACTCATAGCCCTAATTGGGCGATCCGAAAAATTAATTTGATAATTAGCACAACCACCTTTGATTAAAGAAGGAAACTCACGATCAGCAGTAATCCAATAACCCATTTTTTTAAGAGCTTTCATTACAATTACCCCACTGCTTTCTATTCCAGCACCACTTTCTCCAGCTATCTTAATTACAAAACGAGCCATATTGCATTAAAAAAGTTACAATTTAGTTTGCTAAAGCTTTAATCGCCACCCTCTTAGCCCAGTTTTCTACCGTGGTTGTTAGTACTTGCACAGGGTTAGTACCAACTCTTAGGGAAGGTATCAATAATTGACCACCAACTTCTTCAACAAAATTTTCAAACACTTCAGCTGCATCACAAAGATATTCTGGATAATATTTTTTATCTCCCAAACCAATAGCTAAAAATTTTTTACCAGTCAAATCAAATTGCTTCAGTGAATGCAAAAAGGGTGGAAAATTAGCCTCCGTTTCCCCGTGATAATAAGTTGGACTTGCCAAAATAATTATGTCATGTTTGAGAATCTCCTCAGGGTTGGTTGTCTCCACACGAGAAAGTACTGCTTCCACTCCACTGGCAATCAGTGTTTGATGTACTTTTTTAGCTACCAACTCAGTATTACCACCCACAGAGCCATACACAATTATAACTGACATAAATCTATAAAGCGAACTAGGAATATTTTGTTTTTTAGTCAACTATTAGTGTGTTTTTGGTTAAATAAGTTTGTGTAGACCTCTAGATAATTTTTTCTTTAATTTGAAAATGAATAATAAAAGACTCCTTCTTATAAAATTTTTAAATAGGCTATAGCTTTACAGATTGTATATATGTAGTATATACAACCAAATACAGATTTAAGTTTGACTTTTTCCAAAAAATAACTCCACTTTTACATAAAGTCATAAAAGTATATGTCTCAAGTGCAAGATCTGCAAGTTAAAATAGAACAATACTTATCTTTTGAAAGTTGCAATATTCATACCTGGTGCTCTGGATGCGGTGATTTAGGTATTTTGAACGCTATAATTAGAGCTCTAGTATTAGAAAACATTGCACCTCACGAGTGCTTGCTTTGTTTTGATGTTGGTTGTAATGGCAATGCTAGCGATAAAATAACAGCCAATACTATTCATGGTCTGCATGGTAGGGTAATTAGTTTAGCTGCAGGTTGTGCTATTGGTAATGATAGCCTACCAATAATTGCTACAGGTGGAGATGGAGCTACTTTTTCGGAAGGAATTAACCACCTTGTGCACGGTGTTCGCAATAACTATAATATGGTTTTTGTTTGCCACAATAACTCTAATTACGGTTTAACCACAGGGCAAGCCTCAGCTACTACTCGTAAAGGTCAAGTAATGAATGGAACACCGGGTGAGGTAGTGTCTGACCCACTAAACCCAGCTGAAATTGTTTTATCTTTAAACCCAAGTTTTGTAGCCAGGGGTTTTAGTGGAGATGTAGAACACTTGGCCGATCTTATTAGAAAAGGTCTCAACCACAAAGGTTTTGCTTTTATAGAAGTTTTGCAAGTTTGCCCAACTTATAACAAAGCCACGCCCCAAAATTGGTACTGGCCTCGTCTAAAAAAAGTTGAAGAAATAGAAAATTATGACAATACTAATATTTGGCAAGCTAGAAAAATTGCTAGTGATTTAGACAATCAAATTGCTATTGGTCTTTTGTATCACAACCCTAATAAAGAAGAATTTTTAAGTATTCAACAAAATCGACAAAACCGCAAAACACCATTGGTCGATGAAGTTAGTGTTTTTGATATTTCTAAATTGATACAAGAGTTTAAATAGCAGTTGACCAAGATTAAGACAATGAAAAAACTAGTTTGTTTATACTAAAAATATAACTGGCTCATAACTCCAAACATTTTGGGAAGTTTTTATATGGTTTTCCAAAAGTCTATTTCTAAATCTCTCTTTTATCTTTTAGAGAAATATTAGAGAAATGTCTGAAAATCTGAAAAATATCATCAAAGATCTACCTAATCAGCCTGGAGTTTACAGATATTATAACTCAGAGGATCAATTACTGTATATTGGCAAAGCTAAAAATCTAAAAAATCGAGTTTCTAGTTATTTTCAAAACTCCAAAGACCACCATCCTAGAACTAAATTAATGATCAGTCAAATATCCAGAATAGAATACACAATTTGTAAAACTGAATCAGAAAGTTTATTGCTAGAAGCTAATCTAATAAACAGTCTACAACCAAAGTACAATATTGCTCTAAAAGAAGATAAAAATTACTGTTATATCAAACTAACCAAAAATCAAATACCCGGTTTTTTTGTAACTAAATACAAAGACGACAATACTAGCGAATATTTTGGACCTTTTTCCAATCGTTTTGTAGCTGAAGCAACTTTACACACTTTAAGGTCAATTTTTCCTTTTTGTCAGTGTAAAAAAATCCAAAATAGACATTGTAATTATGTCAGTATTGGTCTTTGTGAGGGAATTTGTATTGGTCAAGAAAGTTGGAATTCATATCTGGAAAAAATAGAACAAATCAAAAAAGCCTTACAAGGAAAGCTAGGAGAAGTGGAAGTATTTTTAAATCAAAAAATCAAATATTTCGTAGAAAAAGAAGACTTTAAGCAAGCCACAGTATGGAAGGAAAGATTAATTTTACTTCACAAAATCTTGGCAAGTAAAAAATCCTTGCTATCTGGCCCGCACACTATAGACCTAGTTACACTGATAATTCAGAAAAATCAAGAAAGTTGTTATTTAGGAAGTATTTTTATAGAACATATTCGAGAAGGTAAAGTGGTTAATATTGCTAACTATTTACTTTCTGGAGGGGAAATAGAAGGCAGTTCTGAACAAGGTGAAGTAGATTTAGAAGAGAGTTTAAGTGAAAAGTTTTTGTCTAGATTTTTGGTTGATTACTATTCTCTAAGAGAAACAGATGCGCCTGTACTGGTACAAGTTTTTGAAAATTTAGAGAATTGAGTGTTTCCAAGCAAATCTTTGTAGTTTTGCCTAACAAACTGTATCTTTATGATTAATTAGGTACTTCTTTTTTCTATATCTATCAGTTAGCCACTCTCGCTATAACTTCTGTTTATTTAGTAATTAACAACTTCAATAAATTTTGTTGCTGAAAACATGTTGGAATATCTTAGAAACATTTCCCTTTATTTCAGTTTTATTTTTTGATACCATTCCCAAGCAGTTTTAATGATTTGATAAAGGTTAGATTGTGGTTCCCAATTTAAGATTTTTTTGGCTTTTTGGTTGCTGGCCACTAACCTATCTGAATCTCCCGGTCTTCGATCTACAAATTCTACTAAAACTTTACAACCGGTTACTTGTTCCACAGACTGAACAATTTGAGACACCGAAAAACCTTGTCCTGTACCTAAATTTACAACCTCATAAAAACCACTAGTAGTTAAATCCATCAGATATTTTGTAGCCAAAATATGAGCCGAAGCCAAATCTGTAGTATGAATATAGTCTCTAATGCAAGTTCCGTCTGGGGTGTTATAATTATTACCAAAAATTTTGAAAGTAACATTGTTGGCGATTGCGTTTAAAATGCACGGAATAAGATGAGTTTCAGGATTATGGTCTTCACCTGTACGAGTTTGGGGATCAGCCCCGCAGGCATTAAAATATCGTAGGGAAAAAGCAGAAAAACCGTGAATCTTACAAAAATCATTTATAATATCTTCGGATATACTTTTAGTTCTGCCATAGACACTGATAGGATTTCTAGGTTGATTTTCATCAATCAGCTCAACTCCGGAGAAACCATAAACCGCTGCTGTCGAAGAAAAAACTATTTTATTCACTTTATATCGATGCATTATCGTAAGTAAATTAAGAGTACCAACAACATTATTCTTGTAGTATTTTTCTGGTTTTAACTGACTTTCGCCTACCTCTATAAAAGCTGCAAAGTGAATAACCACCTCAATTTTATATTTTTTAAAAACTCTCTCCAAATCTCCAATGTTGAGTAAATCTACCCTCTCAAAATCTACTATATATGCAAAATTCTGGTATTCTTTAGGTTGATTTTTATCTAAGATCACAACCTCAAAACCACTATCTAGTAAAGATAAAACAGTCTGTGAACCAATATAACCCAAACCACCTGTTACTAAAATTTTTGACTTTGACATATCATACACAAAACTTGTTTTATAAAACAAATTCATGCAATTTTTTGATTCGTCAAATTTTATTACTATAATCCACGAAATTCAACAAATTTCAATAGTTAAAACTATGTTTTTTAAATAAAGCTCGAAACTGCTTATAAATTTTTTTATAAATTTTTTGTAAATTAAAGAAATTTACGATTAGCAGCAAGATAAATATCAATCAAAATAACAATTCCTAATCTCTCTTTAGTACACTCTGTTTACAAACCTAAACAAAAACAAAATATTTAATCCTTGGGGAGCTAAAAAAATTAAAACTATTGATCAATTACGAGAAGTACTTGTTTCAGGTGCAGTTTCACCC
>CAKZLR010000042.1 GCA_937127165.1 uncultured Candidatus Peregrinibacteria bacterium
CAATCTACCTATTGAGCCAATAATGAAATTAGATGTACAAAAGAAGAGAACTTCTGGGGTATACCTTAATTATCTTAAATTAGAACTACAATTACCATCTAGACCATATGTGAAACGTAATATTCGGGAATCATTGAACTATTTTGGCAGATTTTTTCCTCTGATTTTAGAAATTACTCAGATAAAGATAAACTGTGTGAGGATAGCTAAGGAAATAGAAAAAACCAATCGACAAATTTCCAATTTAGAAAACCATGTCGAGAATTTAACAATCGAAGAAAAGTTTATTACTACTTCTCTAAATGAGAAAGCTAACTTGGAAAAAGCTACTTTGATTAAAATTTTTGGTTAATTTTTTGTTTTATGTCATCATACACTAATTTTGCTGAGTATTTGCAGAGTTTACAAATAAAAATTAAGTCTCTAAAACAGGACATAGATAAATTTCAACAAAAGATTACGGAAATTGAAAAGGAATTTGGTTTTAGAAAAAGCTTTTTAGAAAAGGAAATTAAGAAGGAATTAAACGATTACGAATCTCAAGGTTTAGGCCTAAGTCTACCCCATGTTAATTTGCAGGCTATCAATATAACCGATGAGGATATTAAACAAGTTTTGTATACTATATTCAAAATTGAAAACTAAAAATTAAGAGACAGTATGTCCGTAAAAATTGCTCAGACATTCTTAATTAGCCTAAAACCTGATCAAATTGATTCTTGGATTAAATCTTTGGTGTTTGCTGGGGTAAATTTTGAACCGTTGTCACCCCAAGAACTTGGTAAAGAGTGGTCAGATGTCCAGTTGATTAGCCCCTTAAAAACCAATCTAGCAGAAGAATTAAATCTGCTTTCAGAGGTTTTAGATCATTATAAACCTAAAGGTTTTTTAGCCAGTCTTACAGAGAATCGGGTATCGGTAACTTTTACTGAAGTAGCAGCTGTGGAGCAAGATTTAGAAAAAAATTTACATATAGCTTTATTACTTAGACAGTATCAAAGATACACTCAACTTTTGGATCAGTTGGAAAATTTTAGAGAAAAAACTAAGTCTCAAAAAGATAGTTTTGTTGTAGGTGAAAACTTAGATAATTTTGAGACCGAGCTATATAAGTTTATTAGCAGAGTTGTTGATGATTTTAACCAAAAACACCATAATCAACCTAAGATATATTTTGAAAAACCAATTCTCAAAATGCACCAATTGTTAGATTATTCGATTATTGAGTTTCACCCAGAAGATGCTCAAGTTATTAAGGATTTTTTGACAGAAGGTAATTACGAAAAAAAAGCTTATTTGATTTCGGATTTTATTGATTTTCTTAACACTCAAAAAAAAGATATCAGGGCTACTTTAGATGCTGAAAACTTTATCCCAGTCAAACTAAGCAGACAGAACTTCAAAAGACTTGCAGCTACTCATGCTTTTTTGCAACTTCAAGAAATTATAGCTGAAACTAAAAATAAAGTATTTCAAGTTGGTATTAAGCCGAAGGTGGTTTTCATGTTTTTGGCGGTTACTCAAAACACCTCTGCTCTTTTACAAAAACTAGCCAAAGAAAACCCCGATATCGTTTGTGAACCAGTTAGTTGGTCGGAAGAAATTGTAGAATGGAAGAATAAAGGTGATCTTGGTAGTTTTCAATCTATACCTCAGGCTATGGGGACTATTAGTCGCACCGAGTCAGATCCCACTATTATTACAGCTATTTTGTTTAGTCTGTTTTTTGCTTTCTGCCTGGCAGATGCTTTCTATGGCCTGATCATTACTTTGGTTACCGGAGGCTTATTGTTTTTCACAAAGCTAAAGCCAGCAATCAAAGATATGGTAACTATCTTTTTCTGGTCTGGTGTGGTTACTGTAATATATGGAGTTTTAACCAATTCTTGGGCTGGAAATCTTTTTCGAAAAACTCCAGTTGGACCATTTTTTGCTAATCTACAAGTTTTAGATCCACTATCTCTCAACCCAGCGGCAGAGAACTCAAATCTTGATAAAAATCCGATCGTAAATCAGTGGTTAATTGAAGCTGGTAACATTCATCCAATTGCGTTTCTACTTGGCTTGTCTCTGGCCATAGGGTTAGTAACGATTTTTATCGGATATTTGTTGAAAATTAACAATTCCCTTAAATCTAGAAACTATTTGCGATTAGCGAGCAATATAGCATGGATAGGCTTTTTGGTATCGTTATTCGTATATGTGTTTGCTTCGGTTTCTGGTGTTTTGCCTCATACTAATATGATGTTTGTGATTGGGTTTTTCACTATTGGATTATTCATTTTTAATGAAGGCAAGAATTTTTTAGAAAAAATAGTTTCTGGTCTTGGTAGTTTATATGGTTTAATATCTTTTGGTTCTGATGTTTTATCTTTTACTCGTTTGGTTGCGGTTGGTTTGACCAGTGGTATTATTGCTAATGTGATCAATCAGCTTGGATCAATTTTATATGAAGCTATTCCTGATCAGATTCTAGGGATGATTTTGTTGATTATTTTCTTGATTGTTGGTCATATTTTTAATTTAGTAATTGCTTTGTTTGGTGCTTATATAAATCCTCTGCGTCTCAATTATGTAGAATTTTATCCCAAGTTTTTTGAGGGAAATGCAAGACAAATAAAGCCTTTACAAAATCAATTTTTTTATTTAACAATCACTGATAATTAATTGTGTTATGGACTTATCAATTGCTTTAGCTTTAAGTGCTGTGGGTGTTGCTGTTGGTTTGAGTGCCATAGGCTCTTCTCTAGGAGTTAGTGCTGTAGGTCAAATATCTGCAGGACTTTTGTCTCGTGAACCTAAAAAATTTGCTCAAGCCTTGATTTTGTCAGCTTTGCCATCTACTCAAGCTTTGTATGGTTTGTTGTATGGTTTTTTGGTCTTGATTCAAGTTGGAATGTTAGGTGAAGGTGTCAAAACTTTTGATACTAATGTAGGTTGGGCTCTTCTTTTTTCAGCTTTACCGGTTGGTTTAGCTTGTCTTGGTTCTGGAATCGGGCAAGGTCAGATTGCGGCTGGTGGCGTTAAGATTTTAGCTGAAAGACCAGAAAATTTGTCTCAGGCTATCGTTTTAGCTGCTTTAGCTGAAAGTTTTGCTGTTTTTGGTCTTGTAGTTTCTCTTTTAATTTTACTTATTGGTTTAAGTCCTTATTTAGGATAAGTTTTAGTATTTAGTAATAAATAAAAGTTTATGAATACTCCTAATTTTTCAGATCTCTTAAAAATTAATCAGTATTTGACTGAAATTGAAGAATTGAGTGCCCAACTAGCGACAGTCAAGCAAAAATTAGAAGATATTCAAAAGTATCACGAATCTCAATTAAAAGTTGAAAAACATAGAATCAAACAAAACATACTACAATCTAAATTACTGGAAAAGATAAACCAAGAATTAAAATCTCTCAGACAGGCAGAGTCCAGCCTTGGCGTTCAAATCAAAAGTAAAATTAGTCAGGCTATAGATGGTTTTTTTGAAAATGGAGGCTTGCGAGAATTTGTTAGAGAACTTTTATCAAAGTTATCTAGTGCTAAATTGGTAGCTACGCAAGATATGAAAGGTGTTCTTGGTAATTTAGATTTTGATACTATAGAAGGGACAGGTCAAATTAGAATTTCCACTGGAGACAAAACTTATATTTTAGATCCACAGCAACTGAAGAATCGTTTACAGTTCCAAATTTTAGTCGAAAAACTATCAAGATAGTCATGTTTCTTGGTCAATTATATTATTACAATAAGATTCTTAATTCGATTAAGCCGCCTTTAACTTTGGAGCAACTGGCTGTCCTAGATCTAGCTTCAATGCCAAAATTAAATGTCAGTGATTTTGAAGGCTTATCTATTGATGATGTTTGCAGAAAAATTAAAGATCAGTTCTCTAAAAATTACGAAAATCTATTAAAGCAAGAATCTTTAAACTTTGCTTTTGGTTTCTGGCAAAATTTAACTAGCTCTGTTCATACTCAACAGATCGCTCTCCAACCAAAAACCGATTTTCAAAGTCAATTAATTAAGTGGCAGCAAAACGATTTTGACATTAACCAGATAAACCAAATTATTCGTGAAGGTCAGCTTGTTTTGGCAGCCGAAGACTTTGCTATTTTTTACGGAATCAGAGTTTTGGCTCTACTTAGTAATCTATATTTAGAAGACCCTTTTAAAGGAGGTTTTGATTTACCAGACGAGCCTAAAACAACTACTAAACTTTCTGATAAACCGAATATTTTAGTGTTGACATCCGAGTATTTCTCACCTCTTTTTGTTAATTTAGGTTGTCGTACTTGCTTGATTTCCGATAATAATAAAGCTATTCTTAAGGATGTTTTACAAATTTTATCAGAAGAAGAGGAAATTAGGTTGATTTTAATAGACTCTAAAGAATCAGAAATTGAAAACTACCTACAAAAACACCTTCCAAACAATCTTTTGATTTCTACTGTCAAATTTACGGATTTCTCTCAAGATGCTTTTTTTGATCAAATAGTTCGCAAAACTTTAGGGGTGAAGTTGACTTAATTAACCAAGATAATTTTTAACCTTTTTCTGTAAGGGTTGGTTTTGTTTTATGATTAAAAATGTTTTTTTTGATTGTGATAGCACTTTAGTGCAAATAGAAGGTGTGGTTGAGTTAGCTAGGTTAAAAAACAAAACATCACAGGTTCAAGCTTTGACGGAACAAGCAATGAGGGGAGAGGTTGAATTATCTGAAGTTTTTGCTAAAAGATTAGATATAATTCAACCACATAGAAATGATCTGATACAACTTGGAAAATTATACTGTGAGCGATTGACAGAAGGTGCAGCTGAAGCTGTAAGCAAGCTTCAAAAATTAAGTAGACAAGTATTTATAATAAGCGCTGGTTATTTAGAATCTCTAAAGATTTTAGGTAAAAAATTAAATATTCCTGAAGCTAACATTTTTGGGATAGAGTTAATTTTTGATGAAGGAGGACAATATATAGGTTTAGACCAAAGTCAAGTGTTGATAAGTCACATAGGCAAAAAAAAATTGTTACAAACTTTGAATATTGATTTGAACCAAACTGCCATGATTGGAGATGGGGCAAATGACATTGCTACTCAAGATGTGGTGAAACTTTTTATAGGATTTCAAGGCAATTCAGAAAACAAATTTATGAAAAATAATGCCAAAGTCTTTTTGCCAGGCAACTCTTTATTACCGGTGGTAGATATAATAATCAATCATAGTGGCTAAAAGCTATAAATTCAGTTATATATTCAGAATAAGTAATGGAGTTTTGTTTAATCTTTTTTAAAGTTCTTGAGTTGGAACCTGTTTTCTCTGAAGAAAATCAGAAAAATAATTCTAGACAGAAGCTTTCTGCACAAAAAAGAATCAAAGTTGGTTAAACAGTTGATGGTTACATTCCTAGCCGCTCTAAAATTTCTCTAGCTAAGGTATAATAAGCTAGCGCTCCTTCGCTGCGAGGATCATATTCAAAAATAGATTTACCAAAAGACGGAGCTTCAGCTAATCTTACAGCCCTAGGTATAATTGCTTTAAACAAATCTGGCCCAAAGTTTTTTTCTAACTCATTTTTAACCTCAGTACTCAAGTTGTTTCGGCGATCAAACATTGTTAACAAAATTCCCAAAATAGATAAATTTGGATGAAGTTTTTGTTTGACTTCTTTAAGAGTCAAAATTAGTTGAGTCAGTCCATCTAAAGCTAAATATTCTGCTTGAACAGGCAAAACTACCTTGTCTGAGGCAGTTAGAGCATTGAGGGTAAGCAGAGACAACGAAGGCTGACAATCAATTATAATAAAGTCAAATTTTTGTCTGTCTTCTTGAGTAATACTATTTTTCAAAGCAAATTGTTTACCGACTGGATTATGTTGATTAAACTGCCCAAGTCGTAAATTGGCTGGAGACAACCAGAGGTTAGGCAAGTAGGTAGCTATTATACAGGATGCTAAATTTCTTTGCCCATTGATAGCTTCCAGAATAGTTTTAGTTGGATCGTCGATTATGTTTTTGGCTCCAATATGTTCGGTAGTATGTCCCTGAGGATCAAAATCAATCATCAAGACCTTTTTGCCTAAGTGAGCTAGAGCTGCAGATAGGTTTACAACCGTAGTAGTTTTACCAACTCCACCTTTTTGATTTGTTACCGAAATGATAATAGCCATATTTTGTTTTTGTAATTCCGTTTAGGGTTTTAATAGAATTTATTGTTGTCAATTTTATTCGAATTCAAATAACTCTTCTGTGTGGCTATCCCAGTCCGCATCAGCTTTTTTAGGTAAAGGCAAAGGTCCTTTAATCACTTCAACCGGTTCAACTAAACCCTCTGGGAGTTGGTTGTAGATTTTATAAAAATATTTAGAATTTTGGTTGTCAGTAGTTGTTGCACTTAAAATAGAATTTGGGTGTGTCGTTAAATCGTTCATTTTTGATGAAATTACTAAATTATTTGGGTTTTGTTCTAGATTAGTTGTTGATAGTGGTACTTCACTCTTCCTTAATTCTAAAACAATGATGGGCCTGAAACCAAAATTAGCTTCAAACTGATCACTTATCCAATCTTGGATCTCTTTCAGTTTCAGCTGTCCTTGAAATACTTCTTTAGAACTTATCAAAACCAGCTGTTGACCATGAATTTCGGCTTTTAAATCTGTAGCAACCATTTTTAGACTAGGTTTAGCTCCGGAAAGATAAGGAAGTTTTTGGATAAATTGAGTTAAACTTTGCGGGTTTAGGTTAGTGGTTTTTATAGTTTTTTCAAATTGAGTTGATTGACTATTCTCCGGTGTTTCTTCCAAAGTAGTTTGGCTTGATTCTGATTGGTTATTAGTCAACTGATTCTGTTTCCCAGTAGTTTTGTCTTGTAGAAGATTCACCGAGTTTTCAGAATTTATGCTAGTAGTCTTTTTAGAGATTATTTTAGAAACTTTGGAGGTCTCAGAACTTTCTTTTTCTGGTAATTCTAAATCTAAAGGTTTATTAGTTTGTGATTGCATTTTAACTTTTACTAAACTCAAAACTGACATTGGACTAGTGAGAGGTAATTGCAAACTGATTACTTCTGCTACAGGCAAAATTAACTTGTCAAATTCTTCGTTTCCGGCAAAACTTTGATCTAACAAAAATTCCAATAGTTGTAACAAATACTCCTGAGCATCAATTCCTCTATCTTCAATTTGCTCCAAAAGCTGTACCTCTAAAAGATCGCGATACAGTAAATTTTGGGCTGTTTTTTGCAAAAGCTCAGCTGGCAAGAGTCCCAACAATTCGGAAGTATTGTTAGCATTGTAACTTTCTAGACCATAACTAGCAATCATCTCCAACAGGTTTATAGCATCTCTTTGACTGCCACCACTTCTTTTAGCGATAATTTTAAGAGCTTCCTCGTCTATGTTTATTTCTTCGTTAGAAGCAATATAAGCTAGTCTAGCTATAATATCCTTTTCGGAATGGTTGGTTAGTTGTAACCTTGTCAGGCGAGATAAGACTGTGGGTAAAAGCTTTTCTTCATTTGTAGTTGCTAATAAGAAAATTAGGTAATGTGGAGGTTCTTCAAGAATTTTCAGTAGAGCATTCATAGCACTCTTAGAGAGCATATGAACTTCGTCGATAATAAATATCTTGTATTTACCAGCAATTGGTTGGGTCTTGGCTGATTCTATGAGCAACCTTATATCATCAATTCCTGTGTGAGAGGCAGCATCCATTTCTATTATATCTAGAGCACTTTCGGGGTTTTGAGCAATATTATTCAGTTGATGTGCAAAAATTCTAGCTAAAGTGGTTTTACCTACTCCTTTTGGACCAGAAAAAAGATAGGCATGCCTAATACGATTGTGTATTAGAGCATTTTGTAAAACCGATTTAACCAGATTCTGTCCAACTACCTCATCAAAATTTTTCGGTCTATATTTATTATACCAAGCCATTAAGACTGTTCATTTAAAACAAACTGCCAAACTACGGATTTCTAGCATTATCAATAAACACCGACATCTCACCTCGAGTTACATGATTGTTTGGTTTATAATAACGTTCACCAT
>CAKZLR010000043.1 GCA_937127165.1 uncultured Candidatus Peregrinibacteria bacterium
AATACATGTTTAGAATACATGTTTAGATAAAATTCAAAGTTAAAATTCAAAGTTAATTCTTATTTAAGAGGATTACATTTTTGCCTTCCAAGATAAGAAGATAAGAAATGTAAAAATTCAATTTGGCTTATATTTAACCTTATTCAGCCTAGAGTTGTTTAATTTGTTGGTAATAAGTAGTAGCTATTTTAAAGAAAGTGATTCAACTTTTTTAGCAAACTTTTTACTTATTTATAGAATATCTTGGTGAGGATGAGGGGGTTGAGTAGTAGTAAAAATTGATTGTGGACTATTCTGTTTTACCAGCCTGCAAGCCTACTGGTTAATATCTGTTGACGATAGAATATTTGTTGATAATAGCAGTATCCCAGTAACAATAAAAGTTGTAAGTCTTAAACTCAGGTTACTCATTAATGAGGGTAATTGGATTTAACAAAGTGCATCAAAATCACCTTGTATGAGAGGGATAATAAGCCAAAATTTGAATTGGTTGCTTAAGAGTTATTAGGTTATTTAAATCTTGTAAAGCCTGATATTGTGAGGTTTTTAACCTCTCTTCAAAATACAATTTTTGGGGATTTTTTGACGTTAAGATATTTGACCAACTCATCTTCCAAAAAGCACCCCACTCAAAAACTACAAAGTCCCCATTTTTTAAACCACGTACACAAGCAGGGAAAATTTGTCTAGGTGCCTTAGGTTTTATAAAAAACCCAAAATTCATCCGCTAAGCAAAACCGTGAATCAATACAAGTATTTTTCAAAACTTATCATTAATCTCTAGCTTTTGGGTTCTTCCCCAAATTTCCCGAAATTCGGCAATTCTTTCCACTAATTCTTTTAATTCATCTACTGTTATATGCTGTTCTGTGTCACATTTGGCTGTGCCAACCTCAATCAAAATACCATCATACAAAAATTCACTCTCATTAATTTTCATTTTCATTGCTTCAACGGTTTCGTCTACAATATCGTGCCTTTTCTTGGAGCCTAATGCATGGCTAGGATCAAAGAACAATTTTACATTTTTATCTTTATTTCTAAGTTTAGTTCGCTTAGCCGTTTGATGAATCGGTAGATTTCGGTATTCTCCTTTGCGAGGCAGGTCACAACCTCTTTGAATCAAAATAATTTCTGGAGCTAACTCAGCATAACTAACCAAACCGTCCCAAGTCTTTTCAAGACTAGTAATTCCCTCAAAATTTGGATCTTCTGCTAATTCGTACTCTTCCCCTAGCCATTTACCGTTTTTTAAACCTACAGTCCATTCATATTCAGAAGCAAAACCGGCCATCTGTCGAACATGCCATCCAAGCTGATCTACTGCCGGATTCCAAACCATAAAGGGTTTAAATTTGAATGATTTGGCAATACAAGCTAATTGGATAGTTGGTAACATAATTTCCGTAGAACACACCAAACCAGTATCTCTGTAAATTTTTTCCGCCATGTCCACACTTGGCAAGGGCTTAAGGTCATTAACCGTACCACCAAGCCCAAAAATATCAAAATTCCGCATAATTACATCGAAATCAAAACCCATAAAACCTTGATTAGAGTTGTTTTTATCAAAGTTAGTACGGGATTTTAAGCCTACCGTACGAGTGCCATAAATTGCTTTTTGACCGTTAATTTCTATATTAGCAATTTGGTAAATTTCTTGAATATTGTAATCATCTATCGAGTCTGGTCCAGCAAAAATGCGAACAGGTTGAGTAAAATTGTTGTTGTTTGTTGTCATAAGAAAAATATTTTAGTTAAAAAATAAAATGATATAAATTTCATCATTTTGAGATTTGCTTTTTCGAAGCTAACAACCGTAGTTTTTTAAAAATGTTTTTGGAGAGTAATAAAAGGATATAAACCAAAATTTTAGTATTAACTGGAATCGATATATTGGGTTAAAATATAAAACTTCATAAACATTGTACAAACTAAAAAACTCGCCTTGTGGGCGAGTCGCTTTGAAGAATTTTATTAGAATATCAGCTACCCCGCCCTAGAAACTGGGAAAAAAGAAGTAGCTGAAAAACCAAACAAAATTCATATTTTACATCAAAAAACTTCAATTTGATTAGGGGAAATAATATTTTTTTTAAAAATCTGTCAAATAATTTCCCTTAAATTCTGTTCGTTAGTGCAACTAACACAAACACTGCTACTTTTCCAAAGTACCTTCGTCTGAATATAAGGCAATTTTTTCATCAATTTTCTTATCATCTTCTGACTCGTGAACCTCAGCATTGACTTTCAAACCTAAAGCTGTTAGTTCATTAGCGAGAACCACAAAAGAACCGGGTAGATTGGGACTAACTATTTGTTTACCCTTAACAATTGCCTCAAAAGCGGCATCTCTTCCTTTAATATCATCAGACTTAATGGTTAACATTTCTTGCAATGTATAAGCGGCACCATATGCTTCTAATGCCCAGACTTCCATTTCTCCAAATCTTTGACCGCCCCCATGACTTCTACCACCCAAAGGCTGTTGGGTAACTAAAGAATAATTACCTGTAGAGCGGGAATGTACCTTGTCATCTACAAGATGATGTAATTTGTTTAAATAAATATTACCGACAACTACTGGTCGATCATATTTAAGACCGGTTTGACCATCCCACAAATCCATTTTTCCGTCCTCTCTAAAACCAGCCTGTCTCAACTCTTCCTTAATTACTTCTTCAGAAATTTCGTTTAAAGGTTGTGTTAAAGCATACATTCCTTTAGTTTCACAGACTAGTCCTAGATGAGCTTCTAGTAATTGACCTAAATTCATACGACCAATTACTCCGAGAGGATTCAACACAACATCTACCGGTCTTCCATCTGCAGTGTATGGCATATCTTCAACTGGCAAGACAACTGATACAACTCCCTTATTACCATGTCTTCCGGCCATCTTATCTCCGGGTTTAATTTTACGGGTAGTGGCTAACCAAATATACACTCTCTGTAAAACATCACTTGGCAAGGGATCACCATTTTCCCTACTTAAAATACGGACAAAAATAACTTTCCCGCTAAGACCATGTTCTAAATACAAAGAACTGTCTTTAACATCTCGAGAATACTCACCAAACAAAACTCTAATTAATTTGTCTTCGGGTGATAGATCCACTTCACCTTTTGGAGTGATTTTACCAACTAAAATATCTCCAGACTCTACAAAAGCGCCTATGTGAACTATTCCATTTTTATCTAATTTATTTAATTTTTCAGTAGCTACATTGGGTATATCTCTCGTAATTTCCTCATTCCCAAGGCTGGTTTCATGAACATCACAAACTAGTTCGTAAATATGAGTAGAAGTAAATTTATCCTGTTGCACTAATCTTTCAGATAATACAATGGCATCTTCAAAATTATATCCTTTAAACGGCATGAAAGCTACTCTGACATTTTGACCGATAGCAAATTCACCTTGGTAAATCCCAAAACCTTCTACTAAAATATCACCTTCAGAAACTTCTTCTCCCTCAGTAACTACAACCCTTTGGTTAATGGTCGAATGATTGTTGGAAGGTAGATATTTGAGAGTTCCAAAAGTTCTAACTTGCGATCCGTCTTTGGATTTTATTACTACTTTCGACCCATCAGCTTTAATAACTACCGCATCAAAAGGAGCTTTAATTAAATATCCACTATCTCTAGCAGCAATTTTCTCAAAACCTGTAGCTACGAAAGGTAATTCTGGCTTAACCAAGGGAAGAGCCTGTCCTTGTTGATTAGTACCCATTAAAACACGAAAACCATCAGTCTGAGCAACAAAAGGAATCATGCACGTAGAAAGACTAAAAATCTGATTAGAAGAGACATCCATTAGATCAATTTCTTCAACTCTAGCCTGCACAGGATTACCTTGCTTTCTAGCCCCAACAGTTGTTACATGAAAATGACCAAGCTCATCCAAATCTTTGATATATTCAGCTATAACATAATTCATTTCTGCAGCAGCATCCAACCACACAACTTCATTAGATACATGTCTAGGGACTTTAACTTCTAGTTTAGAATTAGCTTTACCAAGTTTTTTGAACAACTCTTCGTCTACTACATCACCTTTCTTAGCGATTTTTTTACCTTGTGCAATTACATCCTCCTGAAGAATACGACCAATCAAACTATGATCAGTAACACTAAGAGTATCTTTAATTTTCAAGTAAGGAGTTTCTATAAAACCCATTCTATTCACCCTAGCATAAACTGCTAAGTGAGTGTTCAAACCAAAAGACTGACCTTCAGGTGTATTAACTGGACATAGACGGCCATAATGACTAGGATGTACATCGCGAATCTCAAATCCTGCCCTCTCCTTGCTCAAACCACCGGGACCAGAAGCAGTTAAAAATTGTCTATCATCCATTTCTGCTAAAATGTTCGTTTGATCCATAAACTTAGCTAGTTGAGAGGTGTTAAAGAAATCTTCCACCATAGCCGCCAGCGGTCTCATATTTACCAATTGAGATGGAGTAAGGTTGTTATCTTCACTAGTAGTCATTTTGTCTTTAATATTACGAACAACCCTGGCCAAACCGGCTCTGAAAGTATTTCCAAGCCATTCTCCAACAGCTCTTACTCTTCGATTCTCTAGAGAATCTAAACTGTCTGCTGGTTTCTCTTGAACTTTCATTCTTATTAGCTCTTTTACCACCTCTATAAATTCCTCCAAATTGAGCGTTTTTTTGTACTTAAAAGGCGGAGTTGGTTTAGAATTGTAGTTAAGTCTCTGATCAAACTTATATCTACCAACAAAACCAATATCATATTTTATAGGATCTTCAAAAAGAGATAATAAATACTTTTTCCCCTGTTCTAAAGAAACAATATCGCCGGGTCTAATCTTTCTATAAATACTGTTTACAGCCTCGTCTATACTGGTAACTGGGTCTTTAGCAAAAGTTGACTGAATGTAACTAACCGTCGGATCAGTATCTACATCAGCAAATTTTTCTATAATTTCTTGTTCAGAAACAAGCCCAAATAATCTAAATAGCTGGGTCACAGGAAATTTTTTCTTACGATCAATTTTCATGTAGATAGCGTTATCTTTATGAATTTCCATATCCACCCATGCCCCTCTAGACGGAATAATTTTAGCATTATATATCAACTGACCCTTTTCAGAATCCACTCCAAATATAACTCCAGGAGATTTCACCAACTGACCAACAATAATCTTTTGAGTTCCGTTTATGATAAAACTACCCCTATCAGTAATCTGAGGAATTTTACCTACAAAAACTTTCTGAATTTTTTTCTCTTTTGTAGCCAAATTTTCTACCCCAACATCAATATAAAGAAAATTTCCATATGTTGCTCCAGATAATAAGGCCTCGTATTCATTGATTTTATCAGGTTCCAAAAAATAATCAGGGCCTAAAGTAACCCTCCAACGAAAACCTAAGTTGTCTTCTATAGGACTAAACTCAGTTAAAATCTCCTTTAAATCTTCTTGCCAAAATTTTTTAAATGAATCTATTTGAAATTGATTGATGTTTGGAACAGGAAACTGATTTTGTCTAATTCCAAATGAATGTCTGGTAATTGTTTTAACTGACATATACTACAAACCCTGATCTAGGTCAAACTTTTTATTTCTTGTCAAGCTTTGAAGGCTTAAAACATTTTGATAAATTAAAAAAAATTAAAAAATGATATATTAGATTGTGACTACTTCAGCCTCAACTTTCTCTATGTCTATACGAGCATAGTCAATTTTTCTAAGCAAAAACCAAACAAGTAAAGTAAATATCTTAATCAAAAATTTCAAAAATAAATTGGCTATAAAAGAAGCAAACAAAACAAAAACGGCAAAAAATCCAGGTATTATATAAGTTCTTGGAACTAAAGTGATACTAACCTCCGTAAAAGGTTGAATAACTTTGCCAAGAAGATTATTATCACCAGATTCAAATCTATTTACTTTGTAAATATATGTTTCTCTAACCACATTTTTAAATTTCTCGCTAGTGAGTACATCGTCCAGACTATAACCTAAAGACGCGAATACTATTTTGTTTACCTCCTCAGCTCTATTCCTAACTAATTCCTTTTCCTGTAAAGCGGCCTTATCTGATGGTAAAAATTTGAGATCACTTTTTTCTCTATCAGATAAAATTGTTTCAGTTGAAAAGACTTCATAGTTCAAAACTATAAAGCTAAGCAGGTTAATATTAGAATCCGGGTCCACTGGTTGCCAAACCCCTCTTCGCACTAACTCATCAGCATTTTCAAATCTAGTTGCACCGGTGAGCATAAACCGGTTTAGACCGGGAAACTCTTTTCCTATGATTAAATTATCAACTATAAAATCATTTTTGAAAACTTCTTTTCTTAGAAAATTACCTGTACCATGAGCAACAATGCTATTAAACATACCAATAGCCAGCACTAAACTAACAGCGGTGCTTAACATTCTAGTAGAATCGGAAGTAATATGGTTTATAGAAAACAGTCTACTACTAAGTTGAGTTTTTTCTACATCTAAATAACTCATATAAATCAAAAATATTATCAAAGCGACAGAAACTATAGTGGGAATAGAAAATCCAGCTCCTATCCCCATAATCGTATGAACGATTAAAAATACTATTCCTTGAAAAGCTATTCCTAGCCAAACATAACTTTTATCTGCAACTATAATATAAAAAATATTGGTAAAAACAATAAATAAAATCTGAACTAAAAGAACTATCAGTAAATTGACAGAAAATAACCTAAAACTCAAGAAACTCAAAATAGTAAATAAAAAACTACTGATTATCATCATCGTCATAGATTTTCTGAAAACTCTTTGAACACCAGCAATAACTGCACTATCTTTATTAAAGATAGAACTAAGAGAGTTGAGATTCTGGTGACGATCCTTTGAATCGTCCTTGTATGCTTTTTCTGTAGTTGTAAGAAGTTTAATGAACTCAGTTTGGTTTGGATTTTCTTGATTGATATGCTCCTTTTTTTCAACTTTTTGTTGTTCTTGCTGTTTTCTTAAAAATCTAGGGAAGAATACAGAATCCTCTTTCTCTGGTTGGTTAAAACTATCAACACTAGTAGATAAATTTACGGAGTACTTTGAAATATCCTCATTCGTAGATATCGCAGAATGTAGTTTTTCTGTTGGTAAATAACCCTGAGCAGTATTTACTGAACTAATGTGACTATCAGAAGTGTGTATTTTACCAGTTGGTATGGTAAAAGTAGATTCTTCAAAAGAACTCTTACCTTCCTCTGTCATTTTTTTTGTATATTCAGAAGCAAATTCAATAAAACTTTTTGTTTTTTTCTTTTTAGATTCACCAATTCTAATATAATTAACTTTAGGAACCGATGTTTTATGTTGATTTTTGTCTTTAGACATATTATATATTAGTTTTTAATTTTACCCATCAGTAGACTCCTATGCACAACCAAAACAATCATTAGAAATAAAAATTTCCCAGAAATTTCAAGTATTCTCTTTTGCTTCTAAAGAAGGTTTCCTGAAATCTAAAACTTTTGACTCAGTGTTTTGCTGTAATTTTTGAGCTTCTTGTATATCTAGCAAAGTAAGATATAGCTTTTCATCCTCACTCACTTCGAGAATAGTAAACTCCATCTCTTGACCTACTTTCATTATATCATGAATCGCGGCTGGACTAGGCAAAGGTTCTTTACTCATTTGAGTAATATGACACAAACCTTGGATATCTTGATCATTCACAATGATAGCTCCATAATTTACTATTTTAGCTACTTTGCCTACAAATCTACCTCCGGGCTTAGCTGTTTTTGCAAAGTCTATCCAAGGATTTGGTAGAGTTTGTTTAATAGACAGATTAAATCTACCATTACTTTCTATCTCTATAATTTTAGCCTTAACCTTGCTACCCACTTTATACTCTTTTGAAGGATCCTCTACTTTTTTCCAAGCTAATTCGGATATGTGGATTAAACCTTCTAAATGTTCATCAAATCTAATAAAGATGCCAAAATCTGCTACACCAACGATAATTCCATCAACAATTTGGCCAACTTTATACTCGTTTATTTTAGACTGAGCGATTTCATCGGAAACTGCCTTTTCAGATAAAATCACTGTTTCGTTATCTGGATTAATGTTGATAATCTTTAAAAAGAAAGTTTGACCAATATATTTTCTCATTTGGTTAATGAGACTAGTTTCTTCAGTACTGCCAACTTGCTTTATAGCATGAGCAGGAGAAAGTAAAGAAGCAGGTAAAAAACCATCTACTCCATGAACTCTAACTAGAAATCCTCCCCTATTAGCATCTTTAATTTTACCTTCTACTGTTTTTTGTTGCTCATAAATCTCTTTAATTTCAGCCCAAATTTTGTCCTTACCAATAGCCCTAAAACTAAGCTCTATCATTCCTCTTTCGTTATCGAGATCAAGGACCACAGCCTCTACAACTTCGCCTATTTTGAGGTGAGATAAATATTCTTCATTATAGAGTTCTTTGCCTCGAACAATTCCAAGACCCACATTTTCTATGTCTAAAATTGCTTCGTTTTTAGCTAAGAATATTATTTTCCCAGAAACTTTTTGACCTATTTCCAGTTCGCTTATACTAGAAACTTTATTAATCAAATCGCTCATTGTTGGCTGACTCATAATTATTTCAGACATAGCCTACTGTATGATGTTTAGGCTTTTTTTTGTCAAGCCTTAGTTTTTTAGATAGCAACAAATTTAGCAACAAATTTCTTCACCACTTGTCAGAATTATTTTCTTTTGGTTTTTTGACTTTATTAATTAAAATAATAAGTAATAACCTCTTCTAAAGTTAGATAGCTTTCAAACTTTATAAATCTTTACTTTACATAAATTCTTAAAACCTTCTATTATAGAAGTTTAACCAATATTTAAACCTAATTTAAATGGATCTTTTTAAAAAAATAAGATTGCACAAAGCCTTAACTATACAGCTTAAAAAATATGAAAACTTTGACTATTCTAAAGCAGAAATTCAAAATAATATTGCGAAATATGGAGTAATGGTTGATGGGAGTTTGGTTTTTAACCGCTTACAATGGGTTTCTGAACTACAGACTTTGTCGATTAGACACTGGCCAGCAAGACAAAAAGGAAATCTTGAAGGTATTAAAGTTTTGGAAGAAGACAAAGATTTTTTAGTAATTTTTAAACCCCCGAATTTACCTGTACAGCCTGGCACCGGACACCAGAGAGATAATTTATTATCATGGTTATTACAACACTATCCAGAACAAACAGAACTGCTTTATCAATCATCTTTTTTTGGAGACAAAAGACTTTCAAAAAAAATAGTCAATCCCACAGCAGGAATAGTTCATAGATTAGATAAGGATGCCCAAGGATTACTTTTAGTTGCTCGTAGTTTGCACAGTTTAGACTTTTTACAAGACCAGTTTCGCTCTCGCTCGATAACCAAAAAATATCTTACTATTGTTACTGGAATTTTAAATCAGAAAATTAGAATTAGAGCTTATCAAGCTCGTAGTAAGCGTAATCCTGTAAGGCAAATTTTGTTTTGGACTCAAACCGAAGCTCTAAAATATGATCCTCAATTTAGGGAGAACAATTCTATATTTAGACCTGTTGTTACCTGCAAAAAATCCAATCAGACCTTGGTTGAGGTACAAATTTTGACTGGTCGCATGCATCAAATAAGACTTCAAGCCGAGAGCATAGGATATCCAATATCCTCCGACAAAATCTATAACGGAATAAAAACTATTCCAAAAAAACTGTTAAATCAGCTTACAGACGACCAAAATCCTGTTCTACAAATCGAAAAAATACCAGATCTCCAGAACCTTAGTCAATTTGATTTTGAAAAATTAAAACAAAAAATTTTTGGAGATGTAGACTTTTGTCTGCTTTCCAACGAATTACATTTTATCACACCAGATAGAAATAAAAAAGATTTAGTGTTGGTTGATATAGAAAGTGTTTTAGTTTAAATTCACTGCAAATAACAACTCTACTTTCTAAATAAAGCTACTTCCATTGCTTTCTTAAAAAGACTATACTAATTTTTAGGGAATAACTAAAACTATTTCTTGGAAGAAATTATACTTAACCTTTCTTGAAGTTATATAAAAAATAAAAATAAGTTTACTGCTTTTCTTAAATTAATTTTGATTAAATCAGATTTGGAAAATCTAAAGTTTTATAAAAGTTATATCTATATAAAAATGATTTGACGATAAGTATTTTATGTAGTATACTCCCTCCTGCTGCTGCCTGCTTGCTTGTGCTTAAGCAGTAAATGTGAAAACTAAAAAATATAAAAAAATATAAATATAATTAACAAAAACAAATATATATGAACAACACATTTCCTGATGGTTTTCCTAAAGACCCTTATCAAGCTGTGGACTTCTCTTATTTTTTGTCCGATCAAGAGAAGAAAGAGTGGTATGACTGGATACCGACCGCTAGTCAAGAAAGTATAGAAGAACTAGTTGAGACTTTACACGAAATTTGGAAAGAAAATCAAAAAGATGCCATACCTCAAAGTTTTGTTAATCAACAGACTCAACCTGTTACCAATAACTTAGGCAGCCAATCTAGTCAGAACCAGACCCCACCTACACCTATATCGCATACCCCCTCGTATACCCCCACAACACAAAATTCACCAATTCAGCCGACAAATACACTTTCGTCTACTCAACCTCTGCCAATACTACCTAATGATCCTTTTGGACAACCTATACAACCAGTAGTTCAACCTACAACTTCGACCCGAACACTTTATAACTTTGGAAATCAATTACCACCACAACAATCTACCCCCACACAATCACAAATTAATATACCTACAACAGCTCAAACTACATCTAAATCAACCACTACACCCACCCCTCCTAACACTACTCAATCACAAGTTGCAGCATTTCCATCAACGTCCCAAACTACGTTTTCTACAACCACACCTTATACCTCCAGTTCAACTTCAACAACTCAATCTATTGTAGAAATAAAATCTACACAAAGCAATAATGATCAAAACAAAGGTGTTAGCGAAACAGCAACCGACCAATTGAAATCTGAACCCAAAAAATCTGATCAAATAGATAATTCTAAAAACATCAATTCTACTCCTAAATTAACCTCTGGTGATAGTCTATCTGTAACTAATAAAACCAAAGATACTTTTACCATTGGCAACCAAGATTTACATGATCGACAGTTGATAAAAAATCAACTTGCACTAATGGAAAAGATTATTAGAAGTCTGAGCAGACTAGAAAGAAATGTGGAAGACCTTAGACTAGAACAACAGAAAAAAGAACATCAAACGGCTATCAACGGACTTAGTGTAACTACACAAAAAATACATAAAGACACAGCCACCTTAAGTGAAATGGTTAATACTTTGTATGATGAAATGTCTATATTACGAACTATGGTACAGAATCAACAAGATCAAATCAGAGTGATCATGAGTCATATACAAAAATTATGTGCTAATTCTTTTAGTTCATCTCAAGAAGAGTTAGGAGTCGTTAAAAACCAAAATAATACAGATGCAGATACATTAATTAAAAATCAAGACGATACTAGAATAAACAGGAATAGAACTTCAAACCCTTTTGGAAACCCTTTCAAATAAGATTGAGTTAAAAACAATTGTAATATAATTTTTTAATTTAATAATTAGCTTGTGTGAATAAACTGATCTTTAGTCTTAGTATAATATTGACAGTTTTGTATGCCAACAAAATTTTTTAAAAATTACTTACCTAGTAAGTGTGTCTTTAAACAAAACTTTATATTCAGTTATTAGTACACAAAAAACTAATAAAAAGCGACCACAAAGGGTCGCCAATTCTTCCTTAAAGAAAGAGGTTAAAATTACATATCTATATCCCCCATTCCATCCATGTCTTTACTTGTGGACGAATTCTCTTTCTTTGGTTCATCAATAATAGCCACTTCAGTAGTAATAATAGAACTAGCTACAGATACAGCATTATTGATAGCCTGCTTGATAACCAAAACCGGATCGATAATACCAGCAGAAACCATATCTTCTACAAATTGCATTTTCCTAAAATCATATCCCCCTGTTTTACTGTTTTCAATCTGGTTCAAAATCAAGGAAATATCGTACACGCCACTATTTCGAGCCATGGCTCTAAATGGTCCATGTAAAGCCTTCTTGAAAATATTAATACCTACATTTTCGCCTTCGTCACTACCTTTGAGGTTTTCTAACTCCTTACTAATCCTGATTAAAGTAGAAGCTCCTCCAGCAACAACACCTTCGGATACAGCCGCTTTAGTAGCATTTAAGGCATCTTCCACAAGATATTTCAAAGTCTTCATTTCAACCTCAGTAGCTGCACCAACTTTGATAACACCTACACCTCCGGCTAATTTAGCTAATCTCTCTTGAAGTTTTTCTTTATCATAATCTGAAGTAGCTGATTCGATAGATTGTCTAATAAACTCAATCCTCTTTGCAATCTTGTCTTTATCTCCTTTACCACCAACAATTGTAGTATTATCCTTAGTTGAAATAACTTTGTCTGCAGTTCCAAGATCTGCTACTGTAGCATTCTTTGGCAACATTCCTAAATCGCTAGATATAAAGGTAGCTCCAGTTAAAATAGCAATATCTTCAAGAATGGCTTTTCGACGATCCCCAAAAGCAGGAGCTTGTACAGCAAATATATTGAATATTCCACGGATTTTATTTAGAACAAAAGTTGCCAGAGCTTCACCATCAATATCGTCAGCAATCACTACTAAATCTTTTTTACCCATTTGAGCCAAAGATTCAATTACAGGCAATACATCTTGAATGGAACTAATTTTAGAATCGGTAACCAAAATATATGGCTTATCAGCGACAGCTTCCATTCTATTGGTGTCGGTTACAAAATATGGGGACTTGTAGCCCTTATCAAATTGCATACCTTCAGTCAATTCTTCTACAATCTCATTGGTATCACCTGTTTGCACAGTTACCACACCATCTTTACCAACTTTGTGGATCATTCTAGCAATCATCTCACCAATTTTACGATCTCTACAAGAGATAGTAGCCACATCAGCCATTTCTTCCTGAGTAGTTATAGATTTAGCATTTTTAGTCAGATAATCCAAAGCAAATTCAGCAGCCTTGTGCATACCATGTTTCACTTGTACTGGATCTGAGCCAGATTCTATCACACGAACACCTTCGTTTATAAGACTTCCAGATAAAATGGTAGTCAAGCTTGTTCCGTCTCCAGCAACATCATTAGTTTTATTAGCAGCTTCTTGAATAAGACTAACTCCAAGCTGCTCAAAACTATCTAATTCAACAGCTTTAGCAATAGTTACTCCATCATTAGTAATATCTGGAGCACCGTAAGACTTTTGAATAACACTGGTTCGACCAATAGGTCCGTATGAAGTTTGAACAGCTCTAACTACAGCATTCACACCAGACTGAATACTTTTGCGAGCATCAGTTCCGAATTTAATAATTTTTTTAGACATATGCATGCTTAACGTTAAGATTTTTTATAGAAAAATTAATGTTTAATAATGTTTAATAAACTTACCAAAATTTTTTTCGGTTACGAAGGAAATAAACCCATCTCAATAAAAACTATTCCTCAATAATAGCAATCACATCACTGCCTTTAAGAACTTTATACACAAGATCTTGGTTATTTTTATCTTTAATTTCCTCACCTGCATATCTGGGAAACAAAACAATTTGACCAACTTTTAAGTTCAATTCTTTGATATTTTCTTCTTTACCTTGACCTTCTCCAATAGAGATAATTTTACCCATACCCTGTTCGGTTTCTTCTTTGGTAGAAGTGATAATACCGGAAGAGGTGGTATTTTTTTGTTTGATTAGTTGAACCACCAATCTGTTGCCTAATGGTATTATTGTCATAGTGCTACTTTTTTTAAGTTTTAATAAAGTTTTAATAAATTTTTAATAAAAAGATTGTTTTAGTAGAGTGAGATCGTGACTCTTGCATCTACTTTACTAACTTTTTAGCTAGCATCAAAAATTAGCAAGCGATACAAAAGACTGCTAATGATGAAAAATAAAAATTAAATTTTGTCAAGTACGCAATTCAGTTGCTAAACAATATAAATAAATTAGTAACAGTAAAATGATAAGCTTGTGCTAAATTTTCTAACTACAAACTTTTTAAAAATGATTCTATGTTTTTGAAAAGATTAAAAGAAGTTGAATAAAATTTATATCTAACTTTATCTAACTTAACTTTTAACTTCCCAAATGTATCAAATTTTGATTCCTGACTTGGGGTTACACCTTACTTTTAAAAATAAAAAATGCAACTTAAAATTTTTCTAAAAAATTTTACCTATAAAATCAGACTTATCGACTAATAAAAGGTCTGGCTATAAGAACATACATTAAGAAGTATAAACTTTAGGGTAGTTGATTAAATACAAAAAAATCAGATTTTTGAAAACTAAAAAATAATCCACAACTCTAAAGAAATAGAAATGGTTAATAAATTTTATTTTAATTTTTAAGATAGATAAGTTATAAAAGCAAATATAAAATGAATATAAAATATAAAATGAATATAAAGAAAAATACAAAAAAAATACAAAACTTTCTCTATCTCTTGTTTATTATTAATGTTTATTATTAATATTATAAATTATTTGATCTATAACTATTTAATATAATAATTATTTAATCTTTATTACAATTATCATAATTATTTAATATTTTTAATATTTATTTAATATCATATTAATTGATATTAATTATTAATTATTAATGAATTATTAATGTATTATTACTATTATTACTATTGTTACTATTTATTATTTTATTATTTATTTATTATTTATTTCATATAATTATCATTACCAATACTTATACTATTATTAATTATTAATTTATTAGTTATTATTTATTTATTTATTTATTATTATATTATTATTATTATTATTATTTATTATTTTATTTAATTTATTATTAATTTATTATTATTTTTCATTTTATTTTTTTATTTTATTTTTTTATATTTAACTTTTATTATTTATTTATAATTTATTTATATTTTTTTATTATTTATTATATATAATATTTCAATTAATAATATTTTATTATTTTTTATTTTTTTTATTTTTTTTATTATTTTTTTTTATTATTTTTTTTATTATTTTTTATTATATTTATATTTATCATTAATAATATTTTATATTTATCATTAATAATCATTAATATTTTTATATTAATATTTGATATTAAAATTTAAATATTGTTTATTATTATTTATTATTATATTATTATAGATATTTTGCCCATCAAGCATTACATTAAGTATTAGTACTAATTGACAAATTTGATTATTGTCGATAGTTGAAGGTTATTTAAAATAACTTATAGTTAAAATAACTAATTAGTTTATGAATTCGGCTTACTCAGTACAATACAATAATGTTCGCAGAACATGGATTTTAATTTTCTTTTTCGTAGCACTAGTTACCTCTAGCTTTTTTTTACTAGGATGGGTGTATGACAATTATTTATTTCCCATATTCGGTCTTTTTCTATCTGTTGGCCAAAGTCTTGTTGGTTATTTTTTGGGTGATAAAATAGCTCTTTCTTTTGCTAAAGCTCGAGAAATAAAGTTTGAAGAAGCCCCCCAAATCCATAATATAGTGGAAAATATCTCTAGAATTGCTGGAATTCCTAAACCTAAAATTTATATTAGCCCAGATCCCTCGGCTAATGCTTTTGCTTGCGGCCGCAGCCCTAAATATGCCTCAATCTGTCTAAATCAAGGACTTCTTAAAATTTTAGACAAGAGTGAATTAGAAGGTGTAATTGCTCACGAAATTGCCCACATTAAAAATCGAGATATTTTGCTGATGACTGTTATAATGGTGCTTTCTAGTTTAATTTCTTTTGTTGCAGATATTGGAATGAGACTAATGATTCTTGGAGATAGAGATAACGATAAAGGTAAGAACCCTGTTTTAATTATTTTGTATATTACATTCTTAATATTAGCTCCGCTTGTATCGTTACTTATTCAGATGGCAATCTCTCGATCTAGAGAATATTTAGCAGATGCTACAGCGGTCGTTTTTACCCGCTATCCTACAGGTTTAATTAGAGCCTTGGAAAAAATCAGCACTAACCCTATACCAACCACTAACTACTCTACAGCTATGAACCATCTTTATATTAGCGAGCCAAAAAGAGTATTTGGTGAAGATATTAAAAATATATTTAGCACTCACCCTCCAATAAAAGATAGGATTGCTAAACTTAGTCAGATGGCTTAATCCGGTGTTTATATACCAAAATTGAGTTTTTTGCTTAGAAGTAAACTATCACTAATTGGAAATTTTACTATTTATTGGTAAAGATAAATCATTTCTATAAATGAAATTTTACGAAAAATACTTAAACAATTTAAATCAACTTATTAACTTCTAGTCAACTTCTAGTCAGATTTGCTGGATTAGGTTTGTTATATTTTCTTGTAGACCGTTTTAATTAATCTTATTGAATTTTGACTTTTTTAACTAAATCGATATTTTTTTCTAAAAAATGCTCTCTCAACAAGAACTACAGGAACAACTTACCCATTTTTATCAGATAATTGATTTATCTGATCTCAACATATTAAAAAGTCAAAAAAAAGAGTTAGAAAAACTAACTCTTCAGCAGGGCTTTTGGGACGACAGCCAAAGAGCCTCGCAAATAAGCAAACAGATAGGAGATTTAAACACCAAAATTACTCAGATGGAAAACTATCTAGCTATGATTGATGATCTCAAAGTGGCTTTTGAACTACAAGAATCGCAAGAATTTGAAAAAATCTTGGGCCAACTACAAAAAATATATTCTCAATTTAAGCTTAAAAAATTTCTTAACGGACAATTCGACCAAAAAAATGCTTTAGTCACTGTTCAAGCCGGGGCTGGCGGTGTGGATGCTCAAGACTTTGCCGCTATGTTGGTTGCGATGTATCAATCCTTTGCTAAAAAGCAAGATTGGAACAGCGAGTTAATTTATTTATCTGTTGGTGAAGAAGGTGGGGTTAAAAATGCAACTTTAAAAATTTCTGGAAATATGGCTTTTGGAATACTCAAAGAAGAGGCTGGGGTTCATCGACTAGTTCGCTTGTCGCCCTTTAATTCAGGAAATACTAGAGAAACTTCTTTTGCGATGGTTGAGGTCTTGCCGGAAGGTTTAGATGAAGAAATTGAAGTTGTACTCAAAGAAGAGGATTTACACTGGGACTATTTTATGTCATCCGGTAAAGGTGGCCAAAGTGTCAATACTACTTATTCGGCTGTGAGAGTGATCCATAAACCAACAGGAATTAGTGCCAGTTGCCAAAATGAGCGAAATCAATACCAGAATAAAATATTAGCTCTGAAATATCTAAAAAATAAGTTAGCAATTTTGGAAATGAAAAAACAAAAACAACTGGTAGAAGAAATCAGAGGAGATTGGCAATCTGCGGAGTGGGGTAATCAAATTCGTAGTTATATTAAGCACCCATACAAACTAGTGAAAGATCATCGCAGTGGGTATGAAAGTCAGAATGTCGACAAAATTTTTGAAGGAGAAGAAATTCTAGATTTTATCTGGTCAGTCAAAAAACATAAATCAAAAATACAAAATGCTTAAATAATTTGAATGTATAGTTATTTTTTCATTAATTAACTCAAATTTTTGTTTGTAAGCAGGAAATAATTTGTTTTATTTTTATTTTTATGTCTCGTTTTAATAAAATCTTTCATTAATTTTAACAGAATTAAAGCTTTTATTTTACTACTTTTATTAGTAAAAATTATATTGTCGCAATTATTATCATAATATTCTTTGCTAATATTACTTTCCAAGTGCACTAATATTAAAAGAAAAATCTTTGAAACCTTTTAAATTTCCTTAAGTCAAGCCTATCAAAGTAAGTAAAATAGTATGGCAATCAAAAACAAAGTCCAATTAATGACTTATCCAGACAGTTTAGGTAGAAACTTAAAAAAACTTGAAAACAATTGAAAACAATTATAGACACATATTTATCATCAAAAGCGGTTAGCTTAGTACACATTCTGTCACCATACCTTTTTTGCTGATCGTGGTTTTTGTCTTCTCACTCACCTAGAAGTAGACCCAAAATTTGGTAGTTGGGATGATATTGAAGGTATTTCCAAAAAATATGATGTAATGCTGGACTTAATTGCAGGGTATATTTCAGTTGAGTCGGAATTTTTAGAAAATCACATAAAAAGGGAGGGAAACTCCGAATGGGCTGATATTTTCTCTCCTATGGGAAGTGGGAAGATTTATAATGACGGAACAATTAAAATTAAAGTAGAAGAATTAGTCACCATGATAACTTATACTTTTACTAACAAACAGAAGAAAATTCATTGAGAAAATTTTACTCCGGATCAAGCAAATTTAGATATCTTTTCACCAAAAATAGAGCAAAAATAGAGAATTATTCACAAACTTTATAAAACAACTTTCCAGTAAAAATGTAATAGCTAGGTTGGATACCGTAGAAACGATTGTAAAATCAAGATCGTAAGGAATTCATATGACACCGGGTTTTTGGGAAGTTTAAGAGCGGTTTGTAAAAATTATTAAAGCATATAATTATAATATGGATGTTTTGTGCAAATTTCATGCTCCTTTTGTATTTTTGCATATTAAACAAAAATCATTAACCTATTGTTATTTTATGATTTTAATCTACCAGAATTAATTTTAAATTCTATTTTTATAAAAAATAAAAAAATTCAAGATACCATAGAGAATGGTTTACCAAAGCATCCAAAAATCAAATTGCAGTTATCGGTAATCATGACGGTTGTAATTGGTAGAATCGGTGAAATTTTTACCAAAAGAAGAAATTGAATTTACTAGAAAAACTACTTTTGAAAACGCCGGAAAAGAGGGCATAAAAGCTTCTGGTACAATAGTACCAACATCGTTGCGATACGTCAATACAACATCGTATGAGGCTTTATTCAGGAATCAAAAAGATGGCTATTATCTCAAGTTATATTACTTTTTCATCAGGCATTCCTCAAATTTATTATAGTGATTCACTAGCTCAAAGAAATGACATTGAATTATACAAACTTGAAAGTGAAGGTAGATCTCTTTAGATATAATTATTTCGATGAATAGAATTAATTATAAGTTTGCTAGATCTTTTATACAAAAATTAAAAATTAATTAAAATTATGGAATTCAGAAATTTCTATCCAGTCTTTGACAGTGAATTAAAAATCCATGAGAATAACCGGTTAAAATCTTTAAATTAAAGAAATTAAGATAGGAAAAAACAAATATTTGTTAATTTTTGATGTGATTTTGAAACTTGGTTTTCATTTGAAATCATTTATTTTGATAAACCTACAAAACAAACAAAAAACTGGAAATTAAATCTTAATTAGAATAATAAAATTTATGGATTAAATATACCGAGATCTAATCTTTTAGAAAATTTCTAAGTCTATGACTTTCTCGACCAGCTGATTACTACTTTACCTTTATTTTCGTTTCCTGAGTATTTAATTTTGGAATTAGGCAGATCTTGGGCAATTGAATTAATATTTTGAATAATTTTTGGTTCCAGATTGGGAATGTAGTTTGAAGTAGCGTTCTGAATTTCGGCAGTAGTTGTCTTTGAGTTGATTTTTTTCACCAATTCAATAATCTCTCTAACCGACATATCTTTTTCTAAAATAACCTTAAGAGCCATCTCCTGTTGTTCTTCCCCGAGCCCAACCAGATATCTAGCATGACCTTCACCAATCTTCTTTTCTAACAAAGCTTTTTGAACAGCTCTACAAAGAGTCAGTAATCTTAAGTAGTTTTTAACATACTGAGCGGTAGTACCTAGACGCTCTGCTAATTCTTTTTCATCTATATTAAGCACTTGCATTAAAGATCTATAAGTATAAGCCAATTCTATTGGACTGAGGTCTTCTCTTTGCAAATTTTCTGTGGCGGTAATAAGAACTTTCTCCTCTTCAGATAGACTTTGATCTGGTTTCACAAAAGCTAATATCTCTGTCTGATTCAGCAATTTAACGGCTCTTAATCTTCGTTCTCCTGCAATTAAAACATAATGGTCATCTTTTTGAACTACAATTATAGGATTCAAGAGTCCCGTCGTTTTAATACTATTAGCCAAAGACTGAATTTTTTCAAAATCAAATTGAGTTCTGGTTTGATAAGGGTTAAGTACTATTTTATCGACTGGAATAAATCTAATTTC
>CAKZLR010000044.1 GCA_937127165.1 uncultured Candidatus Peregrinibacteria bacterium
CAGTTCTCCCCGCAGCCTCTGCAATTGCTCCCGTGACACCTAGGCCTGCCATTCCTTGACGTGATTCTGCAGAGAGGTTGTTTGGGATTTTTGATGCTGTTTGAGCTTGTTCTGGTTTTTCCTCGAGAGTATACATAAACAAAATAAATTAAAATTAAGATCTTTTTAACAAAAAATAGTTAATTAATCAAACTTGTGGTTGATTGAATCCTAGATATGTTTTTGAAAATTCGATTAAGATGTTGGGGATTTTATCCTGAATATCCGGCACCACACGAGACAAGTAACTAATTTGCTCTTGGAATGTGGCATTTTCGGGTATATGAGCTAATTGCTCAGCTTGCTGTTCGTTGAGGTTAGCAGCTAAAGCTGTGATTATATACTCTTCAAAAATCTCAGCAAGTTGAATCAAAAACTGATTGACTTCCTCCTCGCTGAACTTCGGCTCAAATATACCCTGCGCTTTTAGTAGTTGTCTTAAAAAGGCTTCAACAGACTCTGTTTTTGGAATCTGTGGATAGAGAGTTGATATGATATTAGACATAACACCAAAAATCAAAAATAAAGTGGCTAAAAAAACTTCTACGCGCAATTGTAGCACAGTTTTTTGGTTTATGCAAATCTTTTTTTAGTAAAAAAATACGATTCTAAATTTGAGTTTATACTCTTCTTCAACCGTACCAGACAAGTTATAAAAAACATTTGCCAAAAAAATTGTTATTTGCTTTTAATTCTTTAAAACTACTTTTTTATGCTCACTAAAAGAATTATTCCTTGCTTAGACGTTAAGAAAGGAAAAGTTATTAAAGGTATTCGGTTTGAAGGTCATAGAGTAGTTGGAGGTATAGTTGAACTTGCTAAATTTTATTGTAACCGGGGAGCCGACGAATTGGTTTTTTATGATATTACTGCTAGTCCCCAAGGTCGTAGTGTGGATTACTCTTGGGTCATAAAAGTAGCCGAACAAATCAATATTCCTTTTACGGTTGCTGGTGGTATCCGGTCTGTGGACACTATGCGTGAAGTATTGCGAGCTGGAGCCGATAAAATTTCTCTAAATTCGCCTGCTTTAGAAAACCCAGACTTGATTAACCAAGGGGCCAAAGAGTTTGGATCTCAGTGTATAGTATTAGGAGTAGATTCTAAGTATGTTGATGGTGAAGATTATGTTTTTATGTATACAGGTAGTCCTCAAAAAACTGCTAATACCAACCTTAAAACCGTTGACTGGATTAAAGAAGCAGTGAGTCGTGGAGTAGGTGAGGTGGTTGTTAATTCAATGGATGCCGATGGAGTAAAAAACGGTTACGATCTGAGATTGTTAAAAAAGATTCAAGCAGTTTGTCCTGTACCCGTGATTGCTAGTGGTGGTGCTGGGAAAATGGAGCACTTTTTAGAAGTGTTTGCACAAACTAATGTCGATGGCGCTTTAGCTGCCAGTGTGTTTCATTTTGGGGATGTGGATATTCAAGATCTTAAAAAGTATTTAACCCAAAACCAAGTCATTGTCAGACTGTAGTTTAGAACTTTTTTCAATTGACCAAAACAGAGGTTATTGGATGTTTTGAAAAACGTTTTAGACAAATCAAATTTCAAGGTTTCTTGTGTAAGAAATTAGTAGACTTTTAAATTTATAAGCTTGTAAACACTCTCTGTGTTTATTATACTATAATGTTGTCTTTTAATACTCAAAAAATCCCAGACCCTTAAAAAACAGGGTGTGATGTTTTTATAAATTTATCGCTCAAACTAGTGATGTATTATTTATTTAAGTCTTACTCTACAGTTTCCTCCATTTCTTCAACTTCTATTTCATCATAGATTTCAGTCACTTGATGTTTCATTAAATCAAACCCAGTTCCAGCAGGGATAAGCTGACCTAAAATCACATTTTCTTTAAGTCCAGTTAGATAGTCTTTTCTACGAGAAATTACAGCATCGGTCAAGACTCTTGAAGTTTCTTGGAAAGATGCCGCAGCTAACCATGAATCAGTCGATAGGGCAGCTTTTGAGATACCCACAACAATTCGCTTAAAAATGGCTGGTCGTTTTCCTGAAGACTTTAACTCTTTATTTTTAGCTATAATTAGATTATAATTGACCACTTCTCCTGCAGTATATTCAGAATCACCAGGGTCTAAAATTTGTATTTTAAGACACATCTGTCTAATAATTACTTCAATATGTTTTTCGTTAACATAGATTCCGTTTGAGGAATAAATAGTATTTAACTGGCTTATTATGTAAGATTGTAGAGCATCTATGCCTCTAAAGTCCAAAATATCTTGAAGATTTAAAGGTCCGTCAACTAACGGTTCGCCTTGATTTATAGTTTGACCAACTTTGACCATTATATTCATTCCTGCAGGAGTCTCTATTTGAGCTATTTCTGGAGTTTCTTGTCTAATTATAATTTGGTTAGTTCCTGTTTCCAATAAACCAGGTAAGTTAGCTCTAACTGCTTCACCATTTTTTTTCACGGCAATTATATCGTTTTTATTAACACTACTGCCAGTTTCTACTAATAGATTATCGCTAGTAGGGTTGAAAGGAAGAGTTATTACAGATTTTTGACTACTAATAGTTATTTTGTAGCCAATATCAATATTTCCTTCTATTTTTTCTACTACTCCGCTAAATGGTGCTATTGGCGCGGGAGTTTTGGGAGTTCTTGCTTCAAATATTTCTTCTACTCTAGGTAGACCTGTAGTGATGTCAAATTTGGTCAAAGCTCCACCTCTATGTTTAGAGTGCATTGTTAGCTGTGTACTAGGTTCGCCTAAGCTCTGTGCAGCCAACACTCCGATAGCTGTTCCTAGTTTAACTGGCTTATGAGTACTAAAATCAGCTCCATATGCAATTTGAGGAATCCCTCTGACTGATCTAACTTTAACTATAGAAGGCACCCATACTTCTCGTATATCAAATTTTGCTAACTGTTTTTTCAAGGCTATGTCAACTAACTGCCCTTTGCGGGCAACGACTTGACCATCAACTACTATATCTCGAGCTAAGAATCGGCCATAGATTCGGTCTATCAAATTTAGACCCATTTTTTCGCTTTCTTCTGAAGTAAATTTTTGCAATTCATCTTCACTTAATTCATCAATAGATCCTTCTTTGGTGATAATCAAATTTTGAGCTACATCAACAAGTCTTCTAGTAAGGTAACCAGCATCAGCTGTTCTCAAAGACACGTCTGCCTGAGATTTTCTTTGACCTTTCATCGACAAAAAGTATTCTAGACCAGTCAAACCTTCAATATATCCATGTTGGGCAGGAAGCTCTATAATTTCACCTGTAGCTGTGACAGACAAGCCTCTAATTCCAGACATTTGGTTTAACTGTAGAATACTACCTCTAGAACCAGAGTTAATCATCATACCAACATTACTTAAATTATCAATACTATCTTTTACTAATCTAGAAATATCTTCTGATGTGTTTTTCCATACATTAACAGTTTGGTCGTGCCTTTCCTTATCTGTTAAAAATCCAAGTTCAAATAATTGCTGAATTTTAAGAACATTTTCTCTGGCTTGAACTAAAAGTTCTTCTTTTCCGCTAGGGCTAACTATGTCACTAGCTGACATGGTAATACCAGATTGGGTGGCGAATTTAAAAGCTAAATCCTTAATAACATCCAAAATTTCTGCTAATCTTTCTTGACCTAGATCATGATAAGCTTGGTTGAGAATCTTGTTGTATATCTTGTTATTGACTGTTTCGTTGATAAAACCAAATTCCTTTGGAAAGGCATTATTAAATAATATTCTACCTGCAGTAGTTTCAATACTTTCTATCTTGTTCCCATTTTGCATCTTAACTAAAATAAGCTCTCCAAGCTCAATATGACCAAATTCATATGCAATTAGCGCAGCACTAGGTGAAGAAAATTTTTTTATTTTTTGTTTATTTTCAGGTTCTTTAGTAATTGAAGTTAGATAGTAGCAACCCAACACAATGTCTTGATGGCCTCCCATAATCAATTCGCCACTGGCGGGTTTGAGCAGATTTTTTTTGGCTGTCATAAGCTCTCTACTCTCTTCTTGGCCTTTGATAGTAATAGGCAAGTGAACAGCCATCTGATCTCCATCAAAATCAGCATTAAAAGCTTTACATACCAAAGGATGTAATTGTATCGCCCTATCCTCGATTAATACTGGTTTAAAAGCAATAAAAGAGAGTCTGTGAAGGGTAGGTGCACGATTTAGTAAAACATATTTATCCTGAATGACTTCGTCTAAAATGTCATAGACAACTGGTCTTCTAGTTTCAATTAATCTTTTAGCAGAGTATACATTATACGCCTGATCTTCTTCATTTAATAAGCCTTTTTCGGATTTTTCTATAATCTTACCAATTAAAAATGGAGTAAATAGTTCTAGTGCCATTTCTTTTGGTAGACCGCATTCATCTAATTTTAAATTAGGACCAACAATAATTACTGAACGACCAGAATAATCAACTCTTTTTCCGAGCAAATTTTGTCTAAACCTTCCTTGTTTTCCTGTAATAATATGGGTTAAAGATTTTAGGGGTCGTTTTTGACCTGTAGAAGCCATGACTTGTTTGCCACTTCTAACTGAATTATCAATCAAAGCTTCTACTGCTTCTTGCAGCATTCTTTTTTCGTTTCTTAAAATAACTTCAGGCGCTCCGATTTGGATAAGTTTTCGTAAACGATTGTTTCTGTTAATAAGCCTTCTATATAATTCGTTCAAATCAGATGCGGCAAACCTGCCACCTTCGAGTTGTAACATGGGTCTGAGATCAGGTGGTAAAACCATAACCCGACGGAGAATCATCCACTCTGGTTTGGTGTTAGTTTGGATAAAACTCCTTATCAATCTCAACCTTTTTGAAAGTTTCTTTTTTGTTTCACCTTTAGACTTTTGGACTTTTTCTCTTAAAGTTTCATATTCTTGCTGCAGATCAATTTTTTTTAGTAATTGTTCTAAAGCTTCCGCCCCAATTCCGGCTTTAAACACAGAGCCAAACTTCGAGGATAATTCTTGGTATTGAAGTTCTGTTATAACATCTTTAAATTTCAGATTTAACAATTCTTGTTTGGCTACTTCGGCAATAGTCTGAATTTTAGCTAAAGTTTCGGCTTGCTGTTGTTTTAGTAATTCTTTATTAGCTTCATATTTTTGCTTTAATTCTTCAAGATTAAATTTACCAGAAGATTTGTCTTTTTGGTACTGTCTACTTAATTCTTCAAACTTTTTATCAAATTCAGCTTTTTTCGATTTAAGACGACCATTAGCTTCCCTATCTATTTCCTCTAAGTAAGTTTGTTTAAAATCCTCATTTACTTCAGTTATTACATATGCTGAAAAATAAGCAATACGACTGACATCAACAGCCTTCATATCTAGCAATAAAGCAATACGAGAAGGAACTATCCTTAAAAACCAAGGATGTGCACAGGGTGCGGCTAGAGTAATATGACCCATTCTTTCACGACGAACCGAAGAGTGAGTAACTTCAACACCACACTTATCACAAATAACGCCAGCATATCTATATCTTTTATATTTTCCACAAGCACATTCCCAATCTTTGACTGGGCCAAAAATTGCCTGACAGAAAAGACCGTTCATTTGAGGGGTACCAGTACGATAGTTAATAGTCTCGGAAGTTAACACTTCTCCGTAACTCATTTTAGCCATTTCTTCTGGAGACATTAGTTCCAAACTGATAGAATCAACCTTTTTAATATTACTTGGGATGGCGACGTAGGGCATAAATTTTATAAACTTTTTAAAAGAGTTTAAATTTAGAAAATTAAGTTAGTAAATAATCTAAACCAACTTATTTAGCAAAATCAAAGACTGATTCAAGCAAATTTCTAATGAACTTAACAACTCACCTATTTTAGCTTTTTTCATAAAAAGTAGCTGAATTAAGATACACATTGAAAGAATAACAAAAAACTTGATTTAACAATTTAAAAGTTTATACACAAAAAACCCACCACATCACAAGACATGGCAGGTAAAAATCATTAACTAACCTATGACTATTAAAGTAACAATACTCATCTCCAAGAAAAAGAGAAAACAAAAACAAAGAACGCTTTCGAAGAAATCTTGAGGAAAGACGAAAAACCCCCTAAGAGGAAGTAAAATATTTTATTTTTGTCAAGGGTCAGTTTATTTATCAAATTTAAAAAGCTTACATCTATATAGATGTATGTAAACTTATACTACCAAAGATTTTTATCTACAGACAAATTTTTTAGACCGATAAATTTTAGACCAATAAAAGGTTTTTGTGAGAGCTGTTATTATAATTATTTATAAGACTAGCAATGAAATCATGCTTATTTATAGGAAATAGTTATAAGTTAACAGACAAGTTTTGTTGTAAGAATAACAAACTAAAATTTGCTAAATAGTTTAGTATTCTTACTCTTAAGTACTTTTTGCTATTTTTTGCAAATGAACAATTTAGATTTATCCTGCTTTTTGTAAACACTCATGAATAAGTTTTGATAAATGATTTTTGGTTTAGCTTAGGAATTTAATCTAAACTCTTTTAAAATGTTTTCAAAATCTGAAGGTATAGGAGCTGTTAAGTTATATTCTTGACCAGCAAATTTAAACTTCAGACTATAAGCATGAAGCATTTGTCTAGTGGCTTTTTGCCAATAAGGATGATGTTGTAGGTGATTGGCATAAACTTTATCTCCCAAAACAGGGTTCCCAATAGATTTTAAATGAACTCTAATTTGATGTGGTCGGCCGGTGTGAGGTATACATTCTAAATATGATAACCTTTTGTCTGTAAAACTGTGAATTAGCTTATAGCTGGTTTTGGCAGATTTGGCTTTTGGATTAGGAATATCTTTGGAAGTGATGGCAAAATATTTATTTTTTCCTTGGGAATGTCGGACTATGGGAAAAATAATTTCGCCTTCTTCTGGTTTAGGTGTGTCAAAACAGATAGTATGATAGATTTTGTGTATTCTTCTTTCTTTAAAAATTTGTTCAAACTCTCTTCTCACTGACTCCCTTTTGACCAAAATTAATAACCCAGAAGTGTCTTTGTCTAGTCTATGAGCCAATAGCAAGTTGGAGTATTTTGAATTGAATTTTTTAAGATAGTTAATAATGTTATTTGAGGCTGTATCAACGGCAATTCCGGCGGGTTTGTTGATTACTAAAAAATCAGCATTATCTACGATAATAGAGCTTGGTTGGAAATCTGTATCAAGCGATGATTTGAAGTTTCTACTTTCTACCATTAATTCCAAAATATCTCCTTGTTTAACTTGAAACTTAGCGATCCAAATTCTTTGTTTGTTCAAAAAAGCTAAGCCAGAATCAATTAGTTGGCGAATTTTGTTGCGACTTAGGCCGGATAGTCTTGTGGCGGCAATATCGAAACGAGTTTTGTGGTTAGCCTGATCAACAACCAAATGTAGTATGTGGCTCATGATAGTTTTGAGTTTAAATCAACTTAATCAACTTAGTCAAATTTATACATAGTACAATAAAAAACAAAAAGGAAAATTTAGATGTTCTTAAATTTTAAGTTAAAGAGAGCTGCTGGGATTGTGTATATTTGTTAACCTAACTAAATCTGTTTATCAGTGAAGGTTTATTCTCAATAAAACTAAAATAAAACTAAAATAAAAATTCTACAAATCTACAAGTTGTCAGAAACAAGTACTTTAAAAAGTAGAAAAACAAGAAAATTTTAATGTTTTTGGTTATCTTACCTACTTTAAGTAGGTGCAACAAAAAATTATTTACAAAAGTGTGAAAAACACTGTTTAATCAGTGTAAAAGGGTCACTTTAAAGTGATTTTTTGACGAATTAAAAAAAATTCATCTTGGATAAGAGAAATTTAACTGTCTTTTATAAGTGAGTTATTTAAGCTTTACTACGTTAATTGCAAGCATTAACTTTGAATTTATGTTAGACAAAAGTTTAGAAGATCCAAACTTAATTAAAAACTTAGAAGAGGAGTATAAATTTGGTTTTGTATCCAATGTAGAGCAAGATATTTTGCCAGAAGGTCTTAGTGAGGAGGTTGTGCGAACTATTTCTGCCAAAAAAGAAGAACCAGAGTGGTTGCTTAAGTGGAGACTGAAGGCTTTTAGACTTTTGCAAAAAAGAGCTTACCCTATTTGGGCAAATATTAAGTACCCTCCAATTGATTTTCAAAAAATTAGTTATTATGCTGCTCCAAAACAAAAACTAAACAGTTTAGACGAACTCGATCCTGAAATTCTAGAAACTTATCAAAAGCTTGGAATTCCGTTGCAGGAACAAAAAATGCTAGCAGGAGTAGCGGTTGATGCCGTTTTTGACAGTGTGTCGGTAGTAACCACTTTTAAACAAAAACTAGCCGAGATGGGAATCATTTTTTGCTCTATATCGGAAGCTGCTAAAACTCACCCTGATTTAGTTAAAAAATATCTTGGTTCAGTGGTGCCGCCAAACGATAATTATTTTGCTTGTTTAAATTCGGCGGTGTTTACGGATGGGTCTTTTGTGTTTGTGCCAAAAGGTGTTCGCTGTCCAATGGAAGTATCGACTTATTTTCGTATTAATGCCGAGAACACAGGCCAGTTTGAAAGAACTTTGATTATAGTTGAGGAAGACGGATATGTTAGTTATCTTGAAGGTTGTACATCTCCAATTAGAGACACTAACCAATTACATGCAGCGGTAGTCGAGTTAATTGCTCATAAGAATGCTCAAATTAGGTATGCAACTGTTCAAAACTGGTATCCTGGAGATAGAGAAAATAAAGGTGGAATTTATAATTTCGTAACCAAAAGAGGTTTAGCCGCCGAGGAAGGAGCGAGAATATCTTGGACCCAGGTCGAAACCGGGTCAGCCATTACATGGAAGTATCCTAGTGTGATTTTACGAGGAGATAATACTGTGGGCGAGTTTTACTCTATTACGGTTACTAAAAAAAGACAACAAGCCGACACTGGCACCAAGATGATTCATCTTGGCAAAAACAGTCGTTCTAGAATAATTAGCAAAACTATTTCTGCTGGTCAAAGCACTAACAATTATCGAGGTTTAGTCAAAGTGGATAAAAGAGCTAAAGGTGCCAAAAACTATTCAGCTTGTGATTCTTTGTTGTTTGGTAATCAATGTAGTGCCAACACCTTTCCTTGCTTAGAATCCCAAACTAGTCATTGCACCATAGAACATGAAGCCAGTACTAGCAAAGTTAATGAAGATATTCTGTTCTATTGCCGTCAAAGAGGTATGAGTCACGAGGAAGCTACTAGTATAATTATTAATGGTTTTACCAAAGAAGTCATCCAAAAATTACCCATGGAATTTGCTGTTGAAGCCTCAAAATTGTTGCAAATAACTCTTGAAGGTAGTGTAGGGTAGTATTCCTTTTTAAAGTCAACTATATCATTAAATTTATTAATTTTTTATTATAATTTTTATTAATTTAAAATAATAATTAGAAATTCTATAAAATAGAAATTTTATATAGTTTCGCTTTTTTTATTTAGTTGCAGTAATTTCCTATAAATTGCTTTTGCTATAAAATTTTTGGATTACTAATCCGATTTTTTCAATTTAAAGAATCTTTAGACAGAGTTTTTAATAATAACTTTCTTCATTTTTGTAAAAATTTAGATTTTACCCAACTTCTTGGCTAGAAAAGTTGCTTCATTTAATAATTGCTCAACCTCATCCAGACCTTTATTCCAAAAACTTTTGTCTACTTTAACACCAATATCTTCAAGAGTTTGCTTGGGTGATTTAGATAATCCAGTAGAATAATATTGTTTGACTTGATCAATAAAACTTTTGTCTTTTTTCACTTGACTTTGTAGATATTTAGAAACTAACAAACCCCCAGCATACGAATAAACATAGAAAAAGTTGCGAAAGTGACCAACATAAATCCACCAATTTTGACTACCTTCATCTTGACTAACAAAATCACCCATATAGTCGATCATATGTTTGGTGAAAATCGTGCCAATTTGTTCGTGTGATAGGTAACCAGTATCCTTAAAAGTAAGATGTAGATCAGTTTCAAATCTATAAAAGGCAATTTGTCTGAAAATAGTAGAAATATCATTGTTTAGTTTTTCCATCATGATTGCCAACTTTTGCTCTTCGCTAGCATCTTGAATTATTTTCTGTAAAACAAAATCTTCCATAAAAGTCGAGCAGGATTCCGCCAAAAACAAACTACAATCATAGTTAAGTTCGTTTTCGTGTCTCATCATTTCAAAATTGATCGCATGTCCCATTTCGTGAGCCAAAGTTCGCACATCGTTTAGTCTACCAGTGTGATTAAGCATTACATAAATTGGTAAATTAGATCTCACTGAGGCACAAAAAGCTCCTGAGTCTTTACCTTTTTTAGGGAAAACATCAATCAACCCCTGATTCAAAAACATTTCAAAAATGTCAGCAAAAGTCTGATCTAAACTCATAAAAGTGTCATAAACTAGGGTCGCAGCTTTAGACCAATCAAAATTCATATCCAAATCTCCATATTCCACATTTCTTTCATGATAAGCTAATTTAGACACACCAAACAATTTAGCCTTGAGTTCATAAAATTTGCGAGCAACCTCGAAACGATTAGCAACAGATTCAACTAGCTGGTCAACCATATCAGTATCAACATCGTCCGTAAGATGTCTAGATTGGTCTGGTCTATGAAATTTTCTCAAAGTATCATTAACTTTTTTGTTGTACAACACAGCATTGATTTCGTTTTCTGCAACTTCCACATACTTAGCTAAAATGTCGTTAAAAGCAGCTGCTGCCTGATCTCTGATTGATTTATTTTTATGGCTAGTCAAATTGATTATTTGGCTAAAATTTTGGATTTGACTAGTTCCGTCTTCCATTACAATTTTTCTCTCCTCTTTGGACAAAAAGCCTTCTAGCATCTGTACCCATTTAGTGTGTGAAGTAAAATGTTTCAAATTTAGAATTTTTTCCTCCGCCTCACTTAGCAAGTGTTTGCTGGAATTAAACAAAATTTCCAAAAAGTGACGGTATTCTTTTAGCTCTACAGAACTCAAAAATTCTTGTTGTTTAGCACTATCAACTCTACTGAGCCGATGGGTAAAGAACTGAATTTGATTTTCAATATCTACACTTATTTCATTAATTTTTGACTCTTTAGCTTTTAACTCGCTGTTATTTTGGTCCAAGGCTAAGCTAAGTGCTAGGTAAAACCCTTGTCGACCACTACTACCCCAATTTCTTCTCCAATTTTCGTAATCGTTTAATGCCTCTTTTAAAATCGAAGGGTTTTTTAAATAGTCCGTTTTGTTTTCCCATTTTTGAACAAATTTTTTAGCTTCAGTTTGTAATTCCTCTCTTTCTTCTTCCAAGAGCTTATCGATGGGTTGATCTAGGTTGTCGAAAAGCAATTTCAAATTCCAGCTGGTGTTGTTTAGATTGAGCTTAGTTGACATAGAATTGGACAAAATCACAGTTTTAGAGGCTTGTCAATGTTTTGCTTTTGACATTTTTCATAAAAAAACCAAATTTAAGCCTAATCCCAATTTTCAACTTAAATATAATTTTTATTATGAATTCGAATTTCAATTTTATTCACTCTCCACTAGCTCCCGAAGCGGTGGGTCCGTATTCTCAAGCTATTAAATTTGGTAATTTACTTTTTTGTTCTGGCCAGATTGGTATAGATCCAGCTACGGGTCAACTAGTTTCTGGGGATTTTGCGGAACAAGCCAACCAAGTATTAAAAAATTTAAATAATATTGTACTAGCTGCTGGATCGGGACTACAAAACACTATCAAAGCGGAGATTTTTTTGACGGATATGAATAATTTTGTCACTTTCAACGAAATTTATAGTCGGTGGTTTGGCTACCACAAACCAGTTCGTCAGACAGTGGAAGTATCAAAGCTACCCAAGGATGCTTTAATAGAAATTTCTTTAATTGTGGCGATACCAACTTAATTTTTTTATTGAGTTTTAATAAAAATAAAATAAATTCTTTCTTATCACAATCATTTTATTAACTAACTAAAGATTGTTTATAGTTTTTAGCGAAATAGTTTTTAGCGAACAAATAATCTCTTTTGGCTATTATATTTTGAAACAATGTATATGTCAAGCACTACACCCAAAAACATTATAGAAAAAATCTGGGATGAACATGTAGTCGTCCAAAAAGAAGGTCATCCTGCAGTGTTGGGAATAGACTTACAACTAATTCATGAAGTTACTTCACCTCAGGCTTTTGCCATGCTTAGAGAAAAAAACTTATCTGTAAAATATCCTGGTAAGTTAGTGGCCACTCTTGATCATGCTATTCCTACTAGGCTTGATCGTGAAAATATTTTTGACGAAGTAGCTAAAAAACAAGTGCAAACTCTTAGGCAAAATGTAGCCGATTTTGGAGTACCTTTTTTTGATTTTGGTAGCGGTAATCAAGGCATAGTGCATGTATTGGGCCCTGATCTTGGCATCACTCAGCCAGGTCTAACTATTATCTGTGGTGATTCGCACACCTCTACTCATGGAGCTTTTGGATCTTTAGCTTTTGGTGTAGGTACTACCGAAGTTGGTTTAATGATGGCAACGGGTTGTATTTTACAAGAGAAACCTAAAACCATGAAAGTTGAGTTTAAGGGAACTCTGCAAAAAGGCGTTTTTAGCAAAGATATGATTCTTAAACTCATTTCCATGATTGGTATTGGTGGGGGTAATGGTCACATATTCGAATATACTGGTAGTGCAGTGAGACAGTTAAGTATGGAAGCTAGAATGTCAATTTGTAATATGAGCATTGAAGCTGGGGCAAGAGCTGGCTTAATATCTCCTGACAAAACCACTATTAGTTATCTAAAAACCAGAAAATACACGACTAAAATTAGTAGTTCGGATATACAAAAAATCGTTGAAGAAATTAGATTTCCTCTTAAAATTCACGGAAAAGCTGGTTCTAGAACCTCATTTATAACTTTACAGTTGGTTATCAACCTAGCAAGCTTAGGTCAAAAATTTATAATTTTTACCGCTCAGCCTAAATCTAAGCAAGATTTACTTAAGCAAGTGGATGAAAAAGATGTAGTTTGGATACAAGACTTAAGTAGAATTGGTGATAGTTTGGAGAAAAAAATCATTTTAGTAGAAAATTTCAATATTAAAGGGATACTAGAGGTTTTGAATCAAATAGAGCCAGATAGAGTTATGGTTATCGAAAATATCGAAGAGTTGAGTTTGGACTCTAATAATCAAAAAATACAAGAGATTCAAACTAGTTTACGGCCATTATTTACTAGACATAATACGATTTTATCGGGGGATTGGTCGAGTTTGGATTGGTTGGACTTTGAGTATAACAGCGAGTTGCAATTTTCTCCTCATAATCAGCACATTATGCCAGAAATTGGACAATATGAAGTTCTTTGGACAATTTGCGAACCCAGACCTTATAGACCCAAAAACGAAGATTGGGAAACGGCCGTTAATTACTGGTTAAGTCTTAGAAGTGATGAAGATTGCCACTATGATCGGGAAATTGTGATTGATGTTGATCAGTTAGAGCCGATGATTACTTGGGGTACGAATCCCGGCGAAGGTATACCTATCACTGGCACTGTACCTTACCTAAAAGACATCCCAGAAGAAAATAAAAATAATGTGATTAAATCCTTGGAGTATACCAAACTTCAAGAAGGTCAGCGATTGCTAGGATTACCAGTGGATTTTGTGTTTATAGGTAGTTGCACTAACTCTAGAATTGAAGATCTGCGGATTGTTGCCAAAATCATGCAAAATAAAAAAGTAGCTCCGGGTGTGACTATGTATGTAGTACCCGGATCCGAAGCAGTCCGCCAACAAGCCGAAAGAGAAGGTCTGGATAAAATTTTTAAAGATGCTGGTGCTGAATGGAGAATGCCGGGTTGTTCGATGTGTTTGGGCATGAATGACGACAAAGTACCTACTGGTAAGAGATGTGTGGCTACCTCCAACCGTAATTTTATGAACAGGCAAGGACCCGGAGCTATCACTCATTTAGCTAGTCCTGCTACTGCAGCAGCTACCGCAATTACTGGAGTTATTACCGATCCACGAACATTTTTATAAAGGCTATTGTTCCGTGTTTTCTAATCTAAAAAACTACTTTAAAAATTTAGAAAATTATATTTTCGGTGAATACTATTATAGCAATTCACTTACGATTAAATTAATAAATTATAGAAAAAAGACATTTCATTTTTTGATAATTATCTTTTCATAGGATTTGCTATACCAGCTAAATTAGCTAACTGATCTTTAAAAGATCAAAGAAACAGAAAATTTTTGACAAAAAATTCAAAACTAAAATTATTTCGTGATAAATTATGTCCAGTAATAATATTATTTCCCTTATAGGGATGTCAAATATAGGTAAATCTTATTGGTCAAAACAATTAGAACAAGTTGGTTATAAGCGATTTTCCATTGACGATATGATAATTGAAAAGGCAAGCCTAAGTATTGACGATGTTACGGGTATGGCAAAGTGGCTGGGTCAGCCTTGGTCTGAAGGTTATGCAGATAGAGAAAAACAGTATTTAGCTTGGGAAAATGAATCAGTTTTGGAAGTTTTGGAGCAATTAAGCTCTTTTAAAGAAGATGATAAGATAGTTATTGACACTACTGGTAGTATGTTTTATGTCGAACAGACAACCATAGACAGACTAGTTAACTCAACTAAAGTGGTGTATCTGATAGCTCCTGAGCATATTAAGCAAAAAATGTTGCAAAAATATATAGATAATCCTAAGCCTGTGATCTGGTATGGTCTGTTTACTCAGAAAGGTTCAGAAACTAGAGGACAAGCTTTAGCTAGATCATATGATGAGTTATTAAATTTTAGAGCCAAAACATATAGAAAATATTCTGATATCATAATTAATTATGATCACAGGTTCCAACCAGATTATTCAGTAGAAGATTTTTTACGAGAAATTAATCAGTAAAAAACGAAATACTATTTTCTTGTTAGGAATTTAGTTTTTTAGCTATGAAAAATGAAACTCCTTATCCAAAAATAAATGTGAATGATAGAGAATCAACTTTGGCTGTTGTAGAAGGTATCACGAATTAGCACTTAATCATTTTAGGAGGAGGTTTGAGCAGGATTTTGTTGAATTATATAATAATTTTCTTTGTAGAGTTTTTGAAGAGACTCCTGGACGACGTATAGATTTCGTAAATTTTTTTTGATGAAAGAATATAAAAAATAAAAAACTTTTATGTAGGATATTGTCGGAGGAGAAGGTACTGGTGAATACGTTATTTTTAATTTAAAAAAGTTTTTTCAATAATTCAATAAAAAGTTTAAAAATGTTGTAACTATAGATTTTGAAACTTTCAGATTATTTGCTTTGAGGCGTTGATTCAAAATTGATCAAATTGGATCCTGGGTTTCCGTCGATAGATGAACAGATTGAGTAGATAATTGAAGCTTGCCTAATTAAAGACCTTTCGGGTAACGGCAAGATAGTTGGTTGTAGAAAAATTATGATTATCGAAAATGATTGTTATGGTTGCGGCACTATAAAAATGGTTGCATATAGGATAAAATCTAAGATTAAGGACCTTGCAGATTTTAGAAAAACGTCTAAAGATAAAGTCCCTGAATTGCCTTGCGTTTTTACAGGTGTTCAAGTTTGTAATCTTGATAAGAACCAGTTGGGTGTACCTCTGTACCTTATCTATAAATAAATACTCCCGAAGGTCCTGACGAAGATTTTATAAGACGGGTAGAATTGACAAACCTTAAAGACTATCTTCTTGGAGGTGTTGTTGTTTAGTTGTCTATATTGCTCAGTGGGTAATGTCTTAGATTACCTTACTGTTGGTCTTTTGTGTTGCCAAATGTAAGAGTAGGTATCCTTGAAGAACAAGAAGATAATTTTTCAAGAGCTGTTTTAGAAGTAAACCGATGGTTTTATGAATATTATTCTGGAATAACCCTTGGGAGATGTTTTGTCGAAAATAATAAAAGTTTGCTTGCTTATTTCTCAAATGGCTTAGCCAAAAAATTAGTAGTGTATCTTTTAATGCAGACACACCAATATAGAAAGTGATTAAGTTTATTCAAAATTATTATGACGAAATTAGGTCTATAACAATGAAACAAGAAAAACAGTTTTCAAGAAGCAGAGGAAGTTATTAAAATTAGTCTTAAACCCCAAACAATTTCAAAATAACTCGGCATTACAATGTTACTTTTGATCAAGGAAGTATAAGTAATGAAGAATATCAGGGTAAGTTGGCAACTATGATTATTTTATTAAAATAAGTTTAGAAAAAATTACAAAGTCGAAATAGGCATGCATTCCGATACTTCGGTGGAAAATTTGATGACTATAGTTGAAAGTCTTGGTGGGCAAGTTGATTTTATTTTAACTAAAAATGAAAATGTTTTTGTGAAAATTGATAATACAAGAAGATCTGTTGTAATAAACAGATTTGAAAGTAATATGGGATCTTTGAAAGATTATAGAAAGACCTTGATTGAATATATAAAAAAGGTTGTCCAAGAAATGAAATTGGAGTCAGTTGGCGGTGACGAAGGTATTCTTGCACCTGAAATTAGTCAGGTAAAATTAAGGAAAAAATAATATGTTTTTAGTAAGGGTCGTCGAGTATATATTGTTGTTTATTACGGTAAAGAAGGCGAGGGGAATTTGGCTGATATTTTGAATAAAGCTTTTGCAAATGCTGGTTATAATGTAGATTTAGAAAGGTGTTACTACCGGAGATGATTATGGTATTTTGTGTACATCCTAACCCTTTGGAAACAAGTAAAAAGGATATATCTGGATTTATATCAAGATTAACTGATTCACCATACTCCACATTGAAGATAATTCTGTAAATGATAATACCAAAATACTTGGTATGTGGCTATTGCTTTAATAGTTTAGTAAATATGGGTTAAATAAAGATCAAATAGATATTCGGAAGTAAAACCATATTGTTTCAAAAAATTCTGGAATAGATGGAGTGATTGAACATTTATAAAGAATTTTGGAACAACTTGAATTGAGGTAATTTGAAAAGTAAATTTAACAAGAATCAGTAATACTTATTACAAGCAAGTTTTTTATCAAAACTTTTGCAGAGTTTCAAAAATTTTTTTGATTCAATCAATTTTTAAGATTTTACCAATACTTCTACAATATATTATTTATTATAAAAAATTTAAGGTCTTTAGATTCGCCAAACAAACTTTCAAACAAATCCCATTATTTATTAACTGCGACACTAGTAAAGATGATGCAATTGCTTTAGTTATGACTTACAAATCTGGTTGTAATTTACAGTATCATTACTTCTCGTAGCAACACTACTTTAACTAATTTTACAAGAATCCAGTTAATATTATGGGTCTTATCGGTGTCTCTAGTGTCAAGATTATTAAAGGTTCTAAATCTCCTTTAGAAATTCATAAATTAAAAGCCCAGAGTTTTATTGCGATGGGAATTATATGGGTAAAAATGGTCTCTGCAATCTTCAAATACCACCCACCCTTTTTGACTCTGTTTTGGATTATAGTGATAATTTTGTTATTCGAAACTATCCAAAAAATTAAAGAATTTGGTAAAATTAATTACATTATCACCGGTCCTTGTGCCACTTTGCTAGAATCATTAACTATTTTAAATCACAAAATTTAGATATTCGGGGTTATATCAATATTTATACATAATGGAAACAGTTATTTACCAAAAAACAAGAAGTATGGATGTTAAAAATACTAGTCA
>CAKZLR010000045.1 GCA_937127165.1 uncultured Candidatus Peregrinibacteria bacterium
TTTGATATTTATGTATGCTATACTATCGACTATAATTTCGCTTTTGGGTTAAAAGTTTTTTGACAAAAACTCATAAAAACTGATTACTATAATAGATAATAAATATGGATATTTCTAGCGAAAATTTTGTTGCACCAAAGATAAAAAACGATCTTACCGATAAGTTTGCTGGTTTAATACAAGGTAAAAAAGTTTATGTGGCCATAGATGCCGCCAATTTGTACTATGCCGCTCTAAAAGCTAAAATATACCTTAATTTTGAACAAATTTATAAGTGGTTTACAAAAAACACTAAATATGTAGAAATTGGCTTTTACACAGCTTATAATGTAGACGATACTAAGCAACTTGAATTTTTGAAACAAATTGAAAGTTACGGCTATACCTTAATTTGTAAGCCAATTAAAATCTTTAGTAACAATAAGGTGAAAGGAAATATGGATATCGAGATTGCAGTAGATATTTTGCGAAAGGAAAATGATTTTGACACTTTTGTTTTGCTTAGTGGAGACGGTGATTTTAGATATCTAATCAACAATCTCAAAAAACCAACCATTGTGCTTAGTATAGGTGGCTTTACTTCTTTTTATCTACACCAAGATGCAGACAACTATTTTTTTTTAAACAGAGTTTCAGCTATTTGGAAATCTAGAAAAAAACAGTCAAATAAAATCAAAATTGATGAAAGCTACTTAATCTTTGTGGATGAAGTAGATTATCCTGAGCAGAGTATTCCCCAAGCCAAAAAAAATTTGAATAAAATAACAAAGTTAGAAGACACAAAACCAAAAAAACCAAAAATAAAATTAAAAGTCTGTAAATTGGACCCGAAAATGAACATAGACTAAACTTGTTTATTCTAGCTTAGAAATATATCTATTGTTTGATGCTTGCATTTTTTGTTTGTAAAATAACCAATAGAAAATCCTGTTTTATCTTTTTGCTATTCCGCTTACAGTAAAATATTCAGCAATCAAAAATATTGTCTAAATTAGAATTTAAGGCAAAAAACAGGTTTTTTATATTCACAAGTCTTTTCGTAAATATTGTGTTTTAATTAAGCCCAGTTTTATATATTCAAAAAATTAAGATTTCCTAGTTTGTTTCTCTCTTGTGCGACTCTTAATTTTTGTTAATTTATTCTGAGATTTGTTTTTACTCTCGGTCTTTTGAGCTAAGGCTGGCACTGGCTGAGATGCTACTAAAGACGGATCGAGATCCGCTTCTAAGTTATTACTAGGATCATCGTCTCTATACATTGGATCAGAAGCTACTATCAAATCAATCATTTTATCAACACGATTTTTGAAGTAATTAACAATTAAAAACTGTCTTACCAAACCTAAAATACTGACAGTCAAAAAATAGATAGCTACTCCCGTAGGGATAAAGTAATTAGTAAAGAATATAACAACCGGAAAAAAATAAATAGTTTGCAGCTCTAAAGTTTTTTGGAAAGTCTCTGGGTCAAATAACCGCACATCTCGTTTTTCTTGTTCTTTTTTAGACTTTTTCTGTTTTTTGGGTTGAGGAAAATTAGGTTTTGGAGCCCAACGAAACATGTACATCCCAAGAAGATAAGAAAACAAAGCAGCTAATAATGGAATCCAAATATATTGACTAGCTTTTTGACTAATTACCAGCGAACCAAAAGCAATTTTACCAAAATTAGCTGTAGGAGAATCAAAAAATTGGGTATACAAGCCAACTAAATCTTGATCATTAGAAAGAGCTGTAGTCAAGCGAAACAAACCTGTAGCAAATACTATTTGGAAAATCAAAACCAAAAAAGTACTACCATTTTTGATATCATGTTTCTTATAAAATTCTCTAATCTGTTTCATCATCTCCGAAGGATTGGATTTGTATTCATCTTGTATCTCTCTTAAGTGTGGTTGCAACAATCTCATTTTTTGAGTATTGATATAACTTTTAGCAAACAGTGGCCACAAAAGAACATTTACCACTATAGCCAGTAAAACTATAGCCCAACCAATATCATTGGTTATAATATAAAAAAATTCCAGCAAATTTAACTGCGGCTTGTATACTAAATTATCATAAATCCAAAGAAAAAAATCCCACATAAATCTTTAATCTCTTAAAATCTGGTCCTGCTCTAACTCTTCCAGAAGATCATATACCTTTTGTAGTTTCTCATCTTCTTTGTCTACAAAAAACGATATTTTAGTTTTTCTAAAAGTAAGTCCTTGCTCGTAAAGATAGTCAGACAGATCTCTAGAAGTTTTTCTTAATCTCGTTAGAGTAGTTCCAAGTTTACCCGTGATAGTATTTATTCCAATTGAAAGTGTTTGGTTCTGCTTGTCGTAATTGACACTACAGACTGTCCAAAATTGTTTTCTTAATTCTTCTCTGTTGAGCAAAAACATTGAAATGCTTAAAAGCAACTCTCTATTTTCTTTTTTCTTTTGTCTGAACAATTTTATGTATAATTTTTTGTTCATATGATGAATGCTAATTCGTATCAGCCTGGGAGATTAACACAGAAACACGTCTTTTGTCAAATTTTTGATCATCCAGTTTGCAGCAAACTTAGTTTACATCATTTTTTTTGAATTTTTAAAATTAAAATGTTAAAAGAAGAAAAGTTAATACTTAACTTTAAATACTTGACTAGCTATAACATAAAACAACAAACCCCAACCAGTTAAAATTGCAAGTTGCAAAATGACTTCCGTCGATAACAAGCTCATACCATCTCTGCTAACCAATCTAAGTGCTTCGTTAAAGTTATAGAGAGGTAATATTTGAGAAATCTTTTGCATCCAAGTAGGTAAATTTGTAATTGGAAAAATAGTTTCAGCAAGTAAAAATTGAGAAAATATTAAAATATTAGAAACTGGTGAAGCTGCTTCGCTGCTTTTGGCAATACCAGCAACTATATACCCAAGGCCTAAAAACACAATTAAACCTAAAATCATGATTGGCAGCATTTGCCAAAAACCCTCTGCCTCATTTTTAGGTGAATATCCAAACACTATGTAGGCTATGGCAATTAGAGCCATACTTTGAAAAAAGATGAATACTGATCTAGCTAGGGACTGACCTAAAATAAAGGCAGTGGGTGAAGTTGGGGCGGCAAATAATCTCTTTAGAACATTGTTTCTCCTGAGTGACAAAAAACTAAAAGCAGTTCCGCTAATAGCGGAGGATAATAAAGAAAAACCGACCAACCCTGGCAAGATGAAATCCATATACTCTGTTCGATTAATGAATACAGTTTGAGTTTGTAAATCATAAAGCATAAAAAGATCGTTCGATTGTACAGTAATTTTATCCATTACAGATTTAACAGCTTGAATAATAATGGCGCTTTCTCTAGGTTGGGCTTCGTTTATGGTCACGACTACTAGATTTTTTTCTACTAACTCTATCATACCACTTATCTTCCCAGCTTTTAACCTTTCTTCGAGAGTGTTTTTGGTAGCCATATTAACTGTAAATAAACCTGTATTTCTTAGTTCTTGTACAAATCGTTCACTGTGCTCAAAACTATCTCTAACCACTAGACCAACCCTAATTTCTTGATTATTTTCTGCAGAAAAATATCCAAAAGTAGCGATAAAAATTATCGGAAGAATAAAGCCCACAAAAATGGAAGAGCTGGTTCTTAACTGAGCTTTAAAAGAAGTTACAAAAAAACCTTTTAACTGTCTCCAAAAATTTATCTTAAACATATTTAATCTCTTAGCTTTTTGCCGGTCAGATCCAAAAATACATCCTCAAGTGTTGCACCAAACTTTGGTTGAGGTCTAGAAAAACCTTTGGCTACTAATTTTTCAATAAAACCTTGAGCCGTATTTATCTCAATAATTCTACCAGAATCCATAATAGCAATTCGGTCACACAAAGTCTCAGCTTCGTCCATATAGTGAGTGGTCATAACGATAGTTTTACCCTTATCTTTCATACCCAAGATTATATCCCATAAATTATGTCTAGCTTGTGGGTCTAAACCAGTAGTCGGTTCATCTAAGAATACAATTACAGGATCAGAGACAAGAGTTAAAGCAACAGAAAACCTTTGTCTTTGTCCGCTGCTTAATTCATCTGTTGTCGAATTAGCTTTATTCCAAAGATTTACACTTTTCAGAAGTTTTTTGGCATCAATTTTGGTGTTGTAAATATCACTAAAAAGACTAATCAATTCGTACAGTGTCAGATGAGGTAAAAAACCTGCATGTTGCAATTGTACCCCAATTATTTTCTTTACATGATTTGAGTAGATATCAATATCAAAACCATCTATTATAACCTCCCCACTAGTTTTAGGCAAAATTGTTTCTATAATTTCTAAAGTGGTGGTTTTACCAGCTCCATTTGGTCCTAAAATACCAAATATCTCTCCCCTCTTAACATTAAAAGAAATGCCCTTGACAGCCTCCACTTCTCCATAGTTTTTGACCAAGTTTCTAACTTGGATAACTGGTCTTATCTTCTCTAATTCGTCCTTACGAAGAACCAAATATTTACTGGTTGTTTGGGTATTCGAGTCGCTAAACATTTTTTAAAAAATCAAAATTTCAACAAAAAACGAAAATAAAAAGTAAAAAGTGTGAGTATCTAGGAATTTAAATCTACGTGAATATTTTCAATTAAAAATCTAAAGAATCAGATACATAGCCTGAACTTAGAATCAGGCAAGCAATTGTTAATCAAAATGTTATTGTCAAGAATAGGTTACCTAAAATCAAAACCTATAAAAGAATTACTAACTTTATCACTGTAGTTTAATTTTTTAAATTTTAAACAATAGCTTAATTAAATCAATTTAAAAAGGTTACTAAAAAGAATACTTTCAAAACCATTTTTCTAATCCAACAACAAAATCATCTCTCGCTAGTCAATTTACTAAAACAAAAGTCTTAATTTTTTATATTTTTTATATAAAAATAAAGGACTCGAAAACCACCAAATTACTTTATTATTTGTTTTTAACACAAATAAAAATAAAAAATAATAATTCCATAATTTCAAATTATTTTAAATTTGAATCAATTAAGATTTTAAATAGAAAAAAGCCAATTTTCAATTGTAAATGTAGTAAATTAAAAAACCAGCTTCAAAAAAACAAAAAACCTCCACGACGCTAAAAAACATTAGCCATCTTTTTAAACCAAACAAACATGTGACCCTAACTCGACAACTATGGTAGAGAAGTAAAATAAATTCAGTTTTTCGTTTTGGTTCAACCAAAAGGTTTTAATTAAACTCCATAACCAGAACCTCCATATCCAGCAGGACCTTTAGAAGGATTTTGTGGCTCTAGTTTAGTTTTTACAGGAAGAGTATTAGTAACATTACTCAAAGATAAAAAAGCAAAAACCAAACCGACCCCCTTTAAAAAATCTCTCCTTGAAAACTTTTTAGTGAAAACTGGGGATGACTCAATATTTTTAAAAACTTTAGTTAATAAGTTGTAGAACATATGCAAAAATTAAGATTTAAACTCGGGACATTGTAGCATATAAATTAGTTTTTTGCAAGTATTTTTATCTATTTATTAAATACCATAGATTGTAACAGTACTTTAAAATGTTTAGAGAATAAATCTTTCAGTCTAATTTTGGACAAAGATCACTTTTATTAATTACTATTACCATATTAGTAAAATCTATATATTTGCTAATAGTTGTAAGCAAATATTTCGGAAATAAGATTTATTTAAATTGGATGTTTTTAGATGTTTTTAAAATTCATACTGATTCTAGTAGAATAAAGAATAAATAAACTTGTTATCAAAGAATATTTTACCGTACCGCTAGATCTTATTAACCCAAACAATAATTACACCCGTACCACCATCAACATCAGTTGCATCTATCCAACTAAGACCAGACATTCGTAAGTATTTTTCCGTAAAAAATCGCAAAGGGTTTTTATTGTCCATTAGTTTTTTTGACCTAAGCCCTTTGCCTACGATTATTTTTAATTTAGATGCTTTTTGGGTTTTTGTATTACTATAAATAAAATTGTCGATTATCTGAAATAGTTAAGACTCAAACACTTCCCAAGAAGTTGCTTTAAAGTTGTGTAAATCAAGTGTGTGATTATTTCCTTTATCGGTCATTTACTTTTTTTCTTACTTAAAAGTACTTAAAAGAATTATAAATTATCCTAATATATCCTAATACTGAAGATTAGGTTCGGTGCCATCGCTTTGAACTGGTGGCTCATATCCTTGTAACGACTCCCGAATAGCTAGCCAACTGGCTGGAATTTCTCTGATAACACCTTTAAAAGTAGTATTAAAGATTGAATTTTTAGCTGGCACAGGTATTACTTCCAACCCAACTTGAGTACAGTTGTAATAAGCTCTAGATAAATGAAATTTTTGAGTTACAATATAAACCTTTTGAGCTTTGAAAACATTTTTAACTCGCCAGCAGGTGTCCAGTGTTCTTCTTCCCCCAAAATCTTCAACTACAGCACCAGCCGGAATGCCCTGATCGACCAGATATTTTTTCATCACCATAGGTTCATTGTAGTTCACTTGTCTATTGTCGCCACTAACTAAAATTGTACGGACTTTTCCTTGTTTGTATAAATCAATTGTCGCATCCAACCGATTTTTTAAAATCAAAGTTGGATAAAGTTTTTGCGAGTCAACACCCGCACCAAAAACAACAGCTACTTCAAATTCTGATAAGCTTGAATTAATGTTGCTAGGTAAATAAGTCCACAGGCTAAATAACCACAAAGGCAAGCAAGTTGTGATGACTACAGCTACTAAAAATTTAAACACAAGATCATTAATCCACATTTGTCTATTTATCAAAAATTTAAAATTATTTTTAACTGTCTTCATCGCACGAATAATCGTACTTATGGTTTTATATATAATTGGTTTAATAATTATATCCACTGGTCCAAGAAAATTTCTCATATAGCCTTTGTAACCTTCCTTAAACTTGCTGTACCCAGTGCCAATTTCATAACCTCCTAAATCGTAGGTTGAACAATTTTGATTTGCTGCTAGGTGCAGTGCTGCTAGATGTAAAAAATATTGACCATTAAACTTTCGAGAATCTTCTAAGTTGCCACCATATAAATAAACTAAAGATTTGTTTAAATTAATTCCCATCCAAGCGGCTTGAGCTTTCTTTTGGACATCTTTGAGAATAATTATGTGAGAAAAGTCCTGTTTGAAAAGTTGGTAATAATAATTTTTAGGGTGAAGATAAAAACCTTGTTTTTTGCTCGTCTTTAAGATTATACTCCAAAAACTGTCAAAGTTAGACAAAGTTTTCTCACTACTAATGTGCCAGTCGTATTCTAAACTTTTGCGAGTATTCCTTCTGGTAGTTTGGTTAACTGTTGCCCAAAAATTTTTATTCTTTTGAAAAAAATCAGTTAGTACTTCTTTATCTGCCTGATATGAAGTTTTAGTCAGATTTTGACAATATAACACAGGAGTTTGTAAGTATTGTATTTTTTTGGTGTTGAAATTAATATTATAATTCTTAAAATCTTTTCTAAGAAACAACTCTAAATCTTCATTGTCTTTTATATCCAAGCTGATCATCAAATTATCATCAAAGTCCAATTTAACAAAACTAGCACCAATTTTTTTAGCTAGGCTCATCAAATTATCTAAAAACTGTTTTAATAATTCTGTTATTTGTTTTTTTGAAGGGCTTATTGTTACAGTTTTTTGTAAAAATGGGCCTCTAGGAATATAGAGAAAGTTTTGTTTAAAGTACCAAGGGTATTGGTACACAAAAGCTACTAATTCAACAGAACCAAAGTTGGTTTTGAGCTGGGACGAAACTCGATAAACTTTGTGTGCTTTTGTGTTTGCTTGTACCCAAAAATCCGCCCACTGTTTAGTTTGTAAAAAATAAGGCGAAACAAAAATCATATATTTTGATATATTTTGAATGTTTTAAATAGATTTTTATTTCAATATCTAGTCAAGAGTGGGTATGTTTTAAAAATTAACTTAAAATTCAGTAAATATAAAGTTTTCATAGATTCACTGAAGGCACACATTTTTATTATTATCTAAACAAATACAACAAACGAGTAAGGAAGTCTTTAAACTATTAAAATTAAAAAATAAAAATTATCGTAATATTTTTTATATTCCTCTTCAAAAATAAAATTTTAAAAAATGTGGAAAAGTTTTTTTTCTTGAAGATATTACGACTGTAATTTTTTACAAACTTTGAGTAAAATGTTGACTAAACCTTAAAAAATATAGGTATATACAAAGTCTTTGTTGCTTTGTCTTCTGAAGGTTATGCTTATTAATTTAGCTAGTTGGAATATTAACGGTATTAGGTCTGCTATAAAGAAAGGTTTTTGGGAAGTAACTACTAAACTAAATTTAGATGTTTTGTGCTTGCAAGAAATTAAAGCAAGTCCACAAGTTATGCACAATTTATACACAATCTTAGATTACACCCCATACAGCCTGGATTTTATTTGTGCTACAAACCGACAAGGATATAGTGGTGTGGCTACTTTTAGCCTATCGAAAAACTGCCAAAACCATACAGAAAAATCCTTAAATACCGGACTTTTTCAAGAAAACCGTCAAATTGAAAAAGATTATAGTAAACTTATAACAAAAAATCTTGTCTTAACTAAAACTCAAATCGGTCTGGGGATAGAAAAATTTGATATTGAAGGTCGGACAATAATTACTTTTTATCAAATTAACAATCACGATATTGCTCTAATAAACTGCTATTACCCTCAAGGAGGAAGAGGGCAATTTCGAATTGATTACAAAATAGAATTTTATGAAGCGGTATTAATTCAAGCTAGAAACCTAAAATCACAGGGCTATGTTGTAATTTTATGTGGAGACTTTAACACAACTGTAGCAGATATAGACCTAGCAAGACCTGAAGATAACAGGAACACTACTGGTTGTTTACCTGTAGAAAGAAGAGCTCTTAACAGTTTTTTTGAAGCTGGTTTTATAGACAGTTTTCGATATTTCTATCCAAACTTGCCTAATAAATATACTTATTGGGATCAAATAACTAGAGCTAGATCGCGAAATGTTGGTTGGAGAATTGATTATTTTTTAATTGACTCAGTTTTATTACCAAATCTAAAACAGGCTAATATTCACGACGATATCTTTGGCAGTGACCATTGTCCAGTCTCCATTCAACTAGAATTTTACTAATATTAGGTAAGCAAGAACAAAAAGTTTAAATCAAATCATATTCTTATACTTCTTACTTTACACTTTTTTTTAAAAATTAAAATGTCAATTTTGTTTGACAAAGAATTCTTTTAATATTATACCAGTACTGCTTTGCTTATACTCACACGAATATGATAGATACTCACCACCTTGATCGTTATAGCTTTTTAGTTTAAATTAGAATAGTTGATTATTACGCATTTTACGGATCTGTAGCTCAGTTGGTAGAGCAGGAGACTCTTAATCTCTTGGTCGTGGGTTCGAGCCCCACCGGATCCACCAGCTTAAATCTAAAATCACCTAATCTGCACAAAAAAATGTAAGATACTCTTTCTTACTTCCTAACAGCTTTCTTCTTGAAGATATTGGGTTAGAATGAATGATTCTCAGCATCTCAGAGAGCAATGGTTTTTAAACACTTTTTAAATAGATTTGTAATTTCGAATATAAATCTCTATAATCCCAACCTTCTTCAAAAGCTTCCAGTAAAAGATTCTTAGTTTGAGTACACAAATCTCCAGCGGCAGAAACTCCTAAAATTTTGTTATTAACATCTCTGTAAACGATTTTTACAAAACCATCGGAATAATCACTATGAAAAATTAAATTCTTGATAGAATTACCATATAAATGAGTTGCCTTATCATCACTTAAACCTATAGAAAAAACAGGGTTTTGAGCATCAACATAAAAATATAAAGAGCTAAAACTAGTCTTTCTCTTACCTATAGTTTTAATTAAAGAATTTCTCTCAAATTGCCTTCTTAAATATTCTTGAATAATAAATTGCTTAGTTAGTTGATTTGATCGATCATTGCATTCACCTAATGCATAAATATGAGAATGGCTAGTTTTGCCATATATATCTGTGAGAATACCATTTTTAGTGGATTTGATACCTATTTTAGAAATGGCCAAATTTTTGCCAGAAAAACTTTCTTTAATTGGTAAATAAATCTGAGGAAAAGTTAATGTCTCTTGACCTTCTCCTTTAAGAACTATCTCTTTTTTCCTATTATACTTGACTTCTTTCACATCAAAACCTAGATGTAACTCAACTTCTTTAGCAAAAAGTTTTTTAAATAAAAAATTAATAACACTTCTGTCTATTCCATCAAAAGCTTCTTGTAGATTTTTGTGTTTATCTATAATATCCACTTTTATACCCAAATTAGAATAAATAGAAGCTATTTCTAAAGTCTCTGCGCTTAAACCAATAAGAGCAATTTGACTAGGAATAAACTCAAATAAAAAACAATTATCTTGATATAAAAAATCAATCTCTTCTAGCCCTTTGATTGACGGCTTGACAAATTGATCTTGACCAGTTGCAATTACACAGTTTTTAAAATTTATCAAATGTCTTTCTGACTCTGAATTTACTTCAACTAGAGATTTTGATATAAATTCGGCAGTGCCGAGAACAAACTGAAAATTTTTGAATTTATGAAACTTTTTTTCTATTTCTTTGGATTTTTGATTAATACTTTTGGCAATTTGTCTGTGAATTTTGTGACGGTAGTCTATCAGTGCTTGATATGTTGGTGTATGTTCTTTAAAAATACTTAAAGATCTAGCAAAACTTATGGAATACTCCTGTAACAGGTATTTGGGGAACTCTTTAGTAAAGAGGTAACTACCACCAATTCTATTTTGGTCTACCAAAATTAACTTTTTACCTCTCTCTAGAAGCTCAAAAGCAACCGTCATGCCAGTCTGGCCAGCACCAATTACTAGATACTCACAATCAAGCATAACTTTTATTAAAAATAAGTTTTTCAAACCAGTCTTTTTGTCAAGTTACTAGAACTTATCTTTTTTCTAAACAAAACTCAAATAAAAAAACGCTTTTTTATGTATACATAATAACTCTACAGCAAAATCACCTAAGATGTTATAATATAAAATATCGGTATTACAAAACTTTTTCGTTTGAGTTATCTATATTGTAGATAAAGTTCAATCTTTTAAATAACCCAAACGAAAAAATATTGTTACAATACCAAATAACTAAAATCGCAAAAACTACTTATAAGCAAGTTTCGATAACAAAGAATTCTTGTAGTAAATCTAATTACTTCATTTATACGAATATCTAATCTCTTAAAAGTCTTAACTGATATAGTTCACCGTCCTTAAAACCTCTTTTACGATAGTATTCTCTTGTACCAATAGCTGAAATTACTGCTAATTTTTTATATCCCTTATTTTGGGCAATTTTAGTAGCTGTTTCAATCAATTCAGTACCTAGTCCCAAATGTTGGGCTTTTCCTTGTTTTTGCTGACCAATGTTAACAACTTTACCGTATATGTGAATTTCACGAATAATGGCGCTACTAGACAGCTCATCAATAAAAGGGTGTTCAAAATCAGTTGCCGTTGGCAGATACAAACGAAGAAAACCCACAATTTTATTTTCTTTAGTTACCAGCTGCAAAAACTGCTCTTCTCCACAACTGGTTTGGTAACTAATAATCTCAAGATGAACTTGATCTCTAGTAATAATCTGGTCTTTGATCTCTCTAGAACGGATATCTTGACGAACAACACCTAATCTATCTAGTTCTTTTTCAGCTATTTCTCGAAAATTAGTAATTTTGTTACCCGTCACTATGTCTGTACCCGGAATATCTCTTATCACTCGTGTTAAGCGACAATATTGCGGGGTGTTAGCAATACACTGACTGACTACTCGTAACAACTGATCGTAAGTGTAAGGTTGCCAGAGTCCTTTGTGGTAATAATCCATTAACTCGGCGGTTTCAATCAGAGAACAAGGATAAATCTTCAGTTCATCTGGTCTAAAATCGACATCTTCAAAAATTTTTTGATAGTCTTGTATATCTTGTTCAGGGCTAGAACCGTATAAATTAGCCATCCAATGGGCATGAATTTTAAAACCAGCTTGTCTTAAAAGTTTGACAGCTTTTCTAGTAGCAGCAACATCATGACCGCGATGATTTTTAGCTAAAACTTCGTCGTTTAAACTCTGAAAACCAATTTGAGTTTTGGTACAACCAAGTCGACGAATACGAATAATCTCTGCTGGCGAAATATTGTCCGGTCTAGTTTCGATTACTAACCCCACACATCTACATTTTGCTGTTTCGTTAATTTTGTGTTGCTCAAACAGTTCTTCCCAAGTTGTCTTTTCGTAAGATTCTACTAGCTTTTGACCGTTAGCCTCGATTATATTAATAATCGTTCTATTGTAAGTATCGGTTACTTGTGATTCCTTTTGTCTACCTATAAAACTGGATAAAGTTAAACTGCTTTCCGAAGAAAAAGATGTATTAGTTTTTTCATCAGTCAAAGGTTTGAAAGATTTCTCTTTTTCCTCCTTACTGTTTCTAAAAATTTTTTTAATATATGTAATTTCTTGCCATTTTTGATTTTTAATCATCTCCAGAATTTCTGGTCTCTGGTCTTTACCCTCTCCAAAATCATTCATCGCTTCAAAAACTCTTTTAATAAACCAAATTTGATATCCTTCAGAATAATAAGACCAAGTTCCTCCTAAAATAATTACTTCGATTTTGTTGATGTCATGACCAATATCGTAAAGAGCTTGCAAACGATTATAGGTTTGAAGATAAGGATCAAACTGATTTCTAAGTGCTCTTTGTGCTCCCGGTTCACTAGCTAAATAACTCTTAGGCATCCTTATATCGTTAGGGCAAAAAATACATTTACCTGGACAAGGAAAAGGCTTGGTTAGGATTGTAACAGTGGCTACTCCAGAGAGGGTTCTAATTGGTTTAAGCTGAATTTTTTTGACTATATCAGAGTCTTGTGGTAAGTCTGGATGATTTTGTTCTCTCAATTTTCTATAGGCTAATAATAGATCATTTTTACTAAAAATCTTACCAGTCCTTCTACCCCAACGGTGAATTAGTGACTGAAAATCACGATGAGTTTTGATTTTATCAGATACAATCTCGTGTAGTATAGCTAAGATTGATTGTTGATCTTTTTCAAGATCGAGTTGACTTACAAATTTAGATGTACTCATAGCAAAGTTAAGTACAGGGTACAATAATTAACTGATAAATGTTAATTTTGCTGACTTTGAATCAAAACTTTTGGTTAATCTATCTAATATTTTTTAGACAACTTTAAAATTATGAAATGATATCTCTATCAACTACTTGAGCTGGTAAAGTCGTCTGATTAGGCCAAATTTTACGACCAGGGTAGATGATGGTTTTGACACCTATTTTCACTCCATCCCCAATCACAGCTCCAAATTTACGCAGTCCAGTGTCTACCAAAACACCTTTAATCATAGTTTTAACACTTTGTCCATCGTGGCGAACATTCGCAAAAATACTGTTTCCTCCCACATTCACATTATTTCCAATGATACTGTCAGCAATATAAGAAAGATGAGGGATTTTTGAATTTTCCATAATTACAGTGTTTTTTATTTCAGTAGAGAACTTCACTTCAGATTTATCTCCAATAATCACCGGACCTCGTAAGTAAGCATTCGGACCAATAACGCAACCTTCACCAATAACTACATCACCTTCTATATATGTTCCTGATTTTATGATTGAACCTTTGCCTAGTTTTAACCTACCTTTAATTGTAACATTTGTTTCAATCTCGCCTTCAACTAAAAAATCAATTCGATCTAAAAGTTGCTTAGATGTTTCTAATAAGTGCCAAGGATAACTCACCGGTAGCCATTTAATAGCTGGCACAACTTGAACTTGGAAATTTTTAGCAAATTCACTAACCAAGTCAGTTAATTCAAATTCTCCTCTGGGAGATCTTTGTAAACTTTTTTGATATGTAAACAACTGTTTGCCTAAAATATAAGCCCCACAGTTAGCTAAATTACCTACAAACTCGATTGGTTTTTCGGTTATTTTGATTAAATTGTTTTGTGAATCAACTTCTAAAATACCCCATTTTTCTGGGTCATTGACTTTTTGGCTTAGTATAGCAAATTGATTTTGGAATAAATTCCGTAAATCTTCTGCTATATAAACATCATCACCATAAAGTACAAAGAATCTTTCCTGATCTATTAAATACTCTTTGCACTGCCACACAGCATCACCAGTACCTAGAGCTTCCTGAACCACTACAAAATTAAATTTTATAGATTTTATAGATAATTGCAAATTCTGAACATAATCAATAATTGCCTGTTGAGTGGGATCTGTTTGGGGACTACGAACAACCAAAATGATCTCGTTGACCAAACCCTGCAAAGACTCAATTTGCCACATTAGAATAGGCTTGTTAAGTACCGACAAAAGACATTTAGGTAGTGTAACAGTCAACGGTTCCATTCGAGTGCCTTTCCCTGCTACCAAAATTACTGCTTTCATATTTTAACTGTTATTTATTATTTAAAAGCTGCATACTAAACCAAACTAATCTCGGACAATGCAATTATCTGTTTAGATTTTAAAAAATTGAAAATTAACTTAAAAAGTAAAAAACTATTCAAAAAAGTTTAATCCGTTAGATAATGGGTTATTGCTTTAACTTTTCTATCAAAATTTCCCTAACTCTTTGAGGATTACCTTTACCTTTGCTTTCTTTCATTGACTGTCCAACCAAAAAATCTAAAACTTGGGTTTTACCCTGCTTGTATTGTTCAACAACTTTAGGGTTATTTTGAATCGCTATATCAACAAAAGCTTCTAGAATAGTGTCGTCGGTAATTTGCATCAAGCCTCTAGCAGCGACAATCGCTTCCGCTTCCAGTTCAAGGTTTTCAACCAAAATTTCTAAAGCTGTTTGCAGTCCTTGATTATTAATCTTTCTCTGATTGAACAACCTAGCTAGAGCTACAAGATTTTTGACACTAATCAACTCATTGATTGGTTTTTGTAATTTGTCTGAAAAAGTAATCAGGTTGACAGTGATGATATTAGCTATAGTTTTGTGAATTTCGTCTAAATCGCTAGATGAACCAATAACCTCATCAAAAAAATTACCGACCGCAATTTGGTTAACAAAAATATTAGCGGTCTGTAAACTAAGTCCCATGTTTAAATACCTTTGCCTTTGATGATCAGGAAGTTCTGGAAGACTTTCTAAAGATGGAATATCCTGAGGTCTAATATGGATAATTGGCAAATCTGGCTCAGGAAAGTATCTATAATCGTGAGCATCCTCTTTAGTTCTTTGAGGTTCGGATCTGTTTAAATCATCTCGCCAACCTCTGGTTTCTTGAATCAGTGTTTGTCTTTGCTCCAGCATTTCTGTTTGTCTAGCAATCTCATATTCTATGGCTCTACCAAGAGCTCTAACTGAATTAATATTCTTAATTTCAATTTTATATGGCGGGAGTTCTTTTCGTTTTTTTTGATCTTCATTTTGCATGGATATGTTACAGTCAAATCTCATCTGACCCTTTTCCATATCAGCATCAGAGATATTAATTCGACGAACCAAAAGTTGCAACTCGTTCACAAAAGCAATAGCCTCAATATTAGAATGAATTTCTGGTTCAGTGACAATCTCTAGCAAGGGAGCACCTGAACGATTAAAATCTACCATAGTCTTGCCTCCAACATGAATCAATTTAGCTGCATCAGTTTCTAAATGAGCTCGGATAAGATTGACCGTATGTCTGGTAAACTCTCCAGTTTGCCTATCTTCAGTGTAAAAAGATAGAGAACCACCTTGAACAATAGGATGAGTAAACTGGCTAATTTGGTAACCTGCTGGTAAATCTGGATAAAAATAATTTTTGCGATCGAAACGGGTGTATTTTGGAATTTTGGCGCCTACAGCAACCCCAAATAAAATTGCCTTTTGTACTGCTGCTTTATTTAGCACTGGCAAAGCCCCCGGCTGTCCAGTATTGAAAGGAGAGATGTGACGATTTGGATCATCTGGTGAATACTCATTAAGAGAACGGCACATCAGCTTAGTTTTAGTATTTAGCTGAACATGAACTTCTAAACCAATTACAGGTGTAAATTTCATAAAATAACAATTGTGAGCGAGCGTAATCAAATTTGAGTTGTAATGTCAAGATTTACCTTCTTTTAATTACTATACAAACAATCTCCTGTAACTATAGGATTATTATAAAAATATAAAGATTATTATAAATAAATAATATAAACTATAGGATTATTAAGATAGATATAAAAAATAATATAATATAACATTAATTAATATAATGAATATATAAATATTACATAATAACACATATACAATAAACATGTATAATTATAATTATATATAATATATATACAATAAACATGTATAATATATAATAAAATTTGATATTTTATTTTGTGAAAAATAGAGTTGTAATGTGGAATATCCATAGAAGTAATATCCATAGAAGTCTAAAATCTAATCAATCAATCGTTACAATTTAACAAACTTAACATAGCAGTATAAAAACTTCCTAAAATATCCTAAGTTCTTAGTTAACTTTCTGTATGATACTCCCAAAATAAAATATGAATTGAAGTATTAAACACGGATTAATCTAAATTGTTAGAATAGCATAGTTACTTAACCCCATCGTCCCCTATATTGTAAACTCTCGGCAAGGTGACTGACCTCGATTTTATCACTACCAGCTAAATCTGCAATAGTTCGACTTAACTTCAAAATCTTCATATAAGCTCTCGCAGAGAGTTTGAACTTATCTATTGCTTGGCTAAGCAATTTTTCACCAGCACTGTCTAGCTTACAATACCTGCGAATCATCGCCGAGTTCATCTCCGCATTAGTGTGGATATTTTCAGATTCAAATCTCTTGTTTTGAATATCTCTAGCCTTTTGCACTCGTTTGTAAATTTCTTTAGAAGATTCTGCTAATGCTTCCGTTTGTAACTCTTCCTTAGAAGGTCTATCAACCTGAACTTGAATATCAATTCGGTCAAGAATTGGACCACTAAATTTAGCTTGGTATCTAATAATTGCCGACCTATTTTGAGGTTTGTTAAAAGCAGCAAGGTCGTCAGTATCAAAACCACTCGGAGTGGGGTTAGCCGCTGCTAAAAGATAAAATCTTGATGGATAAACAACTGTACCATTAGCCCTAGAAATAGTTACAAAACCATCTTCCAAGGGTTGTCTAAGAGCCTCAATTGATTCACGGTCAAATTCCGGAAACTCATCTAAAAACAAAACCCCTCTGTGAGCTAACGAAATTTCTCCTGGTCGTAATTTTGTGCCACCCCCGACTAAAGAAATGTGAGAAGATGAATGGTGAGGCGAACGAAAAGGTCTTTGTAAGATAATTTCTCCGTTACGAAGCAACCCAACAACTGAGTAAATTTGAGTTACCTCTAAAATTTCGCTTTCTGTCATCCTAGGCAAAATGGTTGGGTAACTGCGAGCTAGCATAGTTTTGCCACTTCCGGGGGCACCAATAAACAAAACATTATGGCCTCCGCTAGCTGCAATTTCTAAAGCTCTTTTAGCAACTTTTTGGCCTTTTATATAAGCCATATCGTCAGGATAATAACCTTCACTATTTTCTTTATCTGTAACTTCTTTAACTAAATTGGTTAGATCTAAAGGTTTAACTGGATTAATTCGTTGTAAATTATTAAGATGAGCTACTAGCTGTTTTAAATTATCGACAGGAAAAACTTCTAGCCCTGAGACTAAAGCTCCTTCTTGACTGTTGTCTTCAGGAATAAAAACTTGTTTAAAACCATGTTTCTTGGCCCACAAACAAATAATCAAAACTCCGTTAATTGATCTTAAACTCCCGTCAAGCGACAGTTCCCCTAAAAACAAGGCATCTTGTGGTAAATCAGATTTTACATAACCCATAAGTCGCAAAATTCCAATTGCTATAGGCAAATCAAACCCAGAACCACTTTTGTAAATATCTGCTGGAGCTAAATTAACGGTCAATTTGCCTAAAGGAAACTCATAACCACTTTGCTTAATAGCTGCTTTAACTCTTTCTTTACTCTCCTGTACTGCCTTGTCAGGCAGACCCACAACGATCATAGTTGGCAAAGCTGGAGACAAATCTAACTCCACCTCAATTTTTTGAGCTTCAAGCCCAATGGTGGTAGCTGTAAAAAGTTTAGTAATCATCGGAAGATGTTGGGTTATCTGTCCTAACACAGGTAACTGTGTTACTTAAATTAATTTCGTTGTCAATACTTACTAAACTATTATCATATTAAAAAAGTAACATGTATGATAAAGCATATCTAAGTACAATCAATTACAAACTTTTGCGGTAATACAATTGAAAGTAGTAGTAAAAAGTAGTAAAACTTAAATTTTGATTTCTGTATAAAAACTGAAACAGTTAAAATGGCTCGGGGACAGGGACTCGAACCCCGGTTCTCAGTGCCAGAAACTGATGTCCTACCACTAGACGATCCCCGAATATTTCCATTTATAAATATAATCCTTAGTGTCTTGTCAATTTTATTTCTTTCACCTTCTCTGAATTCGAGATTTTTAGTTGTGATTACATTTTCGTATCTAAAATTTACACACAATAACCATCTTTCAAACTTATCAATAAGTGTTTAGATTATTTGATTAAAAATAGTTTTGCAATTATGCAGGATTGAAAAATAACTAGCTGTTAAAATAGGTAAAAACTTAAACCAAATAAAAACACTATTTTATTAGTTTAATCTAATGTACAAGTAAAAAACGAGATTTTTTGACAAATTACGCTAAATTATAGAAATAATACGGGAATTACAGATGAACCAATTATGTCTTTTTCTCAAATAGGCTTGCCTAAAAAAGGTGAACAAACAGTAAGACTAGAAACAACTCAAGGTAATATTTTTATTCGTTTATTCCCTCAGAATATTCCCAAAACTGTAGAAAATTTTTTAGGTTTGGTGGAAAGAAAATATTACGATGGAACCATTTCCCATAGGGTTATTCGTGATTTTATGATTCAAGGAGGCGATCCGACTGGTACTGGTAGAGGTGATAAGAGTATTTGGGGAGTTCCTTTTGACAAATTTACTATCATCGGAAAAATGTCAGAGGCGCTGTTAGCATGGCTAATGCCGGTCCTACTACGAATGGGTCCCAGTTTTTTTGTTGCACAAACAGAATCCACTCCCTGACTCAATGGAAAGTATGAGGTTATTGGCCAGCTTTTTGAAGGTTGGGAAATGATAGATATAAATCGCTAATTTACCTACAGATCAGACAAACAAGCTCTCTCAAGAGTGTAAAATTGTTAACACTCAAATTTATGTTTTTGGAAAATGACTTGTATAAAAACATTTTTGAAAATTCCAATTATTTTAATTAATCATATTAATTATTTTTATTTATGCCAACACTTTTTACAAAAATTATCAATGGAGAAATATCTTCCTTTAAAATTTTTGAAGACGAACATACTTTTGCTTTTTTAGATATCAACCCACATAACCTAGGACACACACTTATTGTCCCGAAAATTGAGATAGGGGATTACAAAGATGTTCCTGAACCCTATTATTCTGCGGTTTTTAGGAACGCAAAACTAATTGGTAGAGCGATTGAAAAAGCTACAAACTGTCGACGAGTAGGTCTAGTGGTTCATGGTATGGGAGTTCCAGATCATTTTCACCTACACTTAATTCCCATGTTTAGTAGCACAGACCTAAATACCGACAAAGCGAAAACTAGATCAAAAGAAGAAATGACTCATATTCAAACTAAAATTATCGATCAATTAAATAATATCACCTAATACAATCTTTTCGTAACTTTAAGTTTTTTAGCAAAATCAGTGCCCAAGGCTAACGATTAAGGGTTAATGTGAGGTATGTTTAAATTGTAAGGTTGACAAAAATAAAAACTTCACTCTATTGTATAGAGCCTATATCCGGAATAGCTCAGTCGGTAGAGCAACTGGCTGTTAACCAGTGGGTCACAGGTTCGAGTCCTGTTTCCGGAGCCACTGTATGAAAATTGATTGTTGGTTTATGTTTTTTTAGTGGAAGAATATCGAATTTAGAAAATTTATTTTTACTTCTAGACCTCTTAAATATTAGTTGTTTTTACCACCTTGTACCTTACAAGCCTTGGATTGATTTTGGGTTAACTTGGATCAAACAGATCAAGTATTTAAGACTCTTTGGAGAGTTTAGTTTTTGCTGTTTTTGTATTAGCTATTATTACTACTTGTTTATTGCTATTTATTAAATAAATTTTACTAAATAAATAAAATACAAATAATAATAACAGTTTGTTTTTTATAGGTTGATTAATAATTATTAGGTAATTTGGTTGAAATTAAATAAACATTAATTTTATTATTTATTATTAAAATTAAAATTAATTAATTATTAAAAGTATTAAAAGTTTGAATTGG
>CAKZLR010000046.1 GCA_937127165.1 uncultured Candidatus Peregrinibacteria bacterium
TATAATTCCTAATTACCGAACTAGTACTAAGCTTAGAACTGTTATTTTAATCAATTACAGATAAATAATATTCGTGTTAACATGTTTTAAAATCTTCTAAAAAAGGTTCATTGGCAATTGACATCATTTCCCTATCACCCCCTAGAATCTTCAATATTGGTTTAGATCTCCAAAAATCTCTTTTATAGGAAAAACTTTTTGTTTGTTGGAACAATTTGGAGTTGCTAGCTTAAATGCAAAAACGATTTGGTTTAGGGTAGTTTTAGTTTGCATTCTAGTAGCAATAATATTGTCGATTTTCGAATATCCACCTATGGTTTTCCCATGTTTCTAGTGAAGCTGAAACGGTCACCGCTTGGTGGTTTTGTGATTGATGCCACTTAATCTTTGAAATTGCTTGGGGATTAAGAATTTTGTCGATTTTATAAACAAAACTTTGAGTCTTTGTCTGGATAAAATCAACCTTTTGGTTGTTTAAAAAATAAACTAATAACTTTTTTAGCTGTGTGGTTTGTCTATTAGACCTAGCTTATACTTTTTAGAAAAGTTGGAAAAAATTTCAATAACCCTAAATTAATATCTACCAAGCCCGAAACAATGAATCAAAAAAAGAGGTAAAATGTCTTTTATGATGATAGTTCCGTCAAAGTCAAACAAAGCAAGTACAAGTTTGCATATCTTAGAAAAACATTTTTACTAGCTTGAGAATAACTTGTTTCCAAGGTATTCGGTGTGATACACCAGTCTGACCAATAAATTTTGATAAATTTTGTAAATACTAGTGATACTTACGAAGTAAAGCTTGTTTATTAGAATATTTTGAATAAACCTGGTTTTTGTTCGGCTTTTTCTATAGACACAAAAGAATCTTTGGCAGCTGTTTTGTGCGCCCATTTATATAAAGGAGATAATTTAAAAAACTCTAAAATTCTCAGTATCCAAATAGCTGGAGTAGCTGGTATAGGAATGATCTTTTTACCAAAACCAGCTCCATCCAAAATCACTTGGTAGTCGTCTTTCATAGTGATAAATTATCTTAGCTTCAATTTGAATGTGTCATTAACCAATTTTTCATCCTTAGCAAGGATTAAGTAAATCACCTCACACAAATCTTCCGTATCTAAAAGATGATAAAAGCTTTTGTCATTATCTAGTATAAGAAAATTCTTACCATCTTTTGCTCAATCATATAACAAAGCAAATACTCCAAACCTTTCTGGACCTACAAACGACTTTGGGGAATAATCGGCAAACACATTCCTCGATCACAGTATTGCAAACATGAATTCTTCGGCCATAACTTTAGCTTTGCCATATACTCCTACACCTTCTAATTTGCCTTCCTCTTTCAAGAGAAGATGGTCTGATATACCATAAACAGCAGTAGAAGAGATATATACAAACCTTTTAATATTGTGATTTTAGCTATCTCTAAGAGATTTCTAGTTTCCTCCACGTCAATGAACACTATGTCAAATTCGGAATAAAGCAGCAAAACTACAGCGGTATGAACAACCCAGTCCACATCTCACATAGTTTCATTCACAATTTTTTTGTCTTTTATATCTTTTTTAATAAAAGCAATCTGGCCTTTTCAGGGTAGTCAAAACGGCCATATAGAGAATAATTATTATATGTTTATGTTTGGGAGATACGAACTAGACTAATACCCAAAAATCCAGAGTCACTAGCAATTAATACACTCATATTACTTAGTTTAAAAAATTAATTTTTGGAAAAATATTAAACGAAGAATTGCACTAGTTATTTCTTTATATGATATGACCTCTACCATAACCTCCAAAAAGCTATAAAAAACTATCAGCAGCAAAATTACAACTTGATTTTTTAATCAACATTCCCCAAAAACTTTTGGCCACATTTTCATGGTTAAGAGCAACCACCAAAACACTAACAAAATTTAGAATTACAAACACAGGTAGTCATTTAAAATAGTCCACGGCAATTATAGACAACAAAAAAGAGAAAATGTACTAACATGAACAAAATATAGAGATTTCTGATACTAATATTACAAATTAGCCAGTTTTTTAAAACCTTTATATATTTTTACCAATAGCTAAGTTTAGCTTAATCTTGTTGATCAGTCTTATCAATTTGATCTTCATTTTTTAAATCCAATTTCAGTCTTAGATAGTTTGGTTTTTTGTGTTAGACCATCGGTAAATATAGAATAAATCTTTTGTTCTATTGAATCTTTTTAGCTTCGATTTCAAGAGTATTGAAAAGATTTTTCCAAAAAATATAGAAAATCATAAAAAGTGGGAATAAGTAAGACAAAACTAACTAGCAAACCTACCAAAATTTCTGGTCTCGTGATGTGATGAAAATTAACTCGAAGATGTTGGCCCAGGTTGTTAAAATATTCCATTTTTACAGGCATATTGTGTGTATCTATAAATGCCTATATAATATTAAGAGCTTCTATCATTCGTTCAGGATTTTAATACTTTACAAGACCAAATTTCTGTAATGCTAAAAAAGTTAGTAAAGCGAAAAATAAGCCAGTTATTTGTTATATTCAAACTTTGATTCAGGTAGCTTCGTAAAAAATAATAGCTAATCAAAGAAAGTGTAAAAATAACAAAAAATTTTGGTAATCAAAGTTCCTATTATACCTAAAAATCCTATACTATAAAACTATAAAACCAAATAGAATAGCTTAATTTGTGAATTATAAACATTGAAATAGTAAATAAAAGCTATAAGAACAAATCAAACCTACCAAAATTGGAAAAACTAGTAAAGTAGAACAATCCCAGAGGGTGAAAAGCAATCAACAAAAAAAGTGACCAGACTCCAGGATTATTAAATATTATGCATGAAATAAACCCAAACAAAGATAAAAATTGCAATCAAAAACAAATAAAATAAAGTACAGGCTATAGTGATATTACGGTTGGCACTCGATCAACGAACCAACTAAAAAACAGTCCCTACCAAACCACGACTAATAAAACCATCCTTATATGAAACAATCTAATGAGTTGCAATCCTAGAAGATATAGGACTACTTTTTTGTATAATTTTAAACAACAACACAAAACTAAGCATCTTCAAGAGTAACACAAAATATAAGAAATTCTTTTTGTTAATAGACTCTTGTAACCATTGTTTAAGTTTTTGATAAAAACATAATCTTTATCTAAAAAAGTTTACTCCAACCAGTATTGATTAGAAAATAAAAAGTTAGTTCAAATACCCAAAAAATAGCAGTTGTCCAAACTACCATAAAAGAATATAAAAAATTTGTTTATATCTTCTACATGTGATTTAGTTATATACTAAAAAATAAAAATTTTATCCAAAATATATTTAATTATCAAACCAACCAAAGCACCAATTGCTAAGCTAAAATAAATATACAAAATCCAGAATAAATCTGAAAAAATAGCCACTGACTGGCTAAATTTAGACCAATTGCAACAACAGCAAAATTCCACAGAGCAAGATTTTGTTTAATGTTTAAATTAAATAACATAAATACTTATTACCCAAGATAATATACAAAATTGCCTATTACCTAAAGGGTCAACACCCAACCGAGCAAAATAATTTGCATAAAACCATCTTTAAGCAAGACATCAGCGAGTGGAGGAGTTTTTTGTAAAAATATAGTAAAATTTAAATATCTATAATATATCGAGGATAATCTAAAAAGTAGTTAAATAAAAGATATCTATTGCCAATCTTATGCTCTTATATCAGAAGAAATCGTATACATCAAATACGATACTAAGATCACAGCTGACATTGTATTCATAATAGTATTTATGAACTAGAAATTATAACCATCAATTAATTTTTTGTTTTTTGATTAGTGTGCTGACTATAACTGCTAAAAGATCGTTTCTTCTCTTGAACAAACCCAAAAGCAAGGCTAATAGGAAAGTCATAATAATGATCCATGAGGAGGGCAAAATCCCGGTTGCCCAACTACCTACAAAAATTTTAATTATTTTAATTACAAAACCTAAAACAATCGAACAAATGTCCATACAATTGCGATTTTTCTAAAAAAGAGACTATAAAATGCATGGTTGATCAAGTAAAATAAAATAAAAGTAAAGCAAAGACTTCTAAACCCAATATACTCAAACTAACAGAAAGTCCAGTTAGAATCAAGACAATACCTAAAAACAATGCAAAAGTAATACTTATTTGTCCGCTTTTACTAGAGGACGATGTTTTTTGTTAGATGTAGATGATCGCTTTGTCTATCAAAAATATTATTAAATACATACACGCCACTAGCAACCACAGAAAAAGTCAAGAAAGTTAAAAAACCGTTTGTAGTACCTTTAATTGAAAAATCTCTCCAGCAAAAAAGCTGGCAAAAAAATAAACAAGTTTTTTTACCTAGTGGCTTATTCTAGCTAGAATTAGGATAATTTTTGTCATACTAAATAACTAAATAAAATCCTACTTCCAGTTCAGACCGTGCATCCACTATCTGATTGAACTCAAAAGTTTTTAGTGTGGTGCTCTTAAGAGAAACCATTTTTTAAAAAAAACCAATTCTAATCTAGAAACTAGACTTTGATTTTCAAAAAATTCTTCGTCAAACTTAAATTGATTTTATCATCAACAAATAGCTTTTAATTATGTTGTCTAAAACTGCAACAATTAAATTAAAAGACTGATGTCTCAATCAAATTTTTAACAAAACTTCTAGCGTAGTCATCTATTGTCCCCGCTCCCATAAAAATCACGATGTCTCCATTTTTAATAAACTCTTGCAATTTAGAAGATAATTCTTGATTCAAGTCTACCGTAAACACTTGTTTACCAAGTTGATTGACATAATTAGCTAGCTCAGTTTTACTAAGTATTTCAAGATCCAGATTTTCTCTAGTTAAATAGGTATCTGTCCAGAAAAGATAATCCACCCCATTAAAACAATCTTTATAATCTCGTCTTACTTGATATTGCCTAGTATTTTGATGGGGCTGATAAACTACTACAATTTTAGAATTATTTAAGTTATTTTTCAAACGGAACTCCTGAGCTAGTTGAATAGTAGCAGCTATTTCTGTTGGATGGTGGGCATAGTCAGTAAATACAAAATTTATCAACTTTTCAAACCGCCTTTGAGTGCCGGGAAAACCAGAAATAGTTGATCTTAAATCATCTAAATCTGTCCATAAACCAAGTTTCGCAAAACATTGAATAGCTAAATAAGCATTTTGTCGATTATGAAGTCCGTTTAAGTTTATTTTGTCTAAATATTCTTTTAGAATTAACTCGTCAAAAATATAAACATTTTCGAATGTATTTAGTTTTTGCAGATCTTTTTGCCAACCTAACGACCATACTCTAGTTTTAGATAAAAATGTATTAAAAGCATCAAAATAGTCTTCTTGACTAGGATATGTGTCTTGATGGTCATAGTCTAAACTCGTCAAAACCGTATAATCTGGTTCAAAATCTAAAAAATTACGATCAAATTCATCGCACTCGTACACAAAATATTGACTAGACTTCTGGTATTTGGCAGATTTAGTAAAGAGTGGGTTAGTACCTACCAAATAGCTAACAGCAATCTTAAATTGCTGAAAGAGCCAGACCAACATAGCCGTAGTAGTCGTTTTGCCGTGTGTTCCAACAACACAAATAAGTTTAAGATTGTTTTTTTTAATTAAAAAATTTAGAAACTGACTCCTTTTAGAGATTCTAATTTGCTTTTCCGGATTTTTTTTGTTCCATTGTTTAATAAATTGATATTCTGGATGAGTTTTAGGGTCTATTGCTGATGTAAAAATAAACCAATCAATTGGATCTTCCGTTTGAACTTGTCTAATAAATCCTCCATCTTGGCTAAAATCTATTCGGATATTTTTATCCCTCAACACCTTGATAGCTAAGCTTTCACAAATATCGGAACCTGAGACTTTTATACCGAGATCACAAGCTAAACTTGCTAGAGGTGCCAGTCCACTACCACAAATGCCAGAAATATAAATATGCATATATTTATACCAAATAAATACAAATGTCAAAAATTAAGTCAAACTTTTTATTGTTTTTTTTGGGACATACTTATTATATGGATTATTTTTAATAAAAATTTTTAATAAAAATATCTTTACAAACTTGAATTCAAATTAAAACACAAATATTCTCACGAATTAAATCGTCAATTGACCATATTTTTTAAAAAAATTTTTATCAAAAGTTCAAATAACAAATAATTACAAAGAACAACCCTACCTAAAACCTACTAATTAAGGTCATCTCACCACAACCACCTTTTAAAAATAAAAACTACAAAAAATAATTTAAAATAAATTATTCTTCATCTTTCTTGATTTTATTTCTGATAAAAGCCGGAATATCTAATTCGTCTATATCATCACTTTTATCTAGTTGCTGGTTGCTAAGATTTGACTGTCTGTTGTAATTTTCTTCTTTTCCTCGATTAAACTTTGGTGGAGTGTAAGGCATGCTAGACTGAGAGGTTGGCTTGTATCCGTCATAATCATCTTTTTCTTTAGTAAAACCGGTTGCAATAACTGTAACTCTTACTTCATCCTGCAGGTTAGGATCGATTGAAGTACCAAAGATAATTTTGGCATCAGGATCAACATGTTGATTAATTACTTCTGCAGCCTCATTAATAGCAAACATTGAGAGGTTTTTTCCACCTTGAACATTGAAAAGAACGCCCTTAGCACCTTCTGTACTCATCTCCAAAAGCGGTGAATCTATAGCCATCATAGCAGCTTGTCTAGCCACACTCTCGTCGCCACCACTAGCCCTGCCCATACCCATTAGAGCTGTTCCAGCATTACTCATAATCGCTCGAACATCAGCAAAGTCAACATTAACCTCTCCGGGGAAATTAATTAAATCAGAAATACCTTGGACTGCTTGTCTTAGAACATCATCAGAAATCTTAAAGGCCTCATATACACTTGTTCGTTTATCAATAATTTGAAGTAATCTTTGGTTAGGTACAACAATTACAGCATCAGCATTAGCTTTCAACCTCTCTATCCCCTCCTCAGCTATTTGCTTTCTTTTAGTGCCTTCAAAATCAAAAGGTTTAGTTACAACTCCAATCGTTAAAATTCCCATTCTCTTAGCTATTTCAGCAACTACAGGAGCAGCTCCAGTGCCAGTGCCACCACCCATACCTGCAGTAATAAAAACCATATCTGCACCAGCTAAAGCTGCCTCAATCTCTGCAGCACTTTCTTCACCAGCTTGTCTACCGACCTCGGCACTCATACCAGCACCAAGACCTCTGGTAACATTCGGACCCAACTGAATTACACCATCTGCATGAATTTGTTTTAGAACTTGCAAGTCGGTGTTCATCGCCCAAAATTCTACACCTTCTAAACCTACTTCAATCATTCTTTTAATTGAATTACCCCCACAACCACCGACCCCAATAACTTTAATTTTAGCTGCTAAAGAGATTTTCGTAGAGTTAATACCTCCCATAAAAGCATCTCCCCTACTGTTTAAATAATCAGTTCTAAGTGTTTTTGACGACATATAGTGTCTTACAAATAGTTAAATGATTTAAACTTCAATCAAGACTTGCCTAATTGAGCTAGATTTGTCAAGTTTATTCCACAATATTAAACAAGTTTTTAATCCTAACTTATTTAGAGCAATGAAAATATTATTTACAATATTATTGTCAAATTGACATTTTGTTATTAACTGTTATAATGTCATTATAAATTCCAAATAAACAAGCTTGTTAGAAATCTTAAAAAATACTTACAATATTGTATGATCTCCGTAGATTTTTCTTACTTATACCAAATTTATAAGTTTAACAAACGACATTCTGTTTCTAGTGAGGAGGTTGAACAATACCGTACACACTTTAACAAGTACTATAATAGATTAAAATCCAGGCAGCAAGGTTTTTTAGATTTGGGTAACCAACCTAAAACACTTAGAGTAATTCAAGATTTTGTAGAAAAACATAAAAATAAATTTAGCTATTTTGTAATTTTAGGTATTGGCGGGTCAATGTTAGGGCCAAAAACTATAGTCGAAGCACTAGCTAACGAAATACAAAAAAGTAAAGTAATCTGTTTGGATAATATTGATCCTTACCTAATCAATCAAACACTAACAAAAATTGATTTAGCCAAAACGCTTTTTTTGGTACAAACCAAATCAGGTGGCACCCCAGAAACAATCGCTCAATATGTCTTTTTCAAAAATAAAGTAGAACAACAAGGCCTTACTTGGCAAAATCATTTTGTTTTTGTCACAGACCCAAAAATTGGTTGGCTAAGGCAAATCGCCAATGAGGAAAATATAACCACTTTTGAAATACCGGAAAATGTAGGAGGTCGTTTTAGTGTATTAACCCCAGTAGGTTTATTAATTAGCAATCTAATTGATTTAGATATAGCCAAGATGCTGGATGGAGCCAATCTGGTAGTACAAAACCAACTCCAAGACGCTTTTGATGTTGCTGTTAGTAGCTTTTTGTTGAACCAAAGAGGTAAAACTAATTTAGTTATCATGCCATACAATTCTAGGCTCAAAACCTTTACCGAATGGTGTGTGCAACTTGTTTCGGAAAGTACGGGTAAACAATTTGATCTTGACAATCAAGAGGTTTTTGCTGGATTAACCCCAATCCCTGCTTTAGGGGCTACGGATCAACATTCCCAGTTGCAATTATTTAAAGAAGGACCAAACGATAAGCAATTTATTTTTATAAAAACAACCGATTATTTAGTAACCTTGGATATTCCAAGTGAAGAATTGGCATTAAACAACTCTTTAAACTATTTGGTAAACCAATCTTTTAACAGTCTAATCCAAGCGGAGTTTGAAGGCACTCGACAAAGTTTGACAGAATCTTTAAGACCAAGCATTACTTTGACAATTCATCAAACTGATGAATCTAGTCTAGGAGCTTTGTTTATGTTTTTTGAATTATACACAGCTTTTTTGGGGGAAATGCTAAATATTAATACTTTTGATCAACCTGGAGTGGAGAGAAGTAAAGTCTTAACCAAGGAAATTTTGAGTAAAAGTAAAAACTTTTAAACAGATCCTAACAAGAACTTAGTAACTTATTAGAGGGTATATAGTAACTTATTTAAGATTAAAACTTAAAATTATAAAATAAACTTTTTGGTTGTCAAAAATTTATGACAAGTCTAAAGAAGTTCGAAACAATCAGATATATCAAAAAACATTATCAATAAACCACAAAATGTTTATATTATTTTATAATTTTCAGAAACACCTTTTATTAAAAAGCATAAGATTTGCTACCATTCCTAACTGTATTAAGTTTAATAACTTCATCATTCTCGGCTGGGTTTATAATTAAAGAAACTATATCTTTTCCTTTTTCAAGAGCTTCGTCAACTTGCCCAAGCTTTCTTGATTTTTTCATTGGGTCATTATTGATATTATCAGATACTGGACATTTAAACCAGAATCGTAATTTATAAAGTTAAGGCCCGAACACTTTTCAGAAAAATCACTACAATAAACATGATTAATCTTTTTTAAGTCTTCAACACAATTTTATATAATTGTTTCACTGAATATTCACAATTATATACACAACGCTATTTAAAGTAAACAAAAAGGTTTACCACTAAAACAGTAAAAATAAAACTATGATAATTGTTATTGATTAAAAGTATAAAAAGTAAATCAAGCTATAGGCTAATATGGCATATCTAATTATCCCGAATAAGTGTTGAGTGTGAATAAATGAATTGCTTCTATAAAAATATAGATATAGAAACAGCAACTTTAAAACTAAAAAAGAATAAACTACTAAATTTTCCTCCAAGATTTAAAATACTAATCAATAAATCAAAAGAAAAATAACTAAAAAATAATACAACTACAACTATACCCTACACATTTATAATCTCCAATAAACTGATTAAAAGGTCTTTTTAAAATAGCTTCTTTAGAAATTTCACCATTATTTTATTTTATAAATATAAAACTGATAATGCTACAAAGAAAGTCCTGCGAAAAAAACTATACCACAGTTTCTCATTTCATTTAAATAAATTTTATTCAACAAAATGAAAAATGATATTATTTTGTTAAATTAACAAAAGCGAAACCTTGAAAAGAGTAGGTAAAATTATAAAAACGATATTGACGAAAAAACAAAAAAACAGACTTTGCTATTCTTATCTTTCTTAAGAAGAATCAGTTAAAACTGAATTAAAATAAAAAATACTCCCAAAAATATATACAAAAAAATATATAATGATTTAATAGATAACTCGCCCGATAGTGGATGTTAAAACAGTTAACTCTGCTGGAGTTAAGTTATCAAAGTATTCTTGCCCATAAAAAACCAAGAATAAAAATTTCCAGATTTAAAATCTGAAACTACTAGCCAAATACCGGTCACATCGTCGTTAAAAAAGCTATTATTTCTCTAAATTAAAAAAATGAAAATAAAAATACTCCAGAGGTTTACGAAAAATTTGTGTCAAAATTGACTAGCAAGTATATGATCCAAAAATCTCAAAAAAGAAAGTAAAATAAAAGAGGATTTTATTAAGTTCCCAAATCTCTTAAAAAATCTTAAAAAACTTTTTGTAGTTGTTGATTTTTAAGACATAACAATCTAATAAGATAAATTGAGAACATTTACACTGTAAACACTATATTAAAACAAGACTAAAGAATCAAAAAATAAAGAAATTCTTAAAATTTAAATCTACAAAAGATTGCGGATTAGATAAACTGAAATAGTCAATATTTTTTGACTTGAATGTGATTAAAGTACAAAGATCTAAAACAAATTTATTTTAACTCTTCAATATAGTATTCTGTCAAAATCAAATCTATATCACAATGATAGCTATAACCGCTTAAAAATCTATAAAATTTTGTATTTAAATTTGTAAATAACACAGAAATCCATGTTGACCAAGACAACACAGGGTGTCACGATTAGCGTAGTATCTCAAAAAAAATCCTCAACTTTAATTGTTTTAGCTCTTCCTTAGTTTTTCATATAAAATTAAAAATTCTCTTACAATTCCCAAAAATTTGTATACCTTAATTTACTGATTTTCTTTAATACCCAAGAGTTCTTCTATTAGTTGTAACGACTGAGCGTCATTACCAAATAGGTTTTCCCTAACGGTTTTTATTTTTAGAACATCTATCAGTCTAACTGTTTCAAATACTTCAAGATTGCCAAAAATTTTAACTTCTGTTGTTTTTGTAACTTCCCTTAAAGATTGTTTAATATTATTTATAAATTGGTCACATTCGTTTTTGAGGTTAATAAAAAATTCTAAAATAACATTCTCGTTATTCGAAATAAAATCAATAAATTCTTGGCTAAAACCATCTTCTTTCATAGCTTTAGGTCCAAAAATTTTATTAAAATCTTCTTCCAGAGACATTGGCTTCTCTTGATAACCTCTAGCTTCAAAAAACAATGCAACTAAAATATCAACAAATCTAGATAATTCGGCTTCAAAATTTACTAAGGTTCCTAAACCTTCATATTCATTTGATAATGGTTCTCCCTTTAACCGTCTGTTAAATTCATCTAGTATAACTCTTTTAGGATAAGATCTTGGATTTTCGTCAGAGTCTTGCCGACTATGATGCCGTAAAACTATTCCTAATAAATAATCTAAAAGATCGGGAGAAATTTCCAATTCGTGTTTTTTAAGTAAATCTATAATTCCTTTAAACCCAGCTAGTGGGTGGTTTCTCATGCGAAAATAAAATTTTACCATAAATCTTATTTTCTGTTTATCTTGGTCATCAATTCCTGGAAATCTTAAAAGTAAATGCCAAATTTCTTCTAGTTTAATTTTTAGTTTAATTTTATTTAATTGGCTAACTTGTAAGTAAAATTGCTTGTAAAATTCATAAAAAACCTGTTGTGGATTTTCCGGTGTTTGTTCATCTAGTTTAGAGCTATTTTGTGGTAACTGTGATAATGGTAATCCTTGCTCTAATATTCCGGATAATTGTAATTTAAATTTTTCTAGACATTCTCTCAAGAATTCTTCAGAAAATCTATTTTTTAATTCTGGAGATAATTTTGGCTCGAATTGATGTAACAAAATTCTCATCCGTAACAACTCTTGTAAGACTGGATTATTTTGTAGAGAAGGTAACTGTTCTAACAATTCGTCAAATGTTGATGGTATAGGAGGAAATTTCACTACTGAAGTAGTTATGTCCATATACCTTGCTTTACCTACATCGTGTAAAAGCATGGTTAATACACGAAGCATTGGATTTGTACCTCGAACTTTAGTCGCTGGTGCAAAAGGAAACAAGCCACCCGGCTTCAATTCAGCAGAAAACTTATTCAACACAATAGTTGCAAGCAAGAGGTGTACAATAGTCTTTACATCTAAAGATCCTAACTTCTCTATAACTTCCAGAAGAGCTCTCACATCTTTATTGAACCTAGGATCAAGTTTTCCTTCTCCTTCTTTATTTTCTTCATAATACCCACATCCAAAGCTAACTTTTAAAGGAACTTCATCTCCAACTTTTTTACGAGGCCCAATTCCAATTTTTTCCCCACTAGTCATATTTTTTACTCATTCTGCTATCTAAATAGCATAATAGCGTTATTTTTAATTTTTGTTTTGTCAAACAAGGATTAAAACCAAATTTAAGATAATTATTTTGGTAAAATGTCTTGGTAAAATGTCATCGCCCGAAACCTCCTGCAGGATCAAAAAACCAAGATTGACTTTTGTCTTTAATAATAATGTTTAAGTAATATGGTTATGTTAAAATTCTTCAATAGCCATAGTGGATATAAAACAAAACCTAAAACTATCAAAAAGAACTTACAGAGTTTTTTAAAACTTTACTTTAACTAGGTTTGTGCGCCAATACTAAGCTTATTTTAACAAATCTTTTTATTCCAAAAATATAGACTACTACCCACACAAATAACACATTAACTACTGCTTGTCCGGCATTTAAACTAGCAACCAAGACCCAAGGAACAGATTCAAAACCAGTTTGTGGTGTAGTACTCATAAAAACTGGCCATGCATAGTAAAAGTATAAAGAAACCATTAAAACCACTCTCAGACTATCGAAATTAGTAAGTCAAATAAAATATTTAATAGATTTTCAAACTTTTGAAGTGCTTTTTTGGTTATAAATAAAAACAAAATCAGACCAAACCAAGTAAAAAACCGTAACCAAAAAACATACTAGCTTCAACAAAATTACTACTATCAAAAATTAACAAAAGACCTACAGTTAAACTTGGCTAATACCGCTCGTCAATTATGGAGTAAAAAACTAATAACCCAAAACATCCCAACTATATCTATCCAAATATAAGAAATCGGATTCATGCAACCGATATAAAAACCAATATGAAATATAAGTTGCGTAGCTAAAGACATAGATACCAAAGTACCACAAATAGCGATTTGCTTAGAACTGAAAGCAAATATTTTTCCGTAAAACAAAAAATAAGCCTACAAAAGACTCAGGGTCTAATAAAAGTCAATCAGTACTGATATTAGATGAAATTATCGCGAACTGATATATAAATTGTAGAACTGTCAATAAAACTTTCTAATATAGAAAATCTTAAAAGTAGAACAGACTCTAAAAATAAAAAACTTTGAAACTAAATGAAACTAAAAGTAAATATCAAAATTGATTAGTTTTCCTTATTTTACTGTCAAAAATAACAACCCATTCAACTGAATGCTGTGGACTCCAGTCATCGGCTTTGGTTTTTACACCAAAACCCCGTCTATGAAAAAATCTAATTGGCTCGTGAACTGCATACCACTAGCATTGAATCACACAAAACTCTAAGAGAGAAAAGCGTTTTGAATAAGTTGATTTTTTGTCAAACCAGTTTAAATTTAGCCGCAACTAGCTCCGGCCTAATTTTTAAACTTACTAAGATAAATTTTTACTCAAACTAGTTTAAATCCGATTGTAATCATCTTCATATCTGATAATATCATCTTCACCAAAATAAGTACCCATTTGAATCTCTATAATTTCCAAAACTTCTTCACTTTCGTTGGATAGCCTGTGTTTTGCTTTTAAAGGTATAAAACATTTTTCCCCAACACTTAGTTTAGACTTGTTAATCTTACCTTGCTCATCTTCAATTTCTACAGTAGCTTCACCCTTAATTACGAACCAATGTTCGAGTCTAAACTGGTGGCTCTGAAGACTTAATCTTTGACCGGGATTTACAACTAACCTTTTAAGTTTATAACTAGGCGTATCTTCATAAACATAATACACACCCCAAGGTTTTTCGCACACCTCTAAGTATTGTCGATATACTGACATACACAAATAATTTTTACAAAAATTCTAACTGAAGAGAAGTCTATGTTAGCTTTTTTGTCAAATCCCACAAGAGTGTTTTTAGAGATCGGTGATATCTAACTTAATTAACCACGAAAACAGTTGACATCTTTAATAACAATTAAAATTTAAAAATTTTAAACCTAAAAAATGATATAGGATATAATTATAATAAAATTATAATTAATAATATGCATCTATTTTGGGAATTTTGGTTAGTTTTTGGACTTGCTGTATTTTTCTTATGGCAAGTAGAAAATCTTGGGTTTTTGATCCGATTAATAATCTACAAACTAGCTAGCAAATTAAATCTAAAAATTAGTTTCAATCAAAACGTTTTTAGTGACTATTTCTTCAATATTTTTCTAGGTTTGTTAATTTTTGGAATGACTTTCTTTTGGGTTGGAGTACTACATCTATTATCACCTAACCTTGTATTACTAGGAACTTTTTTGGCTGCCGTTTCTATTTTTTTTAAGTTTAAAAGATGGAAAAATTTTGATCTAAAGGTTTTGTCTAACTGGATTATTGAGAACAAATTCATTCTTATTGGCTGTAGTATTTTTACAATACTAGTTTTGCCTCATACTTTTAGACCAATTGTGAGTTTTGATGCTTTGTGGTACCACCTTTCGATACCTAAATTATTCTTACAAGAGGGAAATATAAACTACCTAGGCACACATACCAGATATTCAGTGCACCCATACTTAAACTTTTTCTGGAATTTTTGGCCCTTATCTCTTCCTCTAAGTATACCACTACAAACAATGGTGGTAAATTTTATACAGACACTTGTATTTGTTATTGGATTATTTCTTAGTATGCAGTTTGCCCAAAATCTATTCGCTTGGTCAAAACTAGCTCTAATTGTGGGGCCGACTTTGATTGGTTTAAATTTAGCTACTGTTTTATGGTTTGGAGCAGGTTATAACGATTTATATGGTATGATTTTGGGTTTAGTTTTAGTCTTGTTTGTATATTACTTATCCCAAAAAAATAAAATTTATTTTGATGAGTTTGTGTTGACAGGGTTGTTTTTATCACTAGTCTTTCTAATCAAAGTCTTCTTTGCTATTTTTGCTTGTATAGTATTTGTGTATTTTGTGCTTACTAGTCTTAGTAAACTAGATTTCTTGCAAGTTAAAGACCTCAAACAATCCAATTTTTGGACTTTGAAAAATCTCAAAATTTTCACTCTTACAATTGTAAGTATCTTAGTATTTTTTATTATCCCTTGGTTAGTGAGATCATATCTACATACTGGTAGACTCTTAGATCCTATCGGTGCACCCGGAATGTCTGAAGATGCTTTTTGGTACGCCGGGTCAATGAACGCTCAAAACCACTGGACTAGATTTGTTTGGGTTAGATTGTATCAAAATTTAGGTCAGATTATGTTTGCGCAGTATGGATTACTGTTTGTGATTGGTTTATTTGCTTTAATAAACAAGTTTTTTTGGGAAAAATATAAAGAATTGTGGGCCGTTGGGGTAATCGGTTTTTGGGGAGTTTTTTTGATTAGTGTGGTGATGGAATTCAGATACTTTCTGCCCGGTGCAGCATTGCTTAGTTTTTTGGGCTTAACTTTAATTAACAGTCTCAAACATTTTCCTAAAAATTGGATTGTTGGATTCTTGAGTATTTTGTTTGTCATAAATATAATAGGTGTCGGTTATAGTGTCTTTTATAAATCTGTAGATAAAATGTACATTTGGGCAAATCAAAGCTATGATAATTTCTTAGAAGTAAATTTAAGTGGAGATATTTTCTCTTATTATCCATCAGCAAATTCGCCGAAACCACCCAATTTGTCTTATACAGATAAAATTTTTGTATTTAATTTACAACAAATAGCATACATTCCAAACCCTCTGATTACCATCAGTTCTCACCCAGAGATATTTGATTCTATAACCTCGACTCAAGATTTAGCAAATCGCTTGCAAGCTCACAATATAAAATACATTTTACTTAAAACTCACAAATTTAATTTTGTAACAAAAAGTTTCGAAGAAAACTCAGTGAACGATATCTGTCAAAGACTAGGTATCAAAGATGATCCTGAATGCCAAGAAGAATCCCAATTCTGGACAGTAGAAACCAGAGACGAAAAACAGCAAATAATCTGGTTAAGAATAAAATATGAATAAGTGTAAACTTAATCTTACATTTTTTTGAGTAATTTTTCGATTACGCTAGAAGACAGTCCAAGAATTACAGATAAAATCAAAACCGTTAGTACTTGAGTCAAATATTCCCCTTGAATATCTATTCCTGGTACCAACCACACTACAAATGCTATCCCAGCTAGACCTATCAAACCATTAACCAACCCTAGAGTTAAAAAATTAAAAGGAACAGCAAAAAATTTCAGTATTGGAATAAGTGTGGAATTGATAACAGTCAAAACTAAAATAAACAAAATAGCAGCAATTAAATCAGCTACCAAAAAATTAGGCAGTAAGTTGGCAACAACTAAAATTACTAGAGCATTTAGAATTAAATAAGCTAAACTTTTAAACATAGTTGTAGAATTTTTAAAAAAATTTTAAATTTAAATTTTTGCTACATTCTAGATGTCTAACTCTACAATAATAGGTAAATGATCAGAGACTGTAATTTGTGGAATATCCACAGTCTTTACACTAAAACCTGTTTGAAACACGTAATCAACCACAACTCCGTTGGGTAAATCACCATTGATAATTGCTGGATGAATTTCTGGATTTAGTGAGTTCACACAATTCTTATTAACCATTTCTAAATATTCACTAATTTTTTTAATAGAATAAGATTGAGGGTGGATATTAAAATCTCCACTAAGAATTGTTGGAATTGGTTTAGAATTTTCCAGCAAATTACAGACCCTTTCGGCATGCTCGACTGTTTGCAAAGTTTCAGTACATTTTTCTGTTACATGAAAATGTGTAGTTATATTTCTTATAGTTATGTTTTTAATTTGTAATACAGAAATTAAAATATTAGTAGGAAGCCTAAATGAACCAATTCTTCTAGTGTTTATATCAGAATTATAGATGTTGTGATTAAGGCTGATAATTTCCAAAGGTTTATCATAAATATAAAAATAATCTAGTATTGGTAGATTGGTTAGAAAAGCATTGCCAAAATACCCTACAGATCCGCTTTCGTTATACACACCAAAACTTGGAGCAAAAACACCGTTAAAACCAAAACTATTTTTTAGCCTCTCAAAATAATCCATATTTTTTTGTTTACTAACGTTTTTACCAAAACCTTCAAAATCTGGATTTACCACCTCTTGAAGATTAAGAATATCTGGTCTTTGTTCCGACACAAAATCTAGTAAATCATCTCCACAATTAAAACACCATACATTTAATTGAATTAATTTCATAATAAGCGAATGTATGCTCTCGCATTTTTAGTTTGTCAAGCCCTTCATTTAATCTAGAATTCTGCTCGATTACTGCTGGCTCCAAACTAAACTTTGAGCTGGTAATAAAAGTCGTGATTATTATTCTAGTTACTCTTTAACTAAATAAATCAAATCAATCCCTAATTTTTTTCAAAAAATTACTCCCCCTTAAAGGGGGAGTAAGCAAGTTCAACCATCAAACTTAGGAAAATTATTTTTTCTTCTTTTTATAATAAATAAGATGAGCAAAAGCCCTATTTCCTGCTGCGGTTTGATGAGTAGCCATTTTTTTAGCAACAGCAGGACCTTCGTTATTAAACGACTGAATAAGTATTTTTTTAAGCTTTTCACTCATAGGTTTACCTTTAGTATCTCTTGCAGCTAAAACCATCCAAGTCAAACCAAGCCTGGTCGAACGAGCTGGATATGGCTCTACTGGGACTTGATAGCTAGCACCACCTATTCTCATGCTTTTTACCTCAATTTTTGGTTTAACATTTTCCAAAGCAGTATTTAAAATTTCTAAAGGCCCCACTTTTAACTCTTCACTAGCCTCTCTCAAGGCTTTTGTAACTATTTTTGTAGCTACAGTTTTTTTACCGTCCCACATTACTCTATTTATCAGTCTGCTAACTAACTCACTTCCATAAATTGGGTCAGGAGAGATTTTGGGTCTTCTAATAACTCTTTTTCTTCTTGGCATAAATTAAAACATTAAGTTTTTGCAGAAAAAGCTAAAAAACTAAAAATGTCAACCCTTTACCTTTGTTGTTCTCTTTTTAAAAGAAATTGTAAACTTAAGACTTTGAACTTTTATCATAAATATTCCAGCAAAAAACTAATTCTCTAAAAAAATTAAAAATAATTAAAAATAATAACTTTACAAAACTCAATCTTCTTTGGTAATAACTTTTATACTTTGATTAATTTTATTTAAGCCATCTCCATACACGGAGAGCATTTCTTTCAAAAAATCTGCGTCAAGCTCAAGGTGTTTTCTTGAATACTTATTTACTCTCTCCTTGTATGTTTCCCAAAACTCTTCTTCTGTCATTTTTGGCAGAAAAAAAAGTATTTTTTTAAAGATGCTTTTTGAATATTTATGTTCTAACTTAGCTATTTCTCTCTCTAAATCAGCTCTAAGTTTTCTTTTTCTGGCTTCAAAATCAGATATTAAATTCTCTACCTTTTCTTTAATTTCATCCATTATCTGGCTTTGCTCGTTAAAACGAGACTGAAAATCATCAATTTTTTTTTGTAAAATTCTAGTATCCTCAAAATATTTTTCTAAAATTTCTTCTTTGGTAAGACTTGCTAAATCTCTATTATTCTCATTAAAATGGTGAACATACTTGATTAAAGTATTAAAAGCCTTTTGAAGTTCTATAAAATCATCCACATTTCCCCCACTAGAATCCGGATGCTTGGTTCTTGCCAGCTTTTTGTATATATTTTTAAGGTCGTCTTTGGTAACTCCAGAAAGGTCTTCAAGACCAAATATTTGTAAAGCTTTTTTAAGTGTCATTAGCTATAAAGCAAGTTAACTTGAATGCATTTAGCTAATTTTTGTCAAGAAAGCACAGGATTTATTGCTAATTACCAATTGAAAACTAAAAAATAATTTAGAGCTCAGGAATTCAGGTCATCTTTTTACTATAAATCAAACCTCATTAAACCTAAGATTTTATATGGTAGTTGTAGATGTAAGTGTTAATAATTAAAATATCTTTCAAAAGATTATGAATTCTATTTTCTCCAGAAATGAAATAATTTGCTCAAAACCTAAAAAGATACAAGAAATATTTTTATAATTAATAAAAATAAAAATACCACTTATGGTTAACATTTTTCAGTCAAATGCTAAAAATAGCTTCTTTATTAACCTGAATTTATTTCTGTAAATATCTTTTTAAAATCTGGATAGCTATGAATATGTTCCCGAATTCAACAAATCTCTTGTCTGGACTGTTTTTAAAAAAGCTAAAAAGTTTCTTTCCTTGCTCAAGGTGAACATGAAAATCGCCAAGGTACGCGAATTGTCTCACAATTATAGCCGCCTTTTCGACATGCTTGATAGAAATAGAATTAAAATACCCACAACTAAATACACAGAAAACGTAGTATTGTACACAACACATCTTTGAATACTGCTAATGTTTATAACAACTAGTTGCTTAGCATTTAATTCTTGGAAAGCTAAATGTATATAGCCAGAACGTTCATAGAATGACCCAAAATAGTATTTTGTTCTCAGAAAAACTTTTTTTCCCGATAAGCCAATCATATGCTAAAATCGTAGTTTCATAAACATTTTCCGGAGTTGGCTTACCTTCAGATTCATGATATTCCAGATAAGCAGGGGACAAAACATTTGCTCGCATTGTAAGTTTTTGGGAAAAGGACGATCTTTCAATATTTCCATGTAAATACAAAATAACTTATCAGTATTATTTTAACTAGAAAAATCTCAAAGAGATATATTTTTGATTTTTTGAATTTCTTACAAATTCTAATTCATCACCATATCAAGAAATATGTGATCAGCTTACATTACTATTAAAAATCAGGGTAGTAGCTTAACTAAGCAAGTACAAACTGCCAACTGCTCAAAATAGTATCATATTATAAAAGAAAGATATAATTCTTCTTAATAGTGAACCGAAAAGGCATTTCTTATTTTTTGAATATATCAAACATATTTTTAACCTTTTATTATCTCCAAATAACTTATTAATTACCACTTTATTTTACTTGTTCTCATTCAGAAATGGTGTGTTTTACGCATACCGAATTTGAGAATTGTCTTCGAAAAATTTTGTATATAAAGTATATGAAAAACTAAAAATATAATACTGAGAAGCAATTAAGCAATACTAAAAATAAAATAATTTCTCGGGGCAATTCTGCTGGTTTAAAGATAGCATACGCCGGCAAATTTGCTAAAGTAACAAAAAGGTAATAAAATGATGTGATAATTGATTTTAAAGATAAAGTTCGAACTTCTCCCCTTTTCTCAATTTTTGCTTTAACTGAACCCATAAGAACAACTAAAACTATACCTAAGTTACAGTTGAAATGAGTGATATTGTCTTAATAAACAAGAAATCGACATCATCAGCGGTATTTATGGAAATATAAAGAAAAGAATAATGCATTATTAACTGAAAAATGTTAATACAAATCCAAAAAAGCCAATAATATAGGAAAAAATTTCAAATTTGGAGTTAAATGTTTGAAACATATGGAATTTAATTTAGTTAATTAAAATATAAATATTTTTATCCTAAAAAAGATTGTGTTATTTGTAAATTTTTATCGAGTCTATTCACTCTCTTACTATTCATGTCTTCATACAGCGCTTTATACTAAATTTAATTTTAGAATTCTTTTCATCATCTTCTTAAGATAATTAAAACTTAACTAATTTAATTTATTATTCAAAAATTAATTTGATTAAGAAATTTACCAATACAAATTAAAAACTCCGATCAAATCTATACTTATCTACTTTGCTCTTTTGTAAAAAAGAATTTCGTTAAAACATTGTTCTCATGAACCACTAATCCTTTTTAAAAATAAAACTAATTCCACAAAAATCACTCCCACTCTATTGTCCCCGGAGGTTTTGGTGTTAAATCTAACATAACTTCAGCTATATTTGGCTGACTAGCTATTCTGACAACCATCTGTTTTAGAATCTCTTCAGGTAAGTCAACTCCCACAATTGCTGGAGTAGCTGTCATGAAATCATCTGTAATGACTGGTCTAATAACAATAGATCTATGAGCAAACTTACCAAAGTTTACAGGAATAAGTATAACTGGCATTTGACTAATGTTTCGAGTTAGTTCATATTTTATGAGTAAGTCGTTGACTACAAAATCAGCTTGACGAAGCTGTTCCAGACACTCCTCGTTAACCATAGTTTTGGTTAACTGATAGGGGAGATTGGGGTCGGATTTACCAAAAGCAAATACGACTCTATTAATTAAGTGAAATTTTTTTGGTATTTCAATAGCTATTTTATACAGCTCTGACCAGTTCGGTTGATTACTAAAAAGTGCAACTACATTTTTGTAACTTCTGCCATCACCTTGCACTCCAACAGTTCTGATAGGCAAAACTCTACATCGAATACCTGGTGATAAAATTTGATTTGCAATTTGTTTTTCTAAATCTAGAAAATTTGGTACTGCTTGATTTGCATCACTACAAATTATTCTAACCGCTAGCCCTGGCCCTGGAAAAGGTTGTCGCCAAATTAGCTCTTTAGGTAAACCTAGTTTTAGGCCTATTTGCCTAACCTCATCTTTATGTAAATCTTTCAGTGGTTCAACAACTCTCCCAGCCTCTCTAAGAGACCTTACTAAATCTGTATCATTATGATGAGTTTTAATGGTTTCAGCTGTCCGGCTAACTGTTTTAGAGGCACTTTCAATCAAGTCAGGTCTGAGAGTACCTTGTACTAAAATTGTTTTTTCAAAGTCCAGGCCAAGTTGACTAACTGCCCACTTAATTACTTTGATATAAGTGTCTCCAATGATTTTTCTTTTGATTTGTGGATCAATAGTTTGGCTAAGAATGGGAGTAGTTTGACCGTCAATGACGGTGGTGCCATTTAAAAATTTGTTTTTAGCTTCAACTAAGTGTACTTTAAGACCAATTTGTTCTAGAGCATCTTTAACTAGACTACTTTCCTTGTACCTCATTAATCCAGTATCAATATGAAAAGCTTCCACTTGATTTACACCTAAACTTTTAACCATCAAAGCGGCACAAACTGTCGAATCAACTCCACCGCTGACCAAAACAATAACTTTTTTGTCACCCACCTGTTTTCTTATTTCTTCAATAATATCAGTTTGTCTTCTACCTAAATCAAAATTTGGTTTTATACCAGATATTTTGTATAAAAAGTTCTCAAAAATCTTTTTACCACTAGGAGTAAGGCGGCCTACTTCGGGATGAAACTGCACCCCAAAATGTTTTTGATCAAGTTTTTGAATCGCAGCTACAATTGTACCAGAGGTAGCAATAATTTCATAACCAGGGGCAACTTTACCCAAAGAATCGCCATGGGTTAATAGTACTTTTTCATGAGATGAAAGTCCAGAAAACAGCGGACTAGAATTATCTAATTCAATTTCAAATTGACCATCTTCACGAATCTCTTTTTTTTCTACCGTACCTCCGGCATTTTTGTTCATCATCTGAAAACCGTAGCAAATTCCTAAAATAGGTTTACCAATATTAAACAATTGAGAGTCAAAAGTAGGTGCTGTGGATGAATTGACACTACCTGGCCCCCCGGAAATAATAATAGCAGAATAGTTTTGTAAATCTTGAGCTGGTGTGTTAAGAGGTAAAATTACAGATTCCACAAGCAAAGATCTGACCATTTTATCAATTAACTTTGTGTACTGAGCCCCAGCATCAAGAATAACAACCTGACCTGAAGACTGATCAGAAGACATAAGAACAACAAAATATAACTTGCATATTTTAGTCAAATCCATGTTTTTAAGTTGGGTAAATTGTACAATAAACCACTTTGAAAATAAGATGCTTATTTTGGTTTTTCTCAGTAAACCACTAATTGTGGCAGTTATAAAACAACAAATCTGACGAATACTAGCTAATTTTTATTTATACCATAAGCAGTTTTAATAAACTAAGATACACCAATTGTAATTTTAAATTTAAATTTTCACTTTATTCCTAGAGATGATTTTCTTTCTTTAAAAAAATAAAAGTTACCTTATTTTTAAAAAAATTAAGCTTCCATCTTGCTCTTACTTCGTGATCAAGCTGATTAAGTTAAAAAATTAGTAGCAAAACTCTTTGAGAGATGATTTTGAAAACTGCTATCTTTTCATTGACTCAAAAATTTTTATTGCTTAAATTCTAAAGCAGAAGCAAATATGCTTTCATAATATGAAAAAAATTGTTATTTTTGGGATTGTTATTTTTGCCAAGCTCTTAGCTTTTGCCTCTCGTAGTCTTAAAAAAGGTAACGGCACGGCTCTACCCGGCTATTTAGTTGAATATTATGCCAAATGGGTGATTGCTATACTCGCCAAAGACCTTAAAGAGGTTATATTCATTAGTGGTACCAATGGTAAAACTACAACTAGAGCTTTACTTAACCATATTTATCAAAACAATAATGTTGAGGTATGTTCTAACCTTGGAGGAGCAAATATTTTTAGGGGTATTGCTTCGGCTTTAATACTTAACACTAAATGGAACTTAAAACCTAAAAAAACCACTGCCATCTTGGAGATAGAAGAAGCTACTATGCCTATTTTAGCAGATTATCTCAAACCTCAAATATTGATCTTAACTAATGTTTTTAGGGATCAATTAGACGCCTATGGAGAGATCGACCAGACACTCAAATACTTTAAGACAGTCTTAGAAAAAACTAAACCTATAGTCATTGTTAATGCTGACGACTATAAACTATTGCAATGTTTACAAAATTTTGAAGGAACTCTTTTGGGGTTTCGGGTAGATAGTCCAGATAAACCTATTTTTGAGTCAGACTCTCCAGTCAATCTAAACTTTCATCAAGTTTTTGTAGCTAAAAATATCCAATCTACAGATTCTGGTCAGTCTTTTGAAATAGTTTTTGGATCTAAAAAAATTAGTGTAAAAAGTAACTTGGGAGGAATTTACAACACTTATAACATACTCGCTGCAGTAGTTTGTGGTTACCAAAAATTTGGGATTCAAGCAGTAGATCCAATTCCTAGTTTTGAACCAGTGTTCGGTAGGGGTGAAAGAATAACTTTGGGAAATACCAAAATTGAGTTGTTTTTGATTAAAAACCCGGCCGGATTTGATCAAGTGTTAAACCAATTACACCAGCAATTTCAACACAAGGAAATCAACATGATTATCTCAATAAACGACAATATAGCTGATGGGAAAGATGTATCTTGGTTGTGGGATGTTAATCTAGAAAAGTTTACCAGCAAACAAAAATTTTTAAACTTAAAAACAGCTGGCACTAGAGGTTTGGATATGCTTTTAAGGTTAGAGTATGCTGGCTTTCAAGTAAAACCCGAAGATTATTTGGGTCAAAAAGGAAAAGACATTGTAAACCTTTGTAAAACACTTTCTGGTGAAATAATTGTGCTGTGCACCTATACTGCCCTTCTAGAGTTGCGTTCCAGTTTAGCAAATTTGGTTGATCTTAAAAGTCTAAATAATACCGGGAACTAACTCAATCATTAATTTTGTTTAATGCATCTAAATAAGCTTTAACTGAGGCTGCAACAATATCTGTATCTGCTCCAAAACCATAATAAATTTGATCTTTATAGATTATTTGAATGTGGACCTTGCCAACATCATCACTGCCTTGAGTAATTGCTTGTACCAAAAATTCTTCCAACACTACCTGCTTTTGAATGATTTTATCAATCGCCTTAAAAGCTGCATCCACCGGACCGTTCCCATCTGAGATTGCTACCGACAGTTCACCTTTAATTTTTAACCCAACCATAGCCATTGGCTTGACCGAAGATCCAGACAAAACCTCTAAAATTTCAAGTTCAAAAGTATTGTTTGGTGTCTTCTGCCCCAATAAAAACAGTAAATCAGCATCTCTTATCTCCTTTTTTTTGTCAGCTAATAACAAAAATTCTTTATAAATCTCATTTAACTCTTCTCTGGTTTTGTTATAACCAAGCCTTTTGATATGGTAATCCAAAGCTGCTCTGCCAGATCTAGCAGTTAAAATTATACTATTAGATAAGATTCCTACATCTTGAGGGTCTATTAACTCATAGTTTTCACGGTGTTTTAGCACTCCATCTTGATGAATTCCTGAAGAATGAGCAAAAGCGTTTCTACCAACGATTGCCTTATTTGGTTGTACCGGCATTCTCATCAACCTGGATACAAGTCTACTGGTCGGATAAATCTTCTTCGTATTTATATCTGTGTCCAGACCTATCACCACTTTTCTAACTTTCAGAGCCATAACCACTTCTTCCAATGAAGCATTTCCTGCTCTCTCGCCAATACCGTTAATAGTGACTTCTGCTTGTCTAGCTCCAGCTCGTAAAGCCGCAAGTGTGTTGGCAGTCGCCATACCTAAATCATTGTGGCAGTGTACTGCTAAAATAGCTTGGTCTATATTTTTGACATTTTGTTTTAGAAAAGTAATTTTTTGAGCAAACTCGTCAGGTAGACAATAACCACTAGTATCAGGAATATTAACTACAGTAGCTCCTGCAGCAATCACCGCTTCCACCACTTGGGCTAAATATTCTAAATCTGCTCTACCCGCATCTTCTCCATAAAATTCTACATCATCCACAAATTTTTTAGCATACTTCACAGCTTTAACTGCTCTTTGCAAAATATCTTCTCGTGTGGAGTTGAACTTGTACTTAATATGAATATCCGAAACCCCAATACCCGTATGAATCCTTTTGTTTTTAGCAAATTTTAGAGCTTCAGCCGCAGCATCGATATCTCCTTCCACAGCTCTAGTGAGAGCACAAATGGTTGGCTTGGAAACTACCTTGGAAATTTCTAAAACAGATTGAAAATCACCAGGAGAAGACACCGGAAAACCAGCCTCAATTACATCAACCCCTAGTTCTTCTAAAGCTTTGGCTATCTCAATTTTTTCTATGGTATTTAGTTGACAACCTGGAACTTGCTCTCCGTCTCTTAAAGTTGTATCAAAAATATAAACTTTATTGCTGGACATAACGTATAAAAAATTCAAAGTTTAAAGTTAAAATTTAACATCTATTAAATCATAAAGAATCACAAAGATAATCCATTTTTGATAATGGAACTTTTTACTTTTTGTCAAAATAGCATTTTTTTAATATCTATTATAATCTATAATTAATTGGAAAAACTCTTATTTATCATAAATATTTTCTGGTAAATGTTGTAATTGAACTAGATTTTTAGTTTAAAAACCTCTTTCTATTAAATCTCCTTCATAACCAAGATCTATGTTTAATTCCTGGTCATTTATAAACAGATGATGCAAACATTATCAATCTCACTAAGTACCTACTTACCAGTATCTTTATTAGATTGAGCTAAAATTGAGCTAAAACAAATAATATGTGCCTAGTTTTTTGATCTTATTGAAATATTTAGGATAAACTGGAAAATATAACAAAAAACTTTAATTTAATGTATAAAATCTGACATATAAAAAATCTTGTGATGGGTTGATATCATCTGCAAATTTATACAAGCTAATTTACAGATAATCTCTGTAATATCCTTTATCAAACAAGACAAAAAACCTCTTAGATAATTCAATGAATCGACCCAGCAGCATTGATAATCTATACTTATGTATAATTTAATTGATTACCAAGATGGTAAATGCAAATTTTCTTATATAAAATTAAATCAAATTAGGTAGACTATCAGTCTCTGTAAAACCCATCTCAAGCGTACCTAAATCCTATAAGTTGTTGAATAATAAGCTTGTACAATAGACCAACCCTTTAACCTAAGATCTATTGTTTTAGATAAATTTCTAAATTTCCACCGGGATTTTATGTCTTTTTTATGTCTTTCTATAAAGTACTTTTGTTGTAATAAAAATCTATAATCTGTAGTAAATTCGACAATAGAATTTATTGGATAGGTAAGGATTTTTTGTCGCTTCATCTTTATTTTCAGATCTAACAGAGAAATCGTAATTAAAAATGACTCTACAACAAAAATAAGGTAATCTAGATAAATTTTTGTTATCTTCCGTAGTATAGGGATAAGCATCGTTTATATAATTAAGTATAATTAAGTAAATTCACGAATATAAACAGAGTTCAGAAGGAATTTTGAGATCAATTCTTCTTTTAATGTTCTCAACAAGAAACTCGTATTGTATATGTATTATTTTATAAACTTTCCATGTTCTCAAGCGGAAAAGGACTTTTGAGTAAATTTAATAGTTCGTTATAAATTTGTTCGTTAGATTTACAGTTTCTGGTTCTTATTAAAAATGGTATGAGATACCCAACTTTACTAAGGTAATCTAAAACTTTTATCAACGACTCCCGCCAGACCAATCATTACAGCATTGTCGCCAGTTAGAGGTAGCTGAGTTATAAAAGTAGGAGATATACCGAATTCTAAAATTTTGTTTCTTAACAAGAGATTTGCTGAAACTCCACCGCTTAAACCGATTGATTTGGGGTTAAACTGTTTTATAGCTTTACCAAATTGATTAATAAGTTGTTTTATAATTACTGTTTGGGCTGAAATACAAGTCTGTTTGATAAATTTTAGTTTAAAGTTCAAATTCTCAAGTGGAGATTCTAGTAACTCTAATATTTCTGCTTTTTTGAGAGGTTTTTCAATAACAAAGCCCTTAATAGGCGGTTTTTGTAAAAAGTACCTGACAGCCGTCTTAAGCCCAGAGTAAGATAAATTAAAAGAATCTGCATGCTTCATCGACACCGGAAAATCAAAATAGTTTTGCTCCTCCAAAACAGCAATTTGCGAGATCAGCACACCACCCGGATAAGGTAAGCCTAACATTCTGCCAATTTTATCGAAACATTCTCCTGCAGCATCATCAATTGTTTTACCTACAATTTGCCAGTTAGTTGGACTACTAAGCAAAATAATTTGGGTATTACCGCCACTAACCAAAAGATGTAGATGCGGAAAGATCTCTTCGTCTTGAAATTGTTCAACAACGTTTGTAGTACTTTCTAAAATTCCTGTCTGCCAGTCTTTTTTTAACTCTATCTGGTAAAAACAACTGAAAATATGACCGATTAAATGGCTAATCACTTTTAGCTCAATTTGTTTTTGAGTTTGTTTTTGCAAAAAATATCTTACAGACTTGGCAAATTCTTGACCCACCCTAAGAGCCGATACCAAACCAACTTCACCAGCAACAAAAATGTACTCAACCTGACTTAGTACATCTCGCGGTTGCAAAGAAGTTTTTTGAGAGACAAAATCGAGCAAAATTTGAAAAAGAGAATGGATTTGCTCGGCATGCAATCTAGCCCCATATTCTGGCACTACCCCACCAAACTGTTGGTGATTTTTGATTTGTGAATGGGTTAATGCCCCCACAACTTCTAGTGAGTTAATTTTACCATACAAATTCTGGTATGCATGACCAACCACATCTTCAAGACGACAGATAGCAATCGAAGTTTCGTCGCAGCTGGTTTCTATGCAAATAGAAAACATATTTGGGATTTGACCATAAAATATAAAGGTGTTAGACTATTTTAGTCAACCAATCCTTTTGATTATGGTTAGATTTTTCGGACAAAACAAAATTTTCTCACAAATCACATTCATATTAATATTAATTCTTTTAGGGTTATTGTTATCACTTTTTCTCATAAAAGTTGAGGCTAAAAATGAAGCTGAAAACAATCTTTCACATGCGGCTAATTGTATGGTAAAAGACCATTACGATACTTCAGCACAACAACTTGAAATGGTTGATTTAGATTTACGTGATACTAATGGAATTGTTGATACGGACCTTAGATCTTATTTTAACGATATAAAATGGTCTGGTAGTCAGTGGGCAGATGAAAGCACAACAAATATGTGTAACGGTCCCCTCGTTTTGAGTACTTTATCCTCACCAAACTCATCC